>CALEZI010000011.1 GCA_937928755.1 uncultured Rhodanobacteraceae bacterium | reverse complement strand
AGTGCAGGAGCGGGGCTGGGGGCTGGGGGCTGGGGCGCAGGAACCGGGTGCCGAGGGTGCGGGATTTCTTTCAGCAACGCCTCAAGTCAACCCGAAGGCATCGCTGCCCGAGCGCACGCCCCAGCCCCCAGTCCCCAGCCCCGCTCTGGATGCCGTCCGCTGCCTCTCCATCCTCCCCGGCACTGTCCGCCGCCTCCCCGAGTCCCCGGGCGTGCGCATCCCGCATATGGGCTGGAATGCGCTGATACCGCGCCGTTCGCACCCGCTGGTGGAGGGTCTCGGCGAACGCGACTACGCCTACTTCGTGCACAGCTTCGCCGTCGCCGAGAGCGATCTGACCTTGATGGCCTGCGAGCACGGCAGCACATTCTCGGCAATCGTCGCGCGCGGCAATTTCATGGGCGCGCAGTTCCATCCGGAGCGCTCGGCGGCAGTGGGCGCGCGGCTGCTCGACAACTTCCTCAAACTCGATCTGGAGACGCTCGCCCGATGCTGATCTATCCCGCAATCGATCTTCGCGGCGGTCGCGTCGTGCGCCTGCAGAAAGGCGACTACGATCGCGAGCAGCGCTATGAGCTCGACCCGCTGGAACTGGCCCAAAGCTACGCCGACGCTGGCGCGACCTGGCTGCATGTGGTCGATCTGGACGGCGCGCGCTCGGGCGACAGCGCCAATCTGTCTGCCATCGAAACCATCGCCACCCGTGTGTCGATGCAGGTGCAAGCAGGTGGTGGCGTGCGCAGCGAAGACGACTTCAAGCGTTTCGTCGACGCCGGCGTCTCGCGTGTGGTAGTCGGCAGCCTGGCCGTGCGCGAGCCCGACCTGGTCGAAGCGCTGCGCTGGCGTTACGGCGGCGACAGCCTGACGCTGGCGCTGGATGCACGGGTCGACGGCGACGGCGTGTTTCGTGTCGCCACTGCAGGCTGGAAGACTCTCGAGAGCGTCGCGCTGAGCGTGCTGCTGGCGCGATTCACGGCGCAGGGCTTCGCTCACTTCCTGGTCACCGACATCGACCGCGACGGCATGCTGGCCGGTCCCAATGTGGACCTGTATCGCGAACTGCGGGCGCTCGCGCCGCAGGCGGCGATCCTCGCATCGGGTGGTGTCCAGGGTCTCGAAGACCTGGCCGCGTTGCGGCGCATCGGTGTTGCCGGCGTCGTCATCGGCAAGGCCTTGCTCGACGGTCGCTTCACGCTGCAGGACGCGATGACGTGATCGCCCGCCGAATCATTCCGTGTCTCGATGTGCGCGACGGCCATGTCGTCAAGGGCGTGCAGTTCCGCGACATCAAGGTGATCGGCGGGATCCTCGATCTGGCACTGCGTTATCGCGATGCCGGCGCCGACGAACTGGTGTTCTACGACATCACCGCCAGCCCGCAAGGGCGCAGCGTCGACCGCGATTGGGTCGAGCGCGTGGCGCGTGCGATCGACATCCCGTTCTGCGTCGCCGGCGGCATTCGCAGCGTCGCCGACGCGCGTGCGGTGCTGCATGCCGGCGCCGACAAGATCTCGGTGAATTCCCCGGCGCTGGAAAGTCCTGATCTGATCGACGCGCTGTCGGCCGAGTTCGGGGTCCAGTGCATCGTCGTCGGCATCGACAGTCGCGAATTCGCTGGCGAATACCGCGTCAATCAGTACAGCGGCGATCCCGACAAGGCGCGCGAACTGGCGCGACGTACGCTCGACTGGGTGGTCGAGGTGCAGCGACGTGGTGCCGGCGAGATCGTGCTCAACTGCATGAACGTCGACGGAGTGCGCAAAGGGTACGACATTGCGCAGTTGCAGGCCGTACGCGCCGTCTGCAAGGTGCCGCTGATCGCTTCGGGTGGCGCGGGGAGCGTCGTGCATTTCGGCGACGTGTTCGAACAAGCCGATGTCGACGGCGCGCTCGCCGCCAGCGTGTTTCATTCCGGCGAGATCGCCATTGCCGACCTGAAGCGCGAATTGATTGCCCGCGGCATCGCGATTCGTCCGTGATCTGCCGACCACCACGACACTCTCGATACTGCGGAGCGAGCGTTTGCAGGACGGGCGTCCCGCCTTCTCTGATCCACATTCCCCGCACGACCTGACCGACCAAGGCTCAACCCGATGACCCCACTCGCAATTCCTGCCGACATCGACTGGTCCAAGGGCCTGATCCCGGCCATCGTCCAGGACGTCGACAGCGGCCTGGTGCTGATGCTCGGCTACATGAACGCCGAGGCGCTTGCGGCGACCGTCGACAGCGGGCACGTGACCTTCTACAGCCGCAGCAAGCAGCGGCTGTGGACCAAAGGCGAGAGCAGCGGTCATCTGCTCGTGCTGCACTCGCTGAGCGTCGACTGCGACGGCGACACCTTGCTGATCCTTGCGCGTCCGCACGGGCCGACCTGCCACAACGGCACCACCACCTGCTTCGGCGACTTCCCGGGCCCGGAAATCGCCTTTCTCGGCGAGTTGAGCCGGCTGGTCGAACAGCGCCATCGGGAACGTCCCGAAGGCAGTTACACCACCAAACTGTTCGATGCCGGCACCCGGCGCATCGCGCAGAAGGTCGGCGAAGAGGGAGTCGAGACCGCGTTGGCTGCCGTCGCCCAGGGTTCCGACGAACTGCTCGGCGAGGCGTCGGACCTGGTGTTTCATCTGCTGGTGCTGCTGCGCGATCGAGGTCTGGGCCTGGGCGACTTGGCCAGGACCTTGCGGGCGCGAATGAAGTAACCGGATCGATGGCGCCGGGCCCGCTGTGGTCTGGACGTCTGCGCTTCTGTTAGGTCCAGACTTGACTGGACGCTTCTGTATCGGCTTCAGCTTCTGTGGGTCCAGACTTGTCTGGACGCCCCTCCCTGGAGCTAAGCAATAGCGTCCAGACAAGTCTGGACCTACAAGAGCACTCGTGTACGCACTCGCTTTTGCAAATGCCGTGGCTTATGTGGGTCCAGACTTGTCTGGACGCCCCTCCCTGGAGCGAAGCAACAGCGTCCAGAGGAGTCTGGACCCACAAAAGCTGTCCTGCACCCACCCCTGCGACTTTGTGGAGATTCCAAGGAATCCCGCGCGCATGTCTGTCCTGGCTGCGTGCGACGCGCTAACGTCCGTCGCATGCTCCGCATCAAACTCTGGCATCGGATATTCATGGTGACCGCGCTGGCGACGTTGCTGGCGGTGGCGACCATGCTCGTCGTCCAGCAGCAGACCTTTCGCCGCGGACTGCTCGATTACGTCAATCAGGTCGATCGCGAGCGCGCTCAGCGGTTGATTCCCGCCTTCGCGGGTGAATACCGCGAGGCGGGCGGCTGGCAGCGCCTGCGGGCGAATCCGATGCGTTTTCGCTGGCTGCTCGATCAGGGCGGCAGCGAGCGCGGGTTCGATCGGCCGCCGCCGGAGCATGCGCCGCGCCCCGGTCGAGGACCTTTTCCGGGCGGACCGCGCGCTGACCCACCGCCGCTGCGGCCGGGTGCGCTGGTGCCGCCCGGTGCCCGCGATGGCGACGGACCGCGACGTCGTTACGCCCTGTATGACGCGGCCGGCGAGCGGGTCATCGGGCCACCGTTGCCCTGGCCCGAGGCCGTGCATCTGCCGATCGAACTGGAGGGGCGTGCCATCGGCAGTCTGGTGATCCAGCCATTGCCACGTCTGGAGAGCCATTGGGATCTCGAGTTTGCGCGCTCCCAGCTCACTTCCGGCGTGATCACGGCGCTATTGGCACTGGCCCTGGCGATCGTGGCGTCGATGGTGTTCGCCAGGCGTCTGGTGGCGCCGCTGCGCTGGATGGCCGATCGCGCCAGGCGCATCGCCAATGGCGACTACGCGGCGCGGGTGGCCAGCGAACGCAGCGACGAGATAGGCGAGTTGGGTCGCGATTTCGATGCGATGGCCGCGGCGCTGCAACGCAATCGCGATGCGCGCCAGCGCTGGACCGCGGAGATCAGCCACGAACTGCGCACGCCGATCGCGGTCATGCGCGCCGAACTGGACGCACTCGAGGATGGCATCCGCAAGTTTGACGACGGCGCCGTGCGCTCGCTGAGTGCGGAGACCGAGCGTCTGTCGCGGCTGGTCGAAGATCTGTACCAGCTGTCGCTCGCCGATGCCGGTGCGCTGGCCTACCGTTTCGAGCCGATCGATCTGTCCTTGTTGCTCGGCGAGACTCTCGAGACCTGCGCCGCGGCGTTCGTCGACGCCGGGTTGACGCTCGATTCGGATCTCGCGCCGGGCGCCAAGGTGCGCGCCGACGGCGACCGCGCGCGCCAGTTGTTCGCCAATTTGTGCGCAAACAGTTGCCGCTACACCGATGCCGGCGGCCAGGTGCGCATCTCGTTGGCAGATGCCGGGACGCATTGGCGCATCCTCTGGGACGACTCGGCGCCCGGCGTGCCGACCGACGCGCTGCCGCGGCTGTTCGAGCCGCTTTACCGGGTTGACGCCTCGCGCAGTCGAGCGGCGGGCGGTGCCGGCCTGGGTCTGGCGATATCCCGGCGCATCGTTGAAGCCCACGGCGCAACCATCGTCGCCGAGCCCTCGTCGCTGGGTGGTTTGAGAATGCGCATCGAGTGGCCGAAAGAATGAGCCAACTTCTGGGCAAGCGGATCCTGATCGTCGAGGACGAGCGCAAGCTCGCCGAAGTGCTGCGCGACTACCTGCTCGCCGAAGGCGCCAGCGTCGAACTGCTGTTTCACGGCGACGATGCGTTGCCGGCGCTGCGCGGATCGACGCCCGACCTGCTGCTGCTCGATCTGATGCTGCCGGGCACCGATGGGCTGAGCATCTGCCGCGAGGTGCGGCGTACATCGACGCTGCCGATCATCATGGTGACCGCGCGTGTCGAGGAGATCGATCGCCTGCTCGGCCTCGACATCGGCGCCGACGACTACATCTGCAAGCCGTTCAGCCCGCGCGAAGTGGTCGCCCGCGTGCGCGCGTTGCTCAGGCGTTCGCAAGCGTGGCAGAGCGCCGCGCCAGATGCGCCCGGCGTTGAGCTGGAACTCGACGACGAGCGCTTCGAGGCGCGCTGGCGTAGTCAAAAGCTGGAGCTGACGCCGGTCGAGTTCCGCTTGCTGAAAGCGCTGGCGCAGCGTCCCGGCCGCGTGCTGTCGCGCGCGCAACTGCTGGAGCAGCTGTACATGGACCATCGCGTGGTGTCCGATCGCACGGTCGACAGCCACATCAAGAACGTGCGTCGCAAGTTCGAGGACGTCGCCGCCGGCAGCGACCCGATCCGCTCGATCTACGGGGTGGGATACAAATTCGAGCCTTCCGATTGACTCGGGTCACCCAGGGAGGCTCTTGTGGGAGCGGGCTTTTGTGGGAGCGGGTTTTTGTGGGAGCGGGTTTTTGTGGGAGCGGGTTTATCCCGCGATCTGGTTGCCAAAAGCTCGCGGGATGAACCCGCTCCCACAGAAAGGCGGATCACAAGCCGCCGAGCACGCCCATGAACTGCCGGTAGTGCCTGAGCTCCGCGATCGAATCGCGGATATCCGCCATCGCCAGATGTGTGCCTTCCTTCTTCACCCCGGCCAGCACCTGCGGCGACCAGCGTCGCGCCAGTTCCTTGAGCGTGCTGACGTCGAGGTTGCGGTAGTGGAAATAGCGTTCCAGCGTGGGCATCTGCCGGTGCAGGAAGCGCCGGTCCTGGCAGATCGAATTGCCGCAGATGGGCGACGCGCGCTCCGGCACCCACTGGCGCAGGAACTCCAGAGTCTGCGCCTCAGCCTGCGCCAGCGTCACCTTCGACTCCAGGCAACGCTGCCACAGACCGCTCTTGCCGTGCTGATTGCGATTCCAGTCGTCCATCGCCTGCAGGCGTTCCAGTGGCGTTGCAATCGCCAACACCGGGCCGGCGGCCAGTTCGTCCAGATACTTGTCGGTGATCAACGTCGCGATCTCGATGATCGAGTCGTTGTCAGTATCAAGACCGGTCATTTCCAGGTCGATCCAGATCAGGCGGTCCGCCATGCCCTCTTTGCTGCTGTCAGCCACTGTTCCTGCGCTCCTTGTCCTGCGCCCGCTTCGATTTGAAGAATGCCCGCAGGCGTTCGCCGGATTCCACCGCCAGCACGCCGCGCACCACTTCCACCTGATGGTTGTGGCGCGGGTCCGACAGCACATCAAAAACACTGCCAACGGCGCCGGTCTTCGGATCATCGGCGGCAAAGACCAGTCGCGCCAACCGCGCGTGCACCATCGCGCCGGCGCACATCAGGCAGGGTTCCAGCGTGCAATACAGCGTTGCACCGACCAGACGATGGTTGCCGATCGCGCGGCCGGCTTCGCGCATCGCCACGATCTCCGCATGCGCGCTCGGATCGCGGTCGACGATATTGCGGTTGTAACCGCGACCGACGATGCGCCCGTCGAGCACCACCAGTGCCGCCACCGGCACCTCACCCAATTCCTCGGCGGCATCCGCCAGAGTCAGGGTTTCGCGCATCCAGTCGGTGTGTGAGGGCATCACGAGAGAAGGAAAAGGGGAAAAGGAAAAAGGAAAAGGGAAAGCGGTGTGCAGCAAGTTCGGGAATGGGTCGCGTCGCTTGCGGCGAATAGCAGACAAGCTGTCGATTCGCCCGTCGCTGCACTTGATCTCCCCTTTTCCATTTTCCCTTTCCCGTTTTCCTGCTTCACTCCCACTCGATCGTCGCCGGCGGCTTGCCGCTGATGTCATACACCACGCGCGATACGCCGCGCACCTCGTTGACGATGCGGTTGGCCACAAAGCCGAGGAAGTCGTACGGCAGGTGGGCCCAGTGCGCGGTCATGAAGTCGATGGTTTCCACCGCGCGCAGCGCGATCACCGGCTCGTAGGCACGCGCGTCGCCGACGACGCCGACCGAGCGCACCGGCAGGTACACGGCAAAAGCCTGACTGACCTTGTCGTACAGCGCATGCTTGCGCAATTCCTCGATGTAGATGTGGTCGGCGCGCTGCAGCACGTCGACCGCGGCCGGAGTGACTGCGCCGAGCACGCGTACGCCCAGGCCGGGACCGGGGAAGGGATGGCGATAGACCATTTCGCGCGGCAGGCCGAGCGCCACGCCGAGGCGGCGCACTTCGTCCTTGAACAGCTCGCGCAACGGTTCCACCAGCTGCAAACGCATGCGCTCGGGCAGGCCGCCGACATTGTGATGCGACTTGATCACGTGCGCCTTGCCGGTCTTCGACCCAGCCGACTCGATCACGTCCGGGTAGATCGTGCCTTGCGCCAGCCAGCGGGCGTCACCATGGCGCTTCGCTTCTTCCTCGAACACCTCGATGAACAAACCGCCGATCACCTTGCGCTTGGCTTCGGGATCGTCGACGCCGGCGAGCGCGCCGAGGAAGCGTTCGCGCGCATCGACGCGGATCACGTTCAGGTGCATGTGCTCGGCGAACAAGTCCATCACCCGGTCGCCCTCCTGGTAACGCAGCAGGCCGGTATCGACGAAGATGCACAGCAGTTGTGATCCGATGGCGCGATGCAGCAGCGCCGCCACCACCGACGAATCGACGCCGCCGGAGAGGCCGAGCAGCACGTTGTCGCTACCGACCTGCTCGCGCACACGCGCGATGCCGTCGTCGATGATCAGGTCCGCGGTCCACAGCGTGGCGCAGCCACAGGCGTCGACGATGAATCGGCGCAGGATCTCGTCGCCGTGGCGGGTATGCGTGACTTCGGGATGGAACTGCAGGCCGTACCAGCGGCGCGCTTCGTCGGCCATGGCGACGATCGCCACGGTCTGCGTCGATGCCACGCCGCGGAAACCGGGCGGCACTGCGATCACGCGATCGCCATGGCTCATCCAGACATCCAGCGCCGGCTGTTCGTTGTCGTTGGACAGTCCATCGAGCAGCGTGCAGGCATGCGTCGGCAGCACCGCGGCATGGCCGAACTCGCGCTCGTCGCCGGCAACCACTTGGCCGCCGAGTTCCGCGGCCAGCGTCTGCATGCCGTAGCAGATGCCCAGGATCGGCACGCCGAGGTCGAACACCGCCTGCGGGGCGCGGGGGGAATCGGGCTCGGTGACCGACTCCGGTCCGCCGGACAGCACGATGCCGCGCGGCGCGAAGCCCGCGATCTCGGTTGGATCGTGATCCCAGGCCCAGATCTCGCAGTAGACGCCGATCTCACGGATACGGCGCGCGATCAATTGAGTGTATTGCGAGCCGAAGTCCAGGATCAGGATGCGGTCCTGGTGGATGTTGATGCTCATGATCGGTCCTTGAATCGGCTTCCGAATCGGTTTGAAAGGAAAAATGCCAACGGCAGCGCCAGGCGCATGTCGGGGCTCAGCGTGAAGCGCCCCTGCTCGCCACCACGGAACAGCCACTCGAGCTGGATGCCGGCGGGCGAGGGCGACAGCGCCACGCTGGTGACCGCTTCGGTCGGGAAGCGCGCCAGCAGCTTCGGCATCAGGCCGGGCGCGAAACACAGCAGGATATTGTCCTGCAACAACACCAGCGGCAGCGGTCGGCGGCGGCGCCACCAGGTTGCGACCAGACTGCCGATCGCGCATCCGACCACCAGCGACAACGACGCCTGCATGCGCTGCGGCAGCGACAGCGGCAAGAACGTGATCAGCCCGAGTCCGACGACGCACAGCCCGACCATCAGCCACTGCTCGACCCGACGTTCGCGCGTGTACACACCGTCGCTGTCGGCGAGATAGGGACCGGATTCGACCGCCTGCGGCTGCTCGTCGGGCGCATCCCTCATGTCAGTCGAGCCGGTAGTTGGGTGCTTCCTTGGTGATCTGCACGTCGTGAACATGGCTTTCGCGCACGCCGGCATTGGTCACGCGCACGAAGCTCGGCTCGCTGCGCATGGCGTCGATCGTCGAGCAGCCGACATAACCCATGCTCGCGCGCAGCCCACCGATCAATTGATGCACGATGTTGCGCAGCGGGCCGCGATAGGGCACGCGGCCTTCGATGCCCTCGGGTACCAGCTTGTCGGCATCCGAGTCTTCCTGGAAATAACGATCCTTGGAGCCGCGCTGCATCGCGCCCAGTGAGCCCATGCCACGGTAGGACTTGTAGGAGCGACCCTGGTACAGCTCGACTTCGCCCGGCGCTTCTTCGGTGCCGCCGAACAGGCCACCGATCATCACGCAGTGTGCGCCGGCGACCAGCGCCTTGGCGACATCGCCCGAGTAACGGATGCCGCCATCGGCGATGATCGCCGCGCCGGTGTGGCCGATCGCCTTGGCCACCATCGACACCGCCGTGATCTGCGGCACGCCGACGCCAGCGATGATGCGCGTGGTGCAGATGGAGCCTGGGCCGACGCCGACCTTGACGCCATCGGCGCCGACATCGACCAACGCCAATGCGGCTTCGCCGGTGGTGATGTTGCCGCCGACCACCTGAAGATGCGGGAAGCTGCGCTTGACCCACTGCACGCGCTCGATGACCCCCTGCGAATGACCGTGTGCGGTGTCGACCACCAGCACGTCGACGCCGGCGTCGACCAGCGCCGCGACTCGCGCTTCGGTATCGCCACCCACGCCGACAGCCGCACCGACGCACAGTCTCTCCTGTGGGTCCTTGCAGGCGTCCGGGTTGTCGCGCGCCTTCTGAATGTCCTTCACCGTGATCATGCCGCGCAGCTGGAACTGGTCGTTGACCACCAGTACCTTTTCGATGCGGTATTCATGAAGCTTGGCCAGTACTTCGTCGTCGCTGGCGCCCTCGCGCACCGTGATCAGGCGCTCCTTCGGCGTCATGATGCAACTGACCGGTTCATCGAGTCGGGTTTCGAACCGCAGATCGCGGCTGGTCACGATGCCGACCAGATCCGGGCCATCGACCACCGGCACCCCGGAAATCTGCAGTTTGCGCGTCAGTTGCATCACTTCGCGGATGCTGGTGTTTGGCCGCACCGTAATCGGATCGCGGATCACGCCGGCTTCGTACTTCTTGACGTTGCGTACTTCGGCGACCTGCTGCTCGATGCTCATGTTCTTGTGCACGATGCCGAGGCCGCCCATCTGTGCCATCGCAATGGCCAGGCGCGCTTCGGTGACCGTGTCCATCGCCGCGGAAACGATCGGGATGTTGAGCTTCAGCTTGCTGGAGAAGCGTGTCGCCAGGCTGACGTCGCGCGGCAGCACGTTGGAATAAGCCGGGACCAGCGAGACGTCATCGAAAGTGAGCGCCTCGGCCACAATACGCATGGGGAATGCCTCAGGTGGAGCGAGGCGCGACATTATAGCCGCAGTGGCTCAGGCGCTTTTGCGGGCGGATGCAAGATCCCGAACGCCCTTAGCGGGCTTGACCCCGCCTGCCCGCAATCGCGACACCTTGTGCGTTGCCCGTTGGATTCAGGCGCGAGTGCAGGAGCAGGTTGTCAAACCGGGCCCGGCGCACTAACATGCGCGGCTCTCTACGTGCCGCTGTAGCTCAGCTGGTAGAGCAACTGATTCGTAATCAGTAGGTCCGCAGTTCGATTCTGCGCAGCGGCACCAATGGAAACAAAGACTTAGGCATGCTCCTCAGGGGTTAAAATGGCCTCGGGGGAAAATTGCGGGGAAAATTCAGGCGGTTTCGGGGTAAATTTCGCCGCCGAGTTGTCGTGATTCATGCCTGAAATGTAGACGGACAGGATAAAGTTCTGGCGCTGGTGATGCACCCGCCGCGGCCGCCGGAGCGGCCGGGACGGGTGTTGATTCAGCGTTTGCGGTCTGCTGCGATGCCGGCCAGCCGCTTCACCGCAGCATCAATGATGGCCGGCATGTCGGCGCGGAACACGCTGCCGGTATCGGCCATCAGTTGCGGCAGTTCGTCCGGGCGGATGACCAGCGCGCCGTTGGGCACCTGGGTGAGCACCATGTTCAGGCGACCGTCGAAGCTGACCAGCCAGCGCTGGCTGAACAGCATGTCGGCGACGACGCCGTCGAGCAGTTCGGCCGGTACCGCTGGCACGCTCTTGCTGCCGATGGCGGTGGCCTTGGCCCAGGCGCGCATGCGGTGGCCGGCGTCCATGAACTCGGGGGAGACGATGGGGCCGGTGGCCGATGGCGCGGCGCCGGGCGGCAGGCGGCGCTCGTTCCAGTGGCGCCAGAGCACGTCGTCGCACTCGCGCTGGTAGGCCAGGATGGTTTCGCGCAGATCGGCCCGCACGCGGTTGGGACTGACGGTGGACAGCCAGCCGGGGAGCTTGCGGAGTGGGATGCAGTTGGCCTGTTGCTCGCCGCTGCCGGAAGGGGTGGTCATTATGACCACCCCCCAACGCGCCGAGTTCGATCTCAGCTTCCGGCCTTGCGTGGACCAGTCGAGTCCCATGCCTTCGACGACGGGACGCATCGCCACGTACGGCTCGCCGCTGTGGTCGATCAGGGTCAGGGTGGTACTGCGGAATGTAACGGGGATCGTGTCGATGGTCATGATGAACTCCTTGGTAATTGGAGTCCGTCACCCGCTCTCACCCGAGGTGACGGACGACGCGGGTTGAGAGACCGGGAAGGAGCACCCGGCGCACCTTGCGGTGCCCCGCGCCGTCCGCCAAAGAACTGCGGACAGCACGCCCACCGCCGAGCGGCAGGCATGAAAAAAGCGCCGGCATCGACGATGGGCGCTTACGCGCTCGCTTGTTCGGGCTCTCAAACCCGGCCGCGGGACTGACCGCGGCGACGGAATGGTGCACCCGATGGCGCGAGGCGTCAATCGTGCGCGGCGGAATAGCCGTGGTTGAGCCCGGAGAGATAGACGGCCAGGATGGTGTCTTGCAGGCTTCTGCCCTGGTTGACCATCGCCACCCACACCTCGAGCGCGACGCGCTCCATGAGTTCGCGCTCGGGTTTCGGCAGGTGTATCGCGGTCAGTCCTGGTGGCGGAATCCGGGAGACCCGGATCGCGGCTGGTGGTGCGGGCTGCAGGCCTGTGGCTTTCACTGTTCGCTGACCTTCACGACCTTGCCACCCTGTAGCCACACGTTGTACTGCTTCTTGCCGCGGTAATACTCCCAGCGCTCGCCGACGCCGGCGCCGTAGGTGTTTTCAAGCTGGATGGTGCGCGAGGGTTGGCCAGCGCGGTCGATGACTTCGGCGGTGCTCATGCCGGTGGTGACGATGCGGCTGTCGATGCGTACGGTATCGCTGGCGGTGACGTAAGCGCTGGCCAGTGCCAGCGTGAGTGCAATCACGAGTCGTTGCATGGTCATTCTCCTGCGGCCGGCACTACCGGCACGCTCAGATCGTAGGTGTCCATCATGTTGGCGGATCGGTGGCCGGAGCCTTCCTGCTTGTCGGCTCTGGTGCCTTTGGTGTCGGTGATGCCGCGGCGCTTGAGGTCGTGGAGGCCGTAGCGCTGCTCGGCGGTGATGATGCCCTGCTCGATGGCCAGCAGCATGAGGCGTTGCCAGGCGGTATCGAGTGCGCTCTTGCTGAGGCGACCGCCATCGATGGCGACAAGTAGCGGGCGCTGGTCGGCGCGGATGGGCACGGGCCGGCGCTTCCTGGCCCAGATCTCGTCGCGGCGGGTGATGAGGAAATCCCACGCGGCGCGCATGCGGGGTGACCAGGCGGCGATGTTGTCGCGGCTGCCTTTGCGTCGGTTGGTGTGGATGCCGGCCTTGTCGGCGGCGGCTTCGGTGAGGGTGGCCACCTCGATGCCGCGCAGGCGGCAGGTGTAGGCGATCTCAGCGACGGCCCACAGGTAGGGCGCGCAGGATCCTTCCTTGCCGTGGCCCAGTTGGCCGCGCTGAGCGGCGAAGGTGATGACGGCGGCCATGGTGGTGTGGTCTGGCAGGCGGCGCTGTTTGCGCTCGCTGGGCTGGTCGACGCCTGTGGCCGGATTGATGGCTGCGACGTGGCCGCGGTTGGCGCCCCACTCCCACACGCGCGACAGGTAGCGGCGCACGTGGGCGGCTTTGCTGGGGGTTGGTTTGCCGTCTGTGCCGGCGGCGATCGCGTCGACCAGCAACTGCACGATGGGGCGGGTGATCTTGCGCGCGGTGAGGTCGCCGAACTTGCCGGCCTTGGTCTTCCAGTCGCAGAGCACGCCGCGGCAGTAGTCGTAGTCGGCGCGTGTGGCGGCGGACAATGCGTGGTAGCGATCGGACGCGGCAAACTGCTGGCACAGCCAGCGCAGAGAGCCTTGATCTACGCCGTCTCGCTGCTCGGCGAGCTGGTGCAGGTCGGACAGTCGCGCGGTGGCATCGGCGACGCGCTTGCGACTGGTCTTGCCGGCCTTGTTGATCTCGCGCACGTACCAGTACTGGCGCTCGCTGTCCCAGTAGATGCCGCGTGGCAGCTTGGCCGCGTCGATGTGCGCGGGCAGGTTGGCGAGTGGCTTGCGCGGTCTGCCGGCCGGTGGGCTCATGGTCAGAAGATGTCGCCGGGTTGGTAGGTGTCGGCGTTGCTGGCCTGCTGGATGCCGCCGGCGGCGTTGACCAGGTCGAGTGTAGTCCAGACGCCGGACCTCGAAAAGAAATAGCGGATGCCCTGCGACTTGAGGCAACGCTCGACCGCCGGCTGGGTTTGGTAGCCGGTGATCGCGCGGAGCGCGGCGAAGTCGAGGACGGCGGGGTTCATTGCGTGTTCGCCAGTTCCAGCAGCACGTCGGCGTGACATGGCGTGCCCGGCTTGCACCAGCAGGCGAGGTTCTTGCCGCGGAGCATCGGCAGCGTCGCGAGGATGTTGGCCCGCGTGTGCGGGAGGCCTGCGTCGACACCGTCGACCGTGAGCCATGTGCGGAACGCCATAACGGCGTCGGTAGCCGGGCGGTCGGCGGTGACTTGGAACGGGTTCCCGAGCGTGGTGCTCCGGTCGACCTTCACGGTGTTCGCTGGCATGCGCCAACCCTTCTGGCGCGACAACTGGACGCGCTGGGGCTTCATGCTGACCTCCACGGATTCAAACGCCCCGCACGCCTCGACCTGATGAGGCGCGGTCTGCACCAGTGCGCGGGACAGCGCGGGCGCTGGCATCAGGCCCCGTAGGTGGGCGAGTTGCTCTGGCGACGGGCTCCACTCGCAGGCCGATGTGATCGGGGGCGCCTGGCTGAGGGGGCGGTAGTAGATGCAGGTGGGGCAGATCATCGGTCTGCCTCCGCGCTCTCGCCGGCGAGCGCCATGTAGGCGGCGCCGTCCTCATAGTCGTCGCGGTTGAGGCTGCCGGCGGTGGCCCTTGCCATTTTCAAGACGGCCATGAAGATCCAGCCATCGCGCTCGCCGAGTTGCAGCCCGGTTAGCGCGTTGAACGCTGTGACCGCGCGTGCCATGGAGCGCTCGCCTTCCGGCAGATCGCGCGACTGGGCGCGGCTGAGGATGTGGCCGGCAGCGGCTTCGAGGATTTCGGGGGCGGTGCGGCTCATCGGCGCAGCTCCACTTGCCTGCGAAGATCCGCCACCGCCTCCGGCAGATCCTCAACTGCGCACGTCACGCCGGCGTGGTCGCGGATCTGGCTGAGCAGGGTGGTGCTGGCCTCAAGCTGCTCGCGGAAGAGCGCCAGTGCCTGGCGGGCCTTGTAGGGCATGGGCGACGCCAAGTCTGCGATGTAGTGTGCTTCGTCCATGGTCATGGGTTCGTCGCTCACATCCGCCCCCTGCACACCATCTGCGCGGCGCGGGCTTCGGTGGCGGTCTGGCAGTCGATGCACAACGTCGCGCCGAGGGCCTGGCGCAATACGCTGATGTCCTCGCCGCAGTCGCGGCACTCGGGCAGGCCGGTCTGGCGTTCGCGCTGGCGCTCTAGGGCGGCGAGGGCGTGGGCGCGGTGCATTTCTTCGTGGCTTTGGGCCAGATCGATATCGTCGCTCATGGCGTGCCTGCCTTGTCCGGCCAGCGGGTGCGCTTGAGGCGGTCGGCGGCGATGCGGATGAGGTCGGGCAGCAGGGCGAGTGGGGCTTGTTCGTTGATCACCGTGGTGAGGTGGTCGAGGTTTTTGGGGTCGATCATCACGCGGCCTTCCGGGATTGGGGTGAGTGCCATGTCCAGGCGGCTGCCGAAGCTGACCATCCAGCGCTGGCCGAAGAGCATGTCGGCGACGACGCCGTCGAGCAGTTCTGCCGGTACCGCGGGGACGCTCTTGCTGCCGATGGCGGTGGCCTTGGCCCATGCGCGCAGGCGGTGGTCGGCGTCGATGAACTCGGGGGTGACGAGTGGTTCGGCGGGTTTGGCCGGCCGGGGTGCGGCGAGACCCTCAAGGACGTCGAGCACCCAGCGGCGGAAGGCGGCGGCCTTCGCGGTGCGGGCGAACATGGCGATCAGGTGGCAGCCGCGCGGGGAGAAGATGCGGGTCGGTGTCGGGGCTACTTGTCCCCTCCCCATCGTTTCGATGGTGAGGGACATCTCTGGCGTGAACTCGCCAGCGTGCTTGCCGTACAGGACACCGATGATGTCGGCACGTGCGTAGCCAAGCGCGCGGCCAAGGTCGGCAGCGGAAACCCAAGGGGTACCGTTGCGATCGATGATGCTCAAGCTGGTGCCGTCGAACGTGGCAACGGACGGAATCGTGGTGCTGGTGGTCATGGTGATGGTTCCCGGTTCGGATAAGGAACCGTCCACCGCGACGCCAATCAAGGTGGACGGACCGAACGGGTTGGCGTACCGGGAACGCGGAACCGGCGCCCCTTGCGGGGCCCCGTCCGGCCCGCCCATAGGCGTGACCAGACGCAAAAAAGCCGCAACACTCGAAGTTCTGCGGCTTTCACCGCGTGTTCTCAGGACGCCAATCCCGGCCGCGCCATTGAGCGCGACGGCGGGATGGTACGCCCGGAGTGCGGGTGGGTGCAAATGGGTGTGGACACCCGAATTAAACGGGTGTACGGTTAACACATGAACACCGTGATCGAAACCGCCATGTTCCTGCGCTACGCCGCCGATGTGTGGAGCGACGACGAGCGCGCCGAGTTCGTGGATTTCATCGCCGCCAACGCCGATGCGGGCGACGTGATCCCCGGCGCCGCGCCCTTGCGCAAGGTGCGCTGGTCGCGCGATGGCATGGGCAAGCGCGGTGGCGTGCGGGTGATCTACTACATGACGCCGGCCAAGGGCACGGTGAGCCTGCTCGTGGTCTATCCGAAGTCCAAGATCGACAACCTCTCGCCTGACTTCTTGCAGGCGCTTCGCAAGCTGATGGAGTGACGCCATGACCACGATGAGCCAGTTCGAGCAGGACCTGCTGGAAGCCGTCCGCCAGGCGCAGGCCGGTGAATACGCTGCAGTGCATACGCCGGAAATGATCGCGGCCCGCAAGCGCGGGCGCCCGGTCGGCAGCACCAAGGCGGACACCAAGGAAGCCGTGAAACTGCGCCTTGATCCCGACCTGCTGGTGGTCCTGCGCGCCACCGGCCCCGGCTGGCAGACGCGCGTCAACCGCATCCTGCGCGAGCGGTTTGCGCTGTAGGTGGGGCTCACGGTCACGGCGCCGCCCCGTAGAACATGATAGTGCTGGACTCCAACCGGATCCTCTCGGCGATCTCCGCCGACACGGTTTCGATGACCTTGTGCGGGCGGACGAGGTCGTACCAGAGCACCAGGCGCTTGTCGTCGCCGATGCGGTAGCGCAGGCGCGCGGTGATGCCGAACGGGGCCTCGCCGCGGAATGGCGGGATGCCGATCTTGAACTCGGCTGGGATGTCGACCTTGCCCTTGGTGACGGTGCCGCGGATGTCCTCGACGTAGATGAATTCCACCTGGCCGTTGTCGAGGCGCACGCCGGATTCGAACTGCACGGTCTTCTTGGCCTGCAGCTTCTTCACCATCTCCAGCAGCGTGGCGCCCTCCGGCTCCACGATGTCCGGCATGTTGGATTCGATGAACTCGGCAAAGTCCGCCTGGCTCATCGCCTTGCGGTTCTGGCCGATCCACGTGCCCCATTCCTGGGTTCTCGGAAGGCGGTACTCGGCGCGGTGCTGGCACCACTTCGGATCGCCGTCGTGGTAATCGAGGATGGCAACGAACAGGCCGGCGCTCTCGTCGAAGAAGACGACGCTGTTCATGTCGCCGCCGTGCTCTGCGAGGTAGGCGACGAACGACTTGCACGTGTGCAGCGCGACGCGCTCGCGGATGCGCGCCGGGCGCGGCAGCAGGTGTTCCAGGTCCACCACCTTGCCATCGACGATGACGTAGGGGATGCCGGCAACACGGTCATCTTCAACCGTCGGGAAGCTGGCGTACTGCGCGCGCTCGGCGAGGCGCAGCAGGGTCTGATCGCGGTTCTCGACCGCGGTGGCTTGCAGCTCATCCATTGGACACCTCGCGGATGGTTGGGGTGTGGTCGGCCACCGCGCGCAGCTCCAGTTGCGGCTGGCGCGGGTCGGTCGGCGTGGGGTTGTTCTGCGCGTCGAGGAACATGAAGGTGCTGCCGCGCTCCGGCTTGGGCGCCTGCACGCTGATCTCGTCGGCAATCTGGATGCGATCGACGCTGGCGCCCTTGTCGACCGGCTTGATCTTGATCTTCAGCGTGAGCGCGCCGCCACGGCCGGTGCGGTTGACCGCGCACAGAAGCTGGTGCAGCTCGGTGGTGAGGTCTTCCACCGCCTGGCCGTAGCGCAGTTTGGTGAGGGTGTCGAGGAAGGACCGCGCCTTGGGCGCGGTCGGGTCTTCGGTGGTCATGGGGTCTCCGGGAACTGTCAAGGAATGCTTGATGGTTGGTCAGGCGGCCGCTGGCGGCGGATGTCCGTCCCACGGGTCTGCGCTGCGGTTCATCCGCGCCCGGCGGTGGCTGGCGATGGATGCGGCGAGGTTGCAGGCGTGGGTGCGGGCCTCCGCCAGGCCAACGTTCGGGGCCATGTCTTCGAAGGCGCGGTAGACGCGTCGGCGTTCGTCGGTAGTGAGTGCGTTGGCGCGACACGCAGCGCGGATCGGGTTCAACTGGCGCACGCGGTTGCGGCGGTCGATCTCGTCGGCGGCCACGTCGCGCGTGCTGAGTGGCGCCAAGCGCCGGCCGGTGAAGCTGCGGAACAGGCGGGTCAAGGTGCTGCGAAGGCTCATGGCGTAGCTCCTGCAGGTGCGCGGGTGCGCTTGGGTTGCGCCGCGGGCGCGGCGTGGAAGGTCTGGAGGACGTGTTCGATGGCGTCGGCGATGTCGCGTTTCATCGCGCGGGCACTGCCGGGGACACCGCTGTGCACCCACACGCCGAGGACGTCTTCGGTGTGCTGCTGCCACGCGCGGGTGGCGCCGACGGAGGGCTCGACGTACGCGACGCAGCGGCGGTCGGGTGTGAGCACAACCAGGACGGCGCCGAAGGTGTCGGCGAGGGCGGTGCAGGCCTTGGCGGCGGCGTTGATGCTGATGTCCTCGTAGATCACGCCGAGATCGCGGCCGTGTTCGCGCGGGTTGGTGCGCGGCTTGCCGCGCATGCTGCGGACGCGCTGTCGCGGCGCCTCGGTGATCGCCGCGCCGGCCGGCGTGAGGGCGTAGATGCGTTTGCGCTCGAAGTCGAGCGAGAACGACACCTCGCCGGCCTTCATCATGCTGTCCAGTCCGCCGATGGTCTTGCTCAGCGATCCGGCGCGGCGAAAGGCGCCGCGCAACTGGGCGGCGGATTTCGGACCCGTGCGCAGCTCGGCCAGCAACAGCGCGCGGCTCATGGCCACACCTGCTCGGTCACGCGTTGGTCCAGCGTGGCGCGCTGCTGGCGCGCGGGGTGACCGGGCACGCGCTGCCGCTCACGCTGGGCGCGGCGATCGCGGCGCACTGCGCGAAGGTGGCCGAAGACCAGGGCGCCGATGACGAGGGTCATGCCGATGGCTGCGATCCAGTCGCCGGGCATCATGGCTGCACCTGCGCGCGGCTACACTGGCGCGCCCAGTTAGCGTGATTGCTCCGATGAATAACCCTTGGTTCGACGAAAAGTCCGAGCAGGTTACGGTTAACGGATTCCATGCCTTTGGAATCCGCCTCGACTCCCGATACGGGGTAGCGCGTGAGCTCGCCGAGCTGCTGCTGTTCGCCGATGCCGCGGCGACATCCGGGGCAAATCTGCATGTCGATCATGCTTCCTATAACTCCAAGACCTGCTGTTGTGAGTTCGAGCTGCGTGGCGCATCGACTACCATTCGCCGGAAGGCGACAAGGTATTTGCCGCCGCCATGCTGACCATCAGTCAGTTCGACTGGGATGGTCAGGTGTTCCATGGAGCAGGATCTGCTCCAGATGAGGAATTCCCAGCTTGAGCAGCCACTCCAGATCGGTCGCAAGGCAAGCCGCTATCCGTTCCGAGTGGCGCCGGTAGGTCTCTGATTCGCGGCCGCGATGGAGCGCGATCTCTTCCAGATCCTCCAGCGCACAGCGATGGCGAGTCAGGCGCGCACGGGCGTTGTTGCGCGAGATATTGATCGGGGGCGCGCTCATGCCAGCACCGCCGCCCTGGTGAGGGTGTAGGTGCTGGGGTGATGCGCGCCGGTGGCGCAATCGAGCCACCCGAGTTCAAGGGCGACGAGGCCTGTGGCGCTCAGCCGCTGGATGGCGATGAAGGTCTCGGTGCTGTCGGCGTTGATCGCGTCGCGGATCTCGACCAGCGTTTGCGGGCGCCCGGCGTAGCGCAGGTGGCGCAGGATGGCGTCGCAATGCGCGGCGCAAAGGTCAGCGCGGGCGGTGCTGCGGGTGATGGCGATTGGCATGGGTGCGGTCCGGTGGCTGGTGCGCCACAACGTTAGGCGCACTTAAGTCGATTGGCAATAGGTGCACATAATATTCCCGACAAGCGGTAGCCTGCCGCCCGTAGCTGGCTTGCAGTAGTCCCGTTATGGGACTATGATTCATCCATGCGTATCGTGGCCATCAAGACATTGCGGGACTTCTGGGGCACGCACCCGGCCGCCGCCGTACCGATGCAAGCGTGGATCGACGAAGTGCAGCGCGCAAACTGGCGCCAGCCGGCGGACATCAAGGCGCAGTTCGGCAGCGCCACCATCCTGAAAGCCCGGCGCGCGGTGTTCAACATCAAGGGCAACGAGTACCGCATCGTGGTTGCCGTGGCCTATCGGTATCAGGCCCTCTACATCAAGTTCGTGGGCACCCACGCCCAGTACGATGCGATCGACGCCGACGAGGTGGAGCCATGAGCAGCAGCTACACATTGACGCCGATCCGCAGCGATGCGGATCACCAGGCCGCACTGAAGCTGGCGGAGGCGTACTTCGATGCACCCAGCGAGCCGGATCCGGACAGCCCGGAAGGCGCCCACTTCGAGGCCTTAATCACGCTGATCGAGGCCTATGAGGCCAAGCACTATCCGGTGAGCCCCCCCGACCCGATTGCGGCGATCCGCTTCCGCATGGAGCAGGCGGGCCTGAGTGCGGCCGACCTGAAGCCCTACATCGGCGGCCTGAACCGCGTGTATGAAGTGTTGAGCGGCAAGCGCGGGCTCAGCCTGACCATGATCCGCAAGCTGCACCGCGGCTTGGGTGTGCCGCTCAGCAGCCTGATCGGCATCGACGCGGACGACGCGCCGTCTGCGCGCTGACCGCGGCGCTCAATCGACCCAGGCGGCGACCCAACGCACGCGCCCGATCACGGTGATCGGGCGCTTGGGATCGAGCATCGCGCGCGGCTTCTTCCAGTGGTGATCGCCGTCCGGATTGAGCGCCTCGAAGGCGATGTGCCCGAGCAGCTCGGTGCACTTCTTGGCGCTGTACTCCGGCCCGCGCTGGCCGGGCAGGTGAATCATGTAGACGCGCCCGTCGCGCGGCGTGGTGTCGCTGGTGTCGAACAGGATGGCCGCGCCGTCGCGGATCAGCGGCAGCATGGAATCGCCGGTGCCGTAGGCCACCTGCAGCGCGGACGGCTGCAGGTGCTGGCGCTCCAGGCTGTCGCGACGGAACTTCAGCTTGCGGGTGACGGCGTACTCGTCGGCCTCTTGCCCTTCGCCCAGGCCGAATGATTGCGCGTGAGCTGGGATATCCGCCCACTCGTGATCGCGCGGATCTGGCCGCATCGGCCCTATCCCGGACTCCAGCCAGTCCGGTCTGACGTTCAAGTACTTCGCAGCGCGCAGCAAGTTCTTGCCTTTGATCGCCTGACTTTGCCCGCTGAACCAATTGCTTACAGAGGGTGGTTTCACTCCGCACGCTTCTGCGAGTCGCGCCTGAGTGAGCGTCGGATCGGCGTCGAAAACAAGTTTCAATCGGTCTCTGAGCATTAGGTCAGCCTACCTGACGACCTGTTAGGTGGAGCTATTGACAGGCGCGTTAAGTGCTCCTAATCTTTGGGCATGGACGCGAATCAGATCATTGATGCTCTTGGCGGCACAGCGGTGGTAGCGAAGCTGTGCGAGGTCCGGCTCCCTTCGGTGAGCCAGTGGCGGAAGGCTGGGATTCCAAGAGCGCGCGAACAGTACCTGCGCCTGCTTCGCCCGGACGTCTTCGGCGAGCCCGCCACCCAACCCACAACCCCCGAAGCGAGGGCCGCGTGAGATGAGCGCATTCGATCCTGAGATCGACGATCTGGTGCAGGAGGCGCGCAACGACCAGTTCAAGGTCGCCAGCTTGCTGCTGACCGTTGCCGCCCAACTGGTGACAAGCCAGGTGACGCACCGCCTCGACGAGGGCGTTGCCCTCGCCAAGGCGGCGATGCTCAACCTGCTGAAGGACCCGGATGTCGCGGGCGTCGCAGTGCGGCTTGGACCGCGCGATGCAACTCGACTGCCTGTTCTGCAAGCTCTTCTGGAGACCCCGGATCGATGTGCTCCCCGGTCGCAATGAGCGCGCAAGTGAGGTCCAGCGCCATCTGTCGCCATGAGGGCGACACCGTGCGTGATGTGTCTGACATGAGTCTCTCCGTCGTGGTGGCTGGTGCGTTCGCACCACCAGTCTACTGCGGCGGAGGGCCCACCCAACCCACAACCCCCGAAGCGAGGGCCGCGTGATGTTGGTCGCCATGGCGTACGTGGTGCCAGACGAAGCGGGGCGTCCACGGTTCGTTGTGGGCGGAGACCCGGCAGCGATCCGCGTGTTGGGCTGCTTTGTGCGACTACTTGACCAGCCGTTCTTCGGTCAGCCCGCAAGCCGTGCATCGATAGCTTCGCCGGCTGCCACCGAGGGCGCCGAAGATGGGATCGGGAGGGTTCACAAGCGCGCGGCCTACACGCACACCGACCCGCGGGGTCTAGACCCATTGTTCGGCACTCATATGTTGGAGTCCGAAAGGAATGAGCTTCTTGAGCTACGGGCCGCCCTTCGAGGGGTAAACGCTGACGGGGAAGTAGGCGTTCAGCGTGTCCCGCAGGCCGACGGCGCCATCTCGGTTGATCTGATAGCCGAGCCAGCCGAACCCGTTGCTGCGCAAGTTGATTGTGATCCCGTCGGGGGCGATGTCGGTGCTGAATGACGCGGCCCGAACGGTTGGAATGCCGTTGTCCGGCACTTCCGTCGGCACAGGTGGAGACATCTCCGAGCGTCGTCGCGACAGTTGCAGCATGAACTGTTCCAGTTCTGGTGCGGTAAAGATGTCGTCGATCTTGAGTGCATACCCTTCCATGACGCTCTCCCGTGGTGCGGTTGGTGTTCTGGCCAACACAGCCTACCACCGGCAGAGCGTCGCCCTTTCCATGCCCGCGGCCCGCATCTCCTGTGCGCGCCTCACTCCCCGCGCATCCACCGCGCGGGCCGCGGGCGCCTTGCACTCCGCCAGGCTGATCACGTCCGGTCTGGTCCTTGGCCTCGGCTTGCCGGGGCGTTTTTCTGCGCTTGTCCATGGCGACCATCTTGTTTCAGTGGCCGCTTACGAATCCATCCGAAGTTCTCGGAGCGTGTCGTAAATGCAATCGGATCTGTGTTTCTCGATCGAGGACGCGCTGCGCGAGGCTACCCGTGCGCTGGGTGGCAGCAAGGCAATGGGCCATCGCCTGCGCCCTGAGCTGGACCCTGATGCCGCCGGGCGCTGGTGGCTCGACTGCCTCAACCCTGAGCGGGCGCAGAAGCCCAGCCTGGACCAGGTGCTGTGCGTGATGCGTTGGGCACGGGACGAATCCTGCCATGCGGTGATGGACTTCATCGCGCGTGACTGTGGATATACCGAGCCCGAGCCGATCACGCCGGAGGATGAAGCGGCGGAACTGCAGCGCCAGTTCGTGGCGTCGGTGTCGCAGTTGCAGCAACTGGCCACGCGCATCGAACGCAACAAGGCAGCACCGCGCCCGCGCAGGCAGGGCTGACCTGTGAAGCGCCGCGGTCGCCACCAGCAGACCGCGGTTGGCCGCGCTTACCTCGACCTGATCAGAGCCATCGTGACACAGCCACCCAAGATCAATAGCAGCGATGTGGCCCGCATCGCCCACGACCTGGCGCAACCGCGCCAGAACGGGCAGGGCGATCTGTTCGCACCGCGCCGACAAGGACGTTGAACCCATGCCAGCCCATCCCCGTGCGCCTCGCGCATCGATTCCGCACCCCATCTCCCCGTGTGGATCAGCACGCGCGATTCGCGCCGCGCCGCGATGGGCTGCGCCAGTGTTGCATAAAAACAACAGGTGTTTGACCGGTTTTGGGTCCTCCCTGGCGGGTCGCCATGAGGGTGCGCAGAGGCGCGGCTCTTGGGTAGTTAGTGCGATGAGGGGTTACTGAACTTGGGTGCGAACTACGATGACGTGCTGGGTCAACTGCTGGATGCCGGGCTCATGCCTGAGCAGCCGCTGGAGATCGGGCGCTTGCGCAAGTGCCGGGTCAAGGATGGCGGGCGCGAGAAGCGCGGCTGGTACTGGCTGCACGAAGTGGTCAGCGATGCCGGCGATCTGCTGATCGTCGGTGGGTTCGGCCAATGGCGGGGCGCCGAAAACTACAAGCAGAAGGTGCGCGTCAAGAAGGAAGGCTGGAGCCGCGAGCAGCTGGAGAGCATGCGGCGGCGAATTGCCGAAGACAGCAAACGCGCCGACCAGGCGCGAGCTCGTGAGCACGAACGCGCCGCGGCCGCAGCCGCGAAGGCCTGGGCGAAATGCTCACCCACTGGCGATGCCGAGTACCTGCGCCGCAAGGGCGTTGGCGCGCACGGAATCCGATTCTCACCTTCGGGCGCCATCGTTCTGCCGCTGCTCGACACCGCGGGCCAGATCCACGGCCTGCAGGTCATCCGGACGGCGGCCGAAGCCAAGACCAACAAGCGCCCTGAGAAGGAGTTCTGGCCGCGGGGCGTGGCCAAGCGCGGTCACTTCCACCTGATCGGCTCGCCGACCACCATCGGCCTGATCGCCGAGGGCTACGCCACCGGCGCGACCGGCTTTGAGGCGATGATGCTGCCGACAGCGATTGCCTACGATGCTGGCAACCTTGCTGCCGTGGCGGCCGCGCTGCGCAAGCGCTACAAGAACGTGCGCTGGTTGATCCTGGCTGACGACGACGTAGGCCAGAAGTGCAACGCGTGCGGCGCCCGCGTCTGGCTGGCTACCAATCCGGTCGACTGCCCGACCTGCGGCGCGCCCCATCGCGCGCAGAACGCCGGCATCGGCATGGCCAGCACTGCGGCCGTTGAGGTGGGCGGCGCATGGGTTCAGCCGCGCTTCGCCGATGAAGCCGGCCGGCGCGCCAAGTTCGAAGCCACCGGCGCCAAGCTCAGCGACTTCAACGACCTGGCGGCCACCGAAGGCCTGCACGTCGTGCGCCAGCAGATCGAGGCCCGCATCTCGGAATTAGGCTGGAAGGTGGGCGCGCTGGCAGCTCGTCACAACAACAGCGGGGGCAGGGGGCGCGCTCCGCTCTCCAAGATCCAGTCGGTCGACGAGCTGCTTGAGCGGTACAGCCTGGT
The DNA here is from genome assembly GCA_937928755.1 of uncultured Rhodanobacteraceae bacterium. Taxonomy (GTDB): domain Bacteria; phylum Pseudomonadota; class Gammaproteobacteria; order Xanthomonadales; family SZUA-5; genus JADKFD01. The sequence continues at coordinate 31,908 of CALEZI010000011.1, read as the reverse complement.
GTACGGCCACGGCGGCATGGTCTTTGACCATCAAGAGCACTGCTTGATCTCCCTGTCCGATATGCGCGACGCCTGCACCAGGCGCGAACTCCACCGTGCCTGGGCCGAGCACCCTGACCAGTCGATCGTGCGCGTTCGCAACGTGGGCTTCGATCCCGGCGGCGAGGACCGCGAGATCCTGTGCAACTTGTGGGGCGGGTGGCCGACAGACCCAAAGCCCGGGAAGTGCCAGTTGCTGCTGGATCTGCTGCGCCACATGTGCAGCGCCGACTCCAATCCGGAGGTGCTCTATCGCTGGGTGCTGTGTTGGCTCGCGTACCCGATCCAGCATCCTGGCGCAAAGATGAAGACCACGCTGGTGCTGCACGGTCCGCAAGGCACCGGCAAGAACATGTTCTTCGAAGCGGTAATGGACATCTACGGCCAATACGGCCGGGTGATCGACCAGTCGGCGCTGGAGGACAAATTCAACGACTGGGCATCGCGCAAGTTATTCCTGATTGCCGACGAGGTTATCGCGAGGTCGGAAGTTTTCCACGTCAAGAACAAGCTGAAGGCCTTCATCACCGGCGAGTGGATCCGGATCAATCCGAAGAACCTGGCCGCGTACGATGAGCGCAACCACGTCAATCTGGTGTTTCTGTCGAACGAAACGATGCCGGTAGTGCTGGACGAGGATGATCGCCGGCACGCGGTGATCTGGACCCCGGACAAGCTGGCGAAGGATTTCTATGCGGCTGTCAAGCGCGAGGTCGACGAGGGCGGGGCGGCAGCGCTGCACGACTTCTTGCTGCATCTGGACCTGGGCGACTTCGGTCCCGCCACCTTGCCGCCTTTCAACGGCGCCAAGTCGGAGCTGATCAACCAGTCGCTCGACAGCACCACGCGGTTTTTCTATGACCTCAACATCGGCGACATCGGCACCTTCGGCGCCGGACGGGTCGAGATCGGGCCCACCCTGTCGACGGATCTCTACGAGCTGTACCGGCTCTGGTGCCAGCGCCAGGGCATTCCACGGCCAGCGCCTTTGGTGAGGCTGACCAATGCGCTGAGCCGGCGCCACAAGGTGCCTCTCGCGCGCAAGCGGTGGATGGGGAAGATGGGGCTGGAAGGTCCTCACGGCATGGTGATGCTCGGCAGCGCGGCGGCGCCAGACGGTGTTTCCGAAAGTACCTGGCTCGGCGACTGCGTCGCGGCATTCCGAACGGCCCTCTACGACTACAAGACGCAGGGCTCCGGGCATGGGTAAACCCGCGTCAGTGAGGGGTGTGCCGAATGGTGAGCGGGTCAACTCCGCGTCATTGCGCCCTGTGCGGGGTGTGCGCGTCCTTCGCCCGCGGGCGCGCGCGGAGAGCCTTCCACCCTTCCGCCATTGGCTGATCGCTTCTCGCGTATCCCAACCCCGCACATGCCGCACATCCACGACAGGCGCGCCGCGGACTCGCACGCCTTCCCGCACGTACTTTCTCAACCCGCACTGAAAGGAAATTGTGGTGGAAGCTGAAGCGTTGACGATGACCAAGTCGGAATTTGCGCGGCATCTGAACCGCGTGAACAGCTACGTCACCGACCTGATGAAGGCCGATCGACTGGTGATGACGGCGGACGGCAAGCGCATCCTGGTGGAGGCCTCGATCGATCGCATCAAGGCCACCGCGTCCATGGCCCACCAGGGCGTTGCCGACCGCCACGCCGCCGAGCGACAGGCTGACGACGCCGCCGGCGACGACGCGCCGGAAGCGGCCGCCCAATCCCCGGAGCAAATGAAGTACCAGTCCAGCCGCGCCGAGCGCGAGCACTGGAACGCTCAGGCGGCGCGGCGCGACTACGAAGTATCGATGCGTCACCTGCTGCCGGCGGCGGATGTCGAGTCAGCAATCGCGCACGCAATCACCCAGATCCGGGCGCGCCTGGAGACCATGCCCGACATCCTGGCGCCGCAGTTGGCCGCTGAGCCCGACGAGGCGAAGTGCCGGACGCTGCTGGGCGACGAGATCGAGCACGCACTCACTGAGCTGGCGCGGGCCTTCGGTAACATCGCCAAGGCAGAAGGCGCATGAATGATTCTCATCATTTCGCGAACGGGGTCCTGCGCATCCGCCACGGCGGAGCGGCACCGCTACTGCAGGTTGCCCCGGTCCGGCGGCTCATCATGGATGAGATTACTGATTCGGGTGGGGTCGGTGGCCCGAATGAACTGATCGCGCAGGGCGATGGCTGCGGCCTGGGACAGGTGAACGCAGAACCAGCCGATTCCGGAATTTCGGATCCACAAGCGCACGCGGCGATCGCGCAGGGGTTTGGCGATGACTGAGCCCTCGTCATCGATCATTGGCGTGGCGTCCATGTCGTACGGGCTATCGGGCACCGGCGGACTCAGCGCCGATCGATGTCCTGCCAGTGTGCGGATGATCTCCTCCAGTTCGGATGCGGTGAATGCGCCGCTCAGTTCCAGCTTGATTGATCGATTGTCCAGCCGTTCGTCTTCCATGGGTCGCTCCAGTGCGTTGGTAGGTGCTTCGCAACGCCAGCCTAGCACCGGAGCGCGCCCACCCATTGCCCGCCGCGCCGGTTCCGCCTACCATGCCCCCGCCGCGCTCAATAGCGCGGCCGGGTTTGGCGACCCGTGTGATGGCGGCGAAGAGCCGCGAACCGTCGAGTTCGGCGGCTCTTTTCATTTCTGGTCAGCCTATGGGCGGGCCGGATGGGGAGCCGCAAGGCTCGCCGGTGCCTCACCGGTTCGCCAACCCGTTCGGTCCGCTCACCCGTTTGGCGACGTGGTGCGCGGTTCGTCATCCGAACTGAGGCCCATTCCCATGCACGAAACCGCCATGCCGCGCCCGAGCTTCCGGCGTGCCTTCACCTTTGCGCAAATCGACCAGGCCGAACAGGCCTACAACGCCACGCACGGCGTCAACCGCCGTGTGGTGCAAGTGGTGCTCACCAAGTCCAGCGGCGAGCTGCTCAAGCTGGTCTGGAGAGCCGCCAAGGACACCGAAGGCACCAACACGTTGTCCGAGATGATCGAGGCCATCCGTGCCTATCAGACCCATCTGACCCACGCGCAGGAACTCAGCAAGGCCGCCGAGGCGCGGCTGCTGGGCTGCGCCCTGTACCTCTCCCAGGAGAACACCCGATGAACACCCTGACTGTGGTGAATGTGGAAGTGCGCCAGGACACCGCTGGCCGGTACTCGTTGAACGATTTGCACCGGGCGGCGGGTGGGGAGGACCGACATCAGCCGAGCAACTGGTTGCGAGTTGGCAGCACAAGCGAGCTGATTGACGAGTGGCTCAATTCCTCAGATCTGAGGAATTGCGTCCAGCCCGTCGAGTCGATTCAGAGGCAAGGCACCTACGCCGTCCGCGAACTGGTCTACGCCTACGCCATGTGGATCAGCCCGGCGTTTCACCTGCGCGTGATCCGCGCCTATGACGCGCTGGTGACCGGCACCATGCCCACCACCCGCACCCCGGTCGCCGAGGTCGACGAAGACTGGCAGCGCGCCAGCAAGATCCGCGCGGCCAAGACCACCTTCGTTGCCATCGTGCAGGTCACCCGCGCGATGGGCATGCACCACAGCCGTTCGCTGGCTGCCGCCAACCGCGCCAGCATCCGCCACCACGGTGTGGACATGATCGAGGAAACCCAGGCGCAAGACCTGCTGCGGCAGACCTCGCTGCCCGGCGCGGCGTCCGGCGACAGCGTGAGTACCTTTCTGTTCGAACTGACCAGCGGCACGCTGGGGCTGGAACTGGTGCCGTGTCTGGCGACCGATCTGGACCTGCTGTATCGGGCATGGTGCCGGCGCAACCGATCGCGGGCCTTCCCGATCATGCGTCTGGTGCACTGCGCCCGGCGCGAGTTCCACTTGCCGACCGAGCGCAAGCGCTACCTCAGCGCCGACGGAGGCATCCACGGCCCGGCGTCCATGGTGTTCCTGGGCGGCGACGTTGAGCCACCCGAGGGTGTGGGCAACACCCAGTGGCACGGCGCCAGCATCGCCCGCTTCCGCGAACAGCTTGCCCAGTTCGAGGCGACCGACGGCGCGATCGCGAGGGCGGCGTGATGGACGACTTCGAAGCGCTCGGGCGCTACACCCAGCACCTGGAGCGGTTGCAGGCGATCAGCGATCAGCGGCGCAAGGATGTGCAGTTGCTGCAACGGTTGGCGGCCAATGCCAACCCGCCATCGCGCGGTGTGATGCTGCTGCAACTGGACGAACTGGAGGCGGTTTGCCGGCGCCTGCGTGAGCAGCAGTCGGAACTGGAGCAGCTCGGGCAAGTGATCAACCACCTGGCGCAGCAGATTGGGCGGCCGGGCGTGGCCTTCGTGCCGCATCGGGTGCTTTGATGGACGAGCGCATGCAAACCCCTGAGTTCCAGGCTTGGCTACGCCGGCCATTGTTCAATGTGGCCGCTTCCCGTGCAGAAGCTGCAACCCCTCTGCCAGATCCAGCAACATGCTTTGGGCCGTGGCCTCAATCCCCGGGCCAGACGCAAAGGCCTGCAGCAATGTTGCCAGCTCCCCGAGATCTGCGCGGGCGGCTGTGGCAAGTGATACGGTCAATCCGCGCAGCGTTTGCTGGACGGCATTGAGCGTGGCGGGATCCGGGCGCATGGGGGTATCTCCTGACGCAGCACCTGCTGCGTCGCGGAGTATGGCCCGCATCGCCCGGGTCATCGCCAAAGCCATCGCGCCGCGCAAGCGCCTGACCGTCAGCGAGTGGGCGGACCAGAACCGCGTGCTCAGCGGCAAGGGCAGCGCCGAGCCCGGCCGCTGGCGCACCAGCCGCAACCCGCCATTGCAGGAACCGATGGACGCCATGAGCGCCCGCAGCGGTGTGCACGAAGTGGTGCTGCGCTGGCCGGTGCAGTTTGGCAAGACCGAGATCGCGCTGAACGTGGTCGGCTACTACATGGACCACGCGCCGTGCCCGATCATGGTGGCGCTGCCGGGCGATGCGTCGCGCGAGAAGTGGGCGTCGCAGAAATTCAACCCGATGTTGGAAACCTGCGCGGCGGTGCAGCGGGCGTTGCGCAGTACGGCGAGCCGCGACAGCGCGAACCAGCGTTACTTCAAGGACTTCTCCGGCGGCCTGATTTACCTTGAGCACGCCGGCAGCCCGCAGCGCCTGAAGTCCAATAGCGTGCGGCTCTTGGTGGTCGACGAGCTGGACGAGTTTGCCGCCAACACGCTGGCCGGCGACGATCCGGTGCAGATGCTGGACGAGCGCACCAGCGCCTTCCCGGCTAACTACAAGCGCCTCTACATCAGCTCGCCCTCGATCAAGGGCGTTTCCCGCATCGACAAGAAGTGGGAAGAGTCGGACCAGCGCAAGTTCCACGTGCCGTGCCCGCACTGCGGCGAGATGCAAGCGCTGGAGTGGTCGGGTCTGCAATGGACGCCCGACGGCAAGCAGTGCTGGTATTCCTGCAGCGTCAACGGCTGCATGATCGAAGAACACCACAAGACGCAGATGATCCGCGCCGGCCGCTGGATCGCCGAGAACCCGGAATCCCAGACCCGCGGCTACACGATCAACTGCTTGTACTACCAGATCGGCCTGGGCCCGCGTTGGATTGACCTGGTGCAGGAATGGCGAAAAGCGCAGGGCGACCCAGCCAAGCTCAAGACCTTCGTCAACTCACGCCTGGCAGAGAGCTGGGAAGACCCGGCCATGCGCCAGGTCAAGCACAACATCATCCGCGACCGCGCCGAGCCGTACCCTCTGCGCCAGGCGCCCGCCCAGGTGCTGGCCATCACCGCCGGCTGCGACACTCAGGACGACCGCATCCCGGTACACATTGTCGGATGGGGCCGCGGCATGGCCTGCTGGACACTGGACTACGTTGAACTGCCCGGCGACCCCGCGGACGATGCCGTGTGGCTGTCCGTGATCGAACTGCTCAACCGGCCCATCGATCACGCCCTGGGCGGCACCCTGCGCGTGGAGGCCGCGGCATTCGACATCGGCGGACACCGCACCGAGGCCGTGAAGTCGTTCGTGCGCGATCGCCGGGTGCGCCGACCCATGGCCATCTTCGGCGCTACCGCCAACAACGCCCCGATCATCGGCAAGCCGCGGCTGTCGGACATCAACTGGCGCGGCCAACTGGACCGCCGCGGCGTGCAGCTCTGGCAAGTCGGCACCGTCAACGCCAAGCACCAGTTGTACGCCTGGCTCGGCACCGATGCCGAGAAAGCCGCGGAACTGCGCAAGGTCCACTTCAGCGACGACCTGTCGGAAGACTTCTTCCAGGGCATCACCGCCGAGGTCTATGACCCGAAGAAGAACCGCTTCGACAAGCGCTACAAGCGCAACGAGCCCCTCGACACCTGGGTCTACGCCTACGCCGCCGCGCATCACCCGGAATTGCGCCTGCACCGTCTGTCCAAGGCCGACTGGGATGAGCGCGAGCGTCGGTTGGTGGTCGCCCGCGGGGGCGCCGAGCTTCCGGTCATCGATGCGCCGGCCGGGCGTGTGGTGCTGCCGCCGCCGCCCGAGCTCGATTCCGGCCTTGCCTCCGACGCCTGGAGCAGTCGTCTGTGACCCGCCACACCACCCGCAGGCGGGCGCAGATCGATGCGCTGGCGGACGAGCTGGCGATCGGGGCGGCTATCCGTCTGCGCACCGACAGCGACCGCGTGCGGCCGGTGGTGGATGCGGTGGTGGCGTACCTGCTGGAAGAGTATCCGGGGCAGGATTTGTACATCCCGGCGTGCCGGATCGAAATCCCCATCGAAGCGATCCGTGCGGATCTGCGCGAGGGGAAGCCGATGCGGGAGATCTGCAAGCGATACCGGGTCAGCCGCGCCACCGTCTACCGCACGCTGGATGGGGTAGCGTGATGCGATCAGGTTGCTTCGCCTACTTCGCCTTCGCTTTGGAAGGTCCTCTCCTGGCCGCAAGCGCGGCCCGGACGGCTTTGGGGCCGCCTGTCAGCACCAACACGCCGGCGTCCAGTTCTGCGGGCGTCGGGGCCCGGTCTGTTCCCGGCGCGGCGGCGATCAAGCTCCGCAATGCCGCGTCGATGCGCGTTTGCCAGCCGCTTCCGGTGGCGCGAAAAGCCGCCAGCACATCTGCGGAAAGCCGGATGTTCACTGGCTCCTTGGTCACGCGCGCTTTCGGGCGTCCTGGCTTACGGCGCGCCGCCGCCATGACCTGCGCGGGCAGTACCTGCGCGGCAGGCAGCGCCTTGGCAAACCATTCTGCCGACAGCGTCGGCGCGTCAGAATCCGTATCGGGTTTTGTGCTGGTCATAGTCTCGTACCTCGCGTTTCAGGGCCTTGCGCAGACTGATCGGGCGGATGCGGTCAGCGCGGAAAGTGAACACCAACACGTGCAGGGCGGCGTCGATGAAGCCGATCGCAATCCAGCGGTCTTCGCCGTAGGGCTCACGGTCGTCGATGGCCACCAGTGCCGTCGTCATGTCGAACCCCGCAGCCGCCTGCAGACTGACGCCGTGCCTGGCTTGGTTCAGCGCGTCTTTGTCGGGGTCGAACTCGATATCCATGACAGTTATTGTATCCACAACAACGAAGCGTCGCAATGGTTTTTGTAGATACATTTGCGCCGCCGCCCCAACCGGCTTACCATTCCGTCGCCGCGGTCAGTCCCGCGGCCGGGATTGGCGTCCCGCTGCATAGGCGCGAAAGCGCCTGTCGACCGTCGATGTAGGCGCTTTTTTCATGCCCGCACTTCGGTGACGGGCATTTCGTGCGCCGTCCGCAGTTCCTTGGCGGGCGACGCGGGGCTCCGCAAGGAGCGCCGGCCCTGTGCCCGGTACGCCAACCCGCGTCGTCCGTCACCTGAATTGGCGTTCTGGTGACGGACTCCACATCGCACAGGAGTCCTACCATGGCCAGCAACACCCTTCCCGTCGCATTCCGCAATACCACCCTGTCCCTGATCGATCACAACGGCGAGCCGTTCGTGGCAATGAAGCCTGTCGTCACCGGCATGGGCCTCGCTTGGCAATCCCAAGCGGAAAAGATCAAGGCCAGCGCGGCGCGTTGGACTGTCACGGAAATCGTGATGGTTGCCGAAGACGGCAAGCAGCGGGCGCAATCCTGCATCCCGCTCCGCAAGCTCCCCGGCTGGCTCGCCACCGTCAGCCCCAACCGCGTGCGCCCTGAGCTGCGCGACACCATCCTTGCCTACCAGCGCGAATGCGACGACGTGCTGTGGGCGCACTGGAACCGGACACGTTCGCCGGACGCGGCCGCGGCGATCGTCTCCCCGGACTTCGCCGACCCCGCCCATCGCCTGCGGTGCTGGGCGAAGGCGGTCGCGGCGGGCAAGCCGTCACCCGGATTGCCCGCCGAACTCCTGGACGGAGTCATCGCAGATCTCTTGTGGGGAAGTCGCTATCTGGTCAGCTTCGACAGCCGCCTGAACCCGGTTCTCCACGCCGTGCCGCCGGGTGCCGTGGTGATTGTCCCGGACGAGTTGCCGAAGCTGCTGGCCGATACCGGCAGCGTGTTCAGGCGCGGCGACATGCCGGCCATCATCGACGCTGCGGTGAAGCGGCTGGCCGGCACAGTGCCGCGCAACTAAGCCCCACGCCCCGGCGCCCAGCGGCGCCGGGGTGTGCCTACCTGCGCCCGCTTAGTGCGATCACTGCTGCGGCAATCTCGTCGCAGCGAAGTTTTCCTGCCTCCTCAGGCACGGTGCTGGCCACGCCGCGCATCAGTTGCAGCATGTCGGCCTTGTGGCCATTCTGTTCCATCAGCCGGGCGCCCACTACGAATGTGTCGGCCAGCTCTTGTTCGCTCTCCAAGCACACTCGGTTGAGTGCACTCATCGCGTCGCGATACTGATTGGCCTGTGTGACGGATACGGTCGTTGATCCAGCCGCAATCGCTGCGAGCTTCAAGGCCGGCGGGGACGAATCGTATACGGTGATTTCCGTTGCAGCGACAGCCGCGGCACCCGACTCTTGGGAAGGTGGAGTCATCCACTTGAGAACCAGGGTCGCGGCAAAGAGTAGTCCTGTCAGGATCCAGATACCCAAGTAAAAGCCAGAGCGAACTGCCGGCGGCGCCGACGATTGAACCATCTCCTTGTCGGCACGGACGCGGGCAGCCGTCACCCGGCTACGCAGCACGGCCAATTGCGATTCACTCATCCCCTCGACCTTGGCGTAGATCGCGCCACAGGCTGGGCATGCCGCCGCCGGGTCTGTGCTTGTCGGCGCCTCGTGGTCGCACTTCACGCAACGCTTGTGAGTCACTGCGCCTGTCATGGCGATGGCGCCGTCCCAGTCGGCCGCGGTGGTGGGCGGGTTGTCCGGATCGGACACCGGGAATTCGGGTGCGGCGGCCAGTGCGGCGGCGCGCAGTGCGGGATCAGGTCGATTCGTCGAAGTAGCGCTTGGTTTCATGTTTGTCACCCTATCGGCGGGTTTCGGGTGTCTCAGTTTCCCCGAGACTTGAGACAACTGCCCGTGGAGGATGCTCCCCCATGAGCACCGCCACCACCATGCTGGCCTTGTACCTGGACGCCGAGACGGCCGTCCTGAAGGGCCTGTCGTTTCGCATGGCGGATGGCAGCATGCTGACGCGCGCCAATCTGCCGGAGATCGTTGCCGGGCGGCGTGAGTGGGAACAGCGCGTGGCGCTGGAGAACGCGGCAGCCGCGGGGCGCGATGATCGCTTTGCGGTTGCCGACTTTGTCGGCCGGGGTGTGCGATGAAGCCCGGCCTGATCGAGCGCGCCATCGAAGCGGTGTCGCCCACCTGGGCGGCGGCGCGTGCCCGCGGGCGGGTGCAGGCGGCGGCGTACCGACAGGCCTACGAGGCGGTCGAGAAGACCCACCTGCGCCAGCAACAGCGGGAGATGGGCAGCGGCAACGCCATCGTGTCGATGAGCGGCATGGCGCTGCGCAACCACGCGCGCCACCTGGACCGCAATCACGACATCATTTCCGGCGGGCTGTCCACGCTGGTGACGTGGATCGTCGGCGCGCACGGCATCAACGTGGTGCCGCAGCCGCGCGACGCCGACGGCAACATCGTGGAGGACGTCGTCGACCAGATCGTGCCGGTCTACCGCGCGTGGTCCAAGCGTCCCGAAGTGACCTGGCAACACGACTGGCCCAGCGCGCAGCGCCTGTTGGTGCGCACCTGGCTACGCGATGGCGAATCCCTGCTGCAGGAACTGGTCGGCATGGTGCCGTACCTGGAGCACGGCAGCGCAGTGCCGTATTCGCTGGAGTTGATCGAGCCGGACATGCTGCCGGTGGATCTGGACGACAGCGAGCGACGCATCCTGCAGGGCATCGAAGCCAACGCCTGGGGCAGGCCCACCGCGTACCACCTGTACAAGCGCCACCCCGGCGATGCGGATGTGTTCATGCCGGAGACCAAGCGCGTGTCGGCGGCGTACATCCGCCACCTGCGGGTGGTCAACCGCATCAACCAGCGCCGCGGCGAGAGCATTCTGGCGTCGACGTTCACGCGCGTCGAAGACCTCAAGGACTACGAGGAAAGCGAGCGCATCGCGGCCAAGATCGGCGCCAGCATGGCGGCTGCGATCATCAAGGGCGACGCCCAGTCGTACGCCCCTGAGTCGGCGCCGAAGAGCCCGCGGACCATGCGCATGCAGCCGGGGATGATCTTCGACAACCTGGCGCCGGGCGAGCGCGTCGAGATGATCGACCCCAATCGCCCCAACCCGAATCTGGAGCCGTATCGCAACGGCCAGTTGCGCGCCGTATCCAGCCCGATGCGGCTGTCCTTCAGCTCGCTGGCTCGCAATTACGACGGCACCTACTCGGCGCAGCGCCAGGAGATGGTGGAGAGCTACGGCGCCATCGGTGTGCTTGCCGCGGAAGTGATCAACGCGATGGTACGACCGGTGTACGAGCGCCTGATCGCCACCGCGGTGGTCTCCGGCGAGATCGCGCTGCCGCGCGGCGTGACGCTGGCCACCGCCATCGATGCCGAGTACTACGCGCCGCCGATGCCGTGGATCAACCCGGTGCACGAAGCCATTGGCCTGCGCACGCAAGTGCGCGCCGGCTTCAAGACCATGTCCGAAGTGCTCGCCGAGCGCGGCAAGCGCATGTACGAAACCATCGAACAACTGCGCAACGAGCGCACATGGGCGCAGAGCCAGGGCGTGGTGCTCGACTCCGACCCCGCGCAGACCAGCGCCGCAGGCGTCACCCAGTTCGACGCCAACACCCCAGCCGCCAATCCTCAGGAAGCTCCGCAATGAAAAAGAACACGCTGGCCACCGCCATCGATGCCGAGTACTACGCGCCGCCGATGCCGTGGATCAACCCGGTGCACGAAGCCATTGGCCTGCGCACGCAAGTGCGCGCCGGCTTCAAGACCATGTCCGAAGTGCTCGCCGAGCGCGGCAAGCGCATGTACGAAACCATCGAACAACTGCGCAACGAGCGCACATGGGCGCAGAGCCAGGGCGTGGTGCTCGACTCCGACCCCGCGCAGACCAGCGCCGCAGGCGTCACCCAGTTCGACGCCAACACCCCAGCCGCCAATCCTCAGGAAGCTCCGCAATGAAAAAGAACACGCTGGCTGTTGCCATCATCGCCGGGCTCGCGTTCGCGTCTGCGGCGGCGACGCCGGACGATATTCCGCGCCAGTACCGGGACGCCAAGGGCAAGTCGGTGCTGGCCATCCGCGCCACCGGTGCGGACAAAGCCGAGGTGCTGATCTACGGCCCCATCGGCGACTGGTTCTGGGACGGCATCAGCGCGCGGGCCTTTGTCGAGCAACTGCGCGGCATCAGCGCCAGCGAGATCACCGTGCGCATCAACAGCGATGGCGGCGTGGTGTCTGATGGCGTGGCCATCCACAGCGCACTCACCGCGCACCCGGCAAAGATCACCACCGTGGTGGACGGCATCGCTGCCAGCATCGCCAGCCTCATCTTCATGGCCGGCGACACGCGCCAGATGTATCCGGCTGCACGGCTGATGTTGCACGCGCCGCTGACGTGGACGGCGGGCAACTCCAAGCGACATCGGCAAGTCGCCGACGATCTCGACACCACCGCCGCGGCCATCGAAACCGCGTACGCCGTCGCCACCGATCAGGACGTCGTGCGCGCCATGCTCACGGACGGCGACGACCATTACCTCACGGCTGCCCGCGCGGTGGAGCTGGGGCTGGCTACCGACGTGGTCCAGGCCAAGGAGCCGGACGCCCCCGACGACACCGCTGCCGCGGCTGCGCTGTTGTCCTTCATCACCGCCATTACCACGGCCCCGGCCGACGCTTCTGCCGCCATGCGCGCGCGCATTCAGGCGTTGTGCCGGCCGACCGCTTTCGCCTCGATGCGCGAGGTGCACCAACGGGCCGTGCTGGCCCAAATTGAGGACCCAAGCATGCAATCCCAGTGCCGTTTGATCATGGCCAATGCCGGCGGCGCCGCGGCGCCGGCCGTGCCCGCTCCCGTCGCTCCGACTCCGGCCGCGCCGGCGCCGGCCGATCCCATCGCCGCCATCGCCGCCCGCAACGAATCCATTCGCGGCGAGTTCGCCCAGTTCCGCGAGATGCCCGGCATCCGCGACCTGGAGGTGGCGTGCCTGTCCGATCCGCGCCTCACCATCGATCAGGTGCGCCAGCAACTGCTCAACAAGCTGGGCGCCGGTGGCACGCCGCTGAACGATCCTACCGCCGGCCCGAATATTCAGGCGGGCCCGGACGCGAAGGACAAGCAGCGCGATCGCATCGTGCAGGGCATTCTCGCGCGTGCCGGCGTGCTGCGCGGCGAGGAAGCCGAACGCGCCCGACAGGACAACCCGGCCGCATTCGCCACGCTGATCGATCTGGCGGAACAATCCCTGATCCGCGCTGGCGTGCAAGCGCGGCGCATGACGCGCGACGAGATCGCCCGCACGGTGCTCGCGCTGGGTGGTCAGAGCACCAGCGACTTCCCGGTGCTGCTGGAGAACGCGCTGCACAAGATCGTGGTCGGCGCGTACCGGCTGGTGCCGTTCACCTGGTCGCGCTTCTGCGCCACCGGCACCTTGTCCGACTACCGCCCGCACAACCGGTATCACCTGAGTTCCTTCAGCGACCTGAAGGACGTCAATGAGCAGGGCGAGTACGAGAACGGCGTGCTCGGCGACGGCGAGAAGGAGACGATCCGCGGCAAGCGCAAGGGGCGCATCCTGCAGATCACGCCGGAAGTGCTGGTCAACGACGATCTCGGCGCGTTCACGCGTATCGCCCAGGCGCTGGGGCAGGCGGCCGGGCGCACCATCGAAAAGGACGTCTATGCGCTGTTCGCCCTGAACAGCGGCGCTGGCCCGACGATGGGGGACGGCAAGGCGCTGTTCCATGCCGACCACGGCAACATCGCCGGCACCACCGCGGCGCCCACCATCGCGTCCTTCGATGCCGCGCGCCTACAGATGGGGCAGCAGAAGGATCCGGGCGGCAACGACTACCTGGACATCGTGCCGGCCATCTGGATCGGCCCGCAGAGCCTGCGCGGCGCCGTGGTGCAGGTCAACGAAGGCGAGTTCGACGACGAAGCCACCAAGAACCAGCGCCGGCCGAACATCAGCCGCGGCCTGGTGCGCGACATCGTCGACACCCCGCGCCTGTCCGGTACCGCCTGGTACCTGTTGGCCGATCCGGGCATGGAGCCGGTGTTCGAAGTGGCCTTCCTGGATGGCGTGCAGACGCCCAGCCTGGAGCAGGAAAAGAACTTCCGCACCGATGGCCTGAGCTGGAAGGTCGTGCACAAGTACGGCGCCGCCGGCGTCGGTTTCCGCGGCGCCATCAAGAACGCCGGCTGATGTTTCGCTGCCCGGCGTGAGCCGGGCAGCCCCTGATCTGGAGAAATTGCAATGGCCAAGAACTACATCAAGCCCGGCGAACACATGAGCTTCACCGCGGGCGCCAACGTCGCCTCCGGGCAGGCGGTGGTCATCGGCACCCTGTTGGGCGTGGCGCTGTGCGCGGTGCTCAACGGCGAGAAGGGCGAAGCGGCGATCGAGGGCGTGTGGGAGTTGCCCAAGCTCAGCACCGCAGTGATCACCCAGGGCGCGCGCCTCACGTGGGACGTGTCCGCCGGCGAATTCATCGTGGCCTCGGCTGCGGTGGGAGACCTGGAAAACTGCGCCGTCGCCGAGACCGCCGCCGGCAACGGCGTGGCCACGGTACGCGCCCGGTTGTGCCCCGGCGCGGGCACGGTCAAGGCGTCCTGATCCGCGGGGTGACCCGCTGACAGCCGGGAAAGACCGGCGCCCCTTTCCTCGGAGCGGCATCCGTGAACGTACCGAAATTGTCCCCGCTGCAATGGTTCCGGCTGGTCGGCGTACTGCTGCCGCTGCTGCGCGGCCTGGTGCGCGTTGCCGGCACCGGCATCGTCGCCGTGATCCGCGCGCTGATCGATATCGTGGCGCAAGTGGAAACCCTGTTCCCGTCCGACCCGACCGACATCGACCCGGCCACCGGCAAGCCACGCAAGCGCGGCAGCGAGAAGGCGCAGGCCTTCGTCGATCTGGTGCTGGCGGCCTTTACCACCGCCGATGAATCCGTCGCCGCGGTGCAATCGCGCATCGGCGATGTCGGCGCCATCGGCGCGGCCATCGTCGGCTTGTTCAACGAATGGAAATTGCTGCGGGAGGGTCCGACCAATGCGTAGGCTCGCCCTTGCCATCGCCACGCTGTGGCTGCTCGCCGTCGCGGTGATCGGGTTCTCTGCGGTCGCCAACGCGGCGCCGATTCCGTCGGGCGCGTCGGGGGTGTATATCGCGCCGGATCGGGTTTGCCGGATTGTGTTCTCGCGCTACCAGACGCACTGGATTCAGCTTGACCTCGCGTGCCTGCCATTCAATGCCGGGCAAACCACGCACTCGCTGACGACGCTGTGGGCGCCTGGTGGCGCCTGTCCGGTGGAGTCGATCGCGTGGAACTTCAATCCGTGGCCACCGGGTGCGGTACGCGAATACGTGAGTATCCGCGCGGTGCTGCCGGATCGCCTGGAGATGATGGTCGGTACCGACGTCAACGCCGTCAGCAATGGCGCAGCCACACCGCAGACTTGGTTGCTGGTGCAGCCGGTCGCTTCGCCGGCGCCGTACACCTGCGTCGCGCCGACCGGTGAGCGCAAGGGCATTCGATGAGACTCGACGCCGCCATTTGGGTTCTCGCTGGCGTGACCACGCTTGCCGCAACCCAGCCGGAGATCAGCGAGTGGGCTGCGCTGGCGTTTTCGGTGGCGGGCGGGCTAAGCGGCGGGTTCGTCGCCAGCGGTCTTTCCGACGCGCCGCTCGCCCGCGGTGGCATTGCCGCGCGGGTGGTCGCCAGCGGGATGATTGCTCCGGCGCTGGTGCTCGGTGCGGTCACCCACATGGCGGGCGACGGCGTGGTGATCTACCGCGCGCTGCCGGTGGCGGCCGCCAGCGGACTGGCCGGGCTGATCGCGTGGCCGGCGGCGTCGATACTGCATAACGGGCTCGCGCTGATCCGTGCCAGCGAAGTCGCCGACTGGCTGCGCGGTCTGATCCCGGGCTTTCGGCGCGGAGGCGACGAATGAACGCCACCCTGGTCGTCACCATCGCCATGGCGTGCCTCGTGGTGGTCGGCATCGCGGCACTGGTCGATGTCAGTCATCTGAGCCGCCGCTGGCGCATCGGGCCGGTGCTGTTGTGTTCGTCCAGCGTGTTCTGGCTGGCAGACCGCCTGCTGTACCTGTACGGCATGGGCACCACGATCGAGCAGACGCCGTTGCGCCCGTACCTGCCGGCGCTGGTGGTCATGGGGGCCGCCCTGACCATCGCCGGCCTGCTCGCCCGACTGCAGCGGCACGAGGATCCTGCGCCGCGCAAGCAAGGTATGGAGGTGTTCCGATGATGTCCGCTGAACAACTCGCCCGCGAGCTCGCCGCCGACCTCATCGCTGGCGAGGAAGGCTGTCACCTGCACGCCTACCCGGACCCACGCAGCCCGATGGGTGTCGCGCTGGGGCAGCGCGGCATCGACGAGGTGGGTCGCACCGGCCGCGTGCCCGCTTCGGTGGCGCAACTGGCCGGCGATCCGTGGACCATTGGCCGCGGCGCCACCGGCCCGGACATCGTGCGCGGCACGGTGTGGAGCATTCAGCACGCCGATGCGCGGTTCATCGCGGATCTGGCCAGTTACCACAACAAGGCTGAGCGCGCCTGGCCGGGCATGCGCACGCTGCACCCAGCCGCGCAGGGCCGCGTGCGCCTGGTTCCGCTGGTGCTGCTGGCCGGGCTGGCTCTGTTGGCGTTGCTGTTGCGCGATCCGCTTGCCTGGTTGCTGGGGCTCTGATGGGCGCCTTCGCTCTCAGCCCGCGCAGCCTGGCCCGGCTTGAAGGCGTGCACCCGGACCTGGTGCGCGTGGTCAAGCGCGCCATCGAGCTCACGACGATGGATTTCGGCATCACCGAGGGCCTGCGCACCGTCGAGAAACAGCGCGAGTACGTGCGCGACGGCAAGTCGATGACCATGCACAGCCGCCACCTGACCGGCCACGCGGTCGACGTCGTCGCGTTCCGCAATGGCGCGGTGTCGTGGACGGCCTCGGACTACGACCCGATCGCCAAGGCCTTCAAGGCCGCGGCGTTCGAACTCGGCATCGCGATCGCCTGGGGAGGCGATTGGAAAAAGTTCAAGGACTGCCCGCACTTCGAGCTCAGCCGTATCGAATACCCGGCGGGAGGAACATGATGTGGGGAACCTCGCCATCGTGGTGCTCGCCCTGGTCCTGCTCGCCGCTGGCGGCGCTGGCGGCTGGGTCGCTCGCGGCCATTTCGACGGTGCCGTCGTTTCGGCGTCTGCAGCCGCCACCGACAGCCAGTCGGCAGTCGATGCCGGCATCGAGGCCGATCGCACGATCACGGCCGCGCGAACCGAAACCGAAACCGCAGTCGAGCGCGTCCGCTACGTCACGCGCACGGTCGAGGTGGCTGCAAGTTGTCCGCCAGGCCGGCACCGGGCTCAAGCGCGACTCGGCTGATCCGCTCGACCGTCGTCGCGAGATGCGCGAACTGGTGCCCGCCGTGGTGCAGCGCGACTACACGCGCATGGCCGAACTGTTCGAGTCCATGACCCGGATCTGGGCTGGCGAGCGCATGGGTGGGCTGCTGAAGCGCCGCCGCGCCGAAGCTGCGCTGTGTCGCCGCGCCGCGGCCGAATCGTCCGCCCGTCGGGTGGTCGCATGAATCGAGGAATCCCATGGAGCGCTGGCTCTGGTTTGTTCTGTTCGCCCTCGTTGGCGTGGCCGCGTACGACTACGGTCGCCGCACTGAGCGCGAAGCACCGCTGCAAGCTGAACTGTCGGTCTATCGCGAGCGCGACAAGCTGCGCGACGAGCTCGCCGCGGAGCGCCGCGAGCGCGGAAAAGCCATCGCCGACGCAGTCGCGCGTGTCGCCGTCGTGCGCGATCGCGAACGCATCGAAGCGGCTGCGACTGATCTCGCTCGTTGTCCTGTGCCTGCCGACCTTGATCAGTTGCGGCGTACTCGGGATGCCGAGGCAAACGCCGCCATCGATGCCGCCTACCGTAGTCGTGAGCAACCCGATTGAGTGCGACCAGACGATGCTCGAGCGCTGCCCGGGGATTCCCGACGAGCTGCACGCCGCGGCTGTCGATACGTGGGCATCGCGTGCTGAGCTGCGCGAGCGGCTGAAGGTGTGTGCGCTGAAACACGCCGGGCTGTCGCGGTGCATCGAACTGCACAACGGTGCAGGGAAGCAACCATGACGCCGGCCGACATGCACGCGCTGGTCGTGGGGCAGATGATCCAGGCGGGTCACCCCGACGCGCGAACTGCAACCTACGCGCCGCCAGTGTCGGGCGCGGCCGTGCCGTGCGTGGTGATGTTCCTTGCGCTGTCGCTTCTGGATGGGCAGAGCGCGGCAACGATCGCTGCGCAGCAGCGCAATGTGCGGTTGTTGCGCGCGGAAGTGCCCAGCCCCGCGCGCGGTGGCATCGTCCAGTTGGATGGTGCTGTCGAGCAGTGGCGTCTGGCGGATCTGCTGGATGACGGTATTGGTTCCACCGTCTGGAGCGTGACCCGTGTCCGCCCCTAAGACCTGGGACACCATCCTCGCGCTGCAGGCCGCGCTGGCCGATATCCGCGTGGTCAACGGCTATCGCACCGATGCCGGCCTGCGCGTGCTGTTGGATGTGTTCCAGCTCGGTGAGAGCGATACCTATCCCACGTTGCGGCTCGTCGAAGATGAGCTGGACGAATCCCAGGGTAATGCCGGCGCCGTGGATGCCATCACACTCACGGTCGAGGGCTACATCGAAGCCGCGCAGGACGGCGCGCAGCGCAAGGCGCATGACCTGCGTGACGACGTGCTGGCAGCGTTCCGCAAGATCCGCAAACCGCGTGCCTTGCCGCCACCGCTGGTGGGTCTTGAAGTGCTTTCCCGCCGCGTTCTGCAACGCCCGGAAGGGTTCCCCTATGTCGTGTGCCAGGTCGTTGTTCGGGCGCGCCTGGTCAATCAGTGATGCCCGTATTCAGGAGTAGCACATGAGCAAGTTTCAAGAGTTCTCGGGCACCGTGTACCTCGGTCTGATCGACGCCTCCAACGGCAACTTCCTTGGCTACCTGCCGCCGCTCGAATGCTCGTCGTTCGTGCCGTCGCGATCGGAGCCGACCGTGCTCGAGGTCAAGAGCGCCAAGCGGGCGATGAAGGGGCAGGTGGTTTACAGCAAGAGCACGCCGGGCGCGCCGTCGCTGGAGATGGCGTTCAGCGAGATGGACAGCACGCTGTTCGGCCTCGCCTTCGCCGCCTCGCCGGCCGCGTTGACGGTCAGCAGCGGATCGTTCACGGATGAAGTGGTGACGCTGCACGCGCTCGACACCTGGTACGCGGCGAGCAAGCGCAATCTGTCCAGCGTCGTCGTCAAGAACAACGCCGGCGACGTCACCCACGTGCTGGGCACGGACTACGAGGTTGATACCCGCCTCGGCCTGGTCCGCGCGCTGACCGGTGGTGCCATCACGGCCGGCCTGGCGGTCAAGGTCAGCGCCAGCTACGCGGCGTTCAGCGGCGAGAAGTTCGACGGCGAGCTGGTGTCGCAGCGCTCCTTCCGGATCCTGTTCGATGGCCGCAACGAGGTCTCCGGCAAAGACATCCTGGTGGAATATCACGAGGTGCCGATTCAGGCGCCGCAGGAGATCTTTGACTTCCTGTCTGTAGAGCTGCTGAGCCTGACGCTGACCGGTACGCCGATCACGCCGACTGGCAAGACCAGCCCGTACACGATCATCCGCCAGTCCTGACCGTGGCCAGGAAGCCCCGCAAGCCGGCGCCGGAATCGGCGCCGGCGCCAACGCCGCCCGCGCCGAGCAGCGTTCGCGTGCGCTTCGTGCGCGACCACACCCATGCCGGCGTGGATCACCGCGTTGGCGATGAGGTTGACGTCACGCCGGAGACGGCTGATCTGCTGCGCCACTACTCCGCAGTGGAGTAGACCATGGGCATCCGCGCCGAAGTTCGTCTGACTGCCCGCGGCTTGAAGCTGCTGGGAAAGTTTGCGAGCGCGCAGGCGAACTCTCGGGCAGTGGCGCAGACGGCGATCAACAGTACGCTCAAGCGCAGCAAGCCCAAGGCGGTACGGGCGATCTGCGCGCAGGTGGCGTTGCGGCGTCCCTACGTGAGCGAACGCATGCGCGAGGTGCCGGCCACAAAGGACAGTCTGGAGGGTCGGTTAAGCACGCCGAAACGCGGCATCTTGCTGAACCGCTTTGACTTCATGCGGCGGATGCTCACGCGGCGGCGCAAGCGAACTCGCAAGGGCAAGGGCAAGAAGGGCGAGGCATACAAGCAACTCGCCGGCATCAGGGTGCGGGTGAAGCCGGGCCGAATGAAGCTGATGCCGGGCGCGTTCCTGATCAGGCTACGGCGTGGCAAAGAGCTGGGCGATGACGTGGGAATTGCGATTCGCCGACGCGGCGCAAAAGGTCGGAGTAACTACACCGTCCGCCATGGTCCATCGATATCGCAAGTGTTCAGGTCGGTAAAGGACGACATCGCGCCCGATATCCAGCGGGACTTCGAGCGCACCTTCAAATTTCTCATCAAGCGAGAGTTCAACCGATGAAACAGATCCAACTGGCCGTGGGCGCGCCGCCCGTGGCGACATCCTTCACGATCACGCCAGTGACGCTGGCCCAGATCATCATCCTGCAGTCGGCGGTGACGCTGTTGCAGCGTCTGGCCGCCAAGCCCCAGGCGCTGCAAAGCCTCACGCCGGACGAGTTGCGCATGTTGGCGGGCGCGCTGGCATCCATCCTCGGTGTGGATGTCGAGGTGGTGCTGCGCTGGCCGGTGGCGCAGACGCTACGGGCCGCCGTGGTGGCCGGGCAGGCATATGTGGAGATCAACGGCCCGTACCTCACCAGCGAGGTGGTGCCGGCTATCGAGGCGTTGACCGCGTTCGGGGCCAGCCTGAGCGCAGCACTGACAGCCACGCCAGCAGCGCAAACGCCGTGAGCATCAGCGCGCCGGCCAGCAGCGGCAACGCGGCCGGCAGCGCCAGCCACGGGCGCGCCCAATGCGTACTCGGCAGTGAGCCGCTGACGCCCAGGCACGCACCCGCGATCACCACCCACCAGACCCAGCGATAACTCATGGCCAGCACCTCCACCGATGTCGACTTGGTCCTGAGTGCCACTTTAGGCCAGTTCGTCGCGGGTCTCAATGAGGCCACGTCGAAGCTGACCGGCGCGCTGGAGACCATGCGCGTCTCGGCGCAGAAAGAGACGTCGGAGATCGACCAGGCGTTCGAGACGCTGGGGCTCAAGCGCTTCTCCGATATCGAGGCCGAAGTCGACGAGGTCAAGGCCGCGTTCGAGCGGCTGAAGGCATCGGGCGAACTGACCGGCGCGGCGCTGGTGCAGGCGCAGGTGCGCATGGAAAGCCAGGTGCGTGAGATTCGTGCGCAGACCAACGGCTGGGCGGATGCGCTGGACAAGGTCAAAGTGCAGGCCATCGCCGCGGTGGGCTCATTGGCCGGCGTGGTGCGGGTCCTCGGCGACGCCGGTGGCGCCGCGGCGGACTTCGGCCTGAAGATGGCGGAGGTCGGTACGCAGCTCGACGACACGTCGGCGATTCCGCAACTGTCCGAGCAAGTGCGCGAGCTGGCGCGCGAGATGGGTGGCGACGCAGTGGCCAACGCGCAGGGCCTGTACGACATCCTTTCGGCTGGCGTGTCCGATCCGGTCGACGCGATGAATCGGTTGACCGTCGCCAACAAGCTGGCGGTGGGTGGCGTCACCGACGTGACCACCGCGGCGGCCGGCCTTAACGCGGCGCTGAACTCCTATGGCGCTGCGGCCGGCGAGCAGCGCCGTGACGCCTTCCAGCAGCGGCGTCAATGCGGTCACCGCGGTACCGAGCGACAACTGCACGTCCTTCAGCGCCGACTCGAACTGCCGGATCTTGAAGGCGTCGGTTTCGCTCAGTGCTTTGAACGCCTTCTCGCTCTCTCCCGCCTTCTGTCCCAGCGCATCCAGCGTGCCGGCGAACGATTCAGCCTGCGCGTTGGTGAGCGACAGCACGCCGGTCAGGCCCTCGACACGCCCGAACAGCACCGCCAGCTTTTCTTCGCTGCCGCCGGTCTTCTCGCGGACGTCTTCGAGGAAGCCCGCGAATCCCTTGCTCTTGATTGCTGCGGTGTCGAACTGGAGTCCGAGTTCACCCGCCAGCTTGCTGGCCTCGCTGGTCGGTTTGACCACGGCGGCCACGGCGGCTTGCACCTGCGTCATCGCCTGCGATGCCGGCACGCCGCCGTTGGTGATGGCGGTGACGGCTGCGATCAGCTCATCGAAACCCACACCCGCCTGCGAAGCCAACGGCGCGATGCCGCCGATGCCGGCGGACAGTTCGGCGACGCTGATGTTGCCTTCGCGCGCCGCGACGAAGAAGGCGTCGGCTACGCTGGTCGCATCAACGGATTCAACGGCCTGCCCGAGCCACTGCGCAATGTGATCGCCGGTATCGCTGGACTGACCGCCGTGCTCGCACCGGCCGCGCTGGCGTGGGCGAGCCTGAAAGGGCCGCTGACGCTGCTGGCGGCGACGGTGTTGCCGCAGTTGGGTACGGCGCTGGTTGCGGCCTCGGCTGGCACTGTGCGCTTGGCTGCAGGCATGGCTGGCTTCGTCGCCGGATTGTCGCCGTGGACCATCGCCATCACGGGCGCCGCTGCCGTGACAGGCTTGCTCACCCATGGGCTGATCGAGGCGGCGGAGGCCCAGCAGCAACTTGACGCCAAAGTTGCGCGGGCGGAAGTGCTGCAGGAAGAAATCGCCGCCCGCCAGGCGCAAGCCGAGGCGCTCAAGGAGTACGCGAACGTCGCAGTGCTCAGCGCCGAGCAGGTCGCCGCACTGGGCGAGACAGAGCGGGCTTCCTACGAGCAGCGGCTGCAGGGAGCGAAAGACTACGAGAGCGCAGTCACCGGCGTGCTGGTGCGCCAGCGCGAACTGGAGGGCGCGACTGACGCCAACACCAAGGCGAACGCCGAAAACATCGCGCGGCAGAAAGAGCTGAATGCCGGGCTCGTGGCCCTTGCGGAAGGCCTGAAGCTTGCAGCCGAACGGGCAAAGTCCGGCCTGTCGCCCGCCGCGCAGGAGCTGGCCAACCAGTTGCGCGAAGCATCCACGACGGCAAAGGGCGCCGATGATGCACTGGAGAAGCTGTTCTCCGGCATCAGTGCCGATGCCGGTGCTGGCGAGATCAGCCGCATTGTCACCGCAGTGGCCGATGTCGCAGGCGGCTCAGACGTCGCGGCGGTGACCCTGCGCGACCAGCTCGGCGCGGCCTTGCGCGAGCTGAGTGGCGATCAGTTGCAGGCATTCCAGGCGGCTGCAGTGGCGGCCATGGACGCGGGTCGTGGCAGCGCCGAGGGCCTGGGCACGGTACTCGACACGGTGGTCGCCGAATCGCTGCGGATGCTCGGCGCCGACGCTGTCACCATCGGCGAGAAGTTCACGGCGGCGGGGGAGCAGGCGCTCAGTGCGTTCAACGCCGTGGCCGACAGTGGCAGGGCGAGCGCGCAGCAGATCACCGCCGCCTTCAGCCTCGCGCTGCAGAAGCTCTCCACGCCTGAAGAAATCGAGTCGCTGTTGGCCTCCTTGCGCCAGGTCGGTCCCGCGTCTGGCGTCAGCCTCGGGCAGATGGAAAAGGCCGCCAAGGATGCCGCGGGCGCGATCATCAAAATCAAGTCGGCGCAGGGTGAAGTCGACGAGCAGGTGCTGCGCTCGCAGATCCGCAAGCTCGAGGATCAGTACACGGCGCTGCACAAGGCCAGCGACGGCACCGCGGCCGGACTGGGTGACCTGCGGCTGAGGTTGGCCGACCTGAACGAGCAGCTTGTGGCGTCTCAGGAGGCCAGCAAGAAAACCGGTGATTCCATGGAGGATGCCGCCAACCGCGGCGCTGAAGCATTCGATCGTGCCGCGTCCAGCGCCGGCAACGCGGCGTCCGCGCTGGAAGATACGGGCGACTCTGCCAAGAGCGCAGAGCGAGATCTGGACGACGCCGACAAGTCTTTGCGCGACATCGATGCATCTGCTCAATCGGTGACCATCAGCCTTGGGCGGATGTCCGAACAATGGGCTCGCGCGGCCATGGATGCGGCGGGGTCGGCCAAGTCCGCAAAGCAGTACCTGGACACGTGGAACAGCTTCAACGCGGCCTATGAGGATCAGAACCGGCAGTTCGAGAATCGTCTGCAGCAGTCGCAGAAGGTCATCTCGGCGCTGGATGAAGAAGAACGTGCGCTGGATGTCCTGCGCAAGCAGTACAGCGCGATCGCCGACGATGAACTGCGCAAGTTGCTGGATGCGGAGCGGCGCGCGAAGGAGCTGCGCGAGCAGAGCACCGAGAGCACCGTTCAGCGCACAGAAGCGGAGCGCGAACTGCGCAGGGAGATCGAACAGTCCGCGCAAACCACCGGCAATGGCGGGTCGGTCTCGGTTAGCCGCCGGATCGAGGTGGTGTTGCGGGTGCAGAACGAACAGAGCAACGGCGCCGTCGAGCTGCGCCTGACACAAGCCCAGATCCGCGAAATCTCCGAGCGCGTGATTGCCGAAATCAGGAGGGATCAGAGCCTATGAGCGCATGGTGGCTGGCTGGTGTCGAGCTGCCGGGCGATTTGCACTGGCAGGACGAGTTCGCCTGGAGCCCGGTGCGGCAGGTCTACACGCCGACGCTCACCGGGGCGGTCATCGTGGAGGAATCTTCGCTGCTGAGTGGCCGCCCGATCACGTTGTCATCTCAGCAGATCGGTCCTGCGTTCGTTGCCCCGGTGACACGGGCGGTGGTGGAAGCGTTGCGCGCACTCGACGTGACCCCGCGCAGCCCGATGACGCTGTCGAGCCCGGACGATCCCGCCATCACGTTCAGTGTGGTGTTTCGCCACGACGAGGGTGCGGCAATCATTGCAACACCGATCGATTTCGAGTCGCCCGCTGCAGCGGGCGATCTGTACCTGCTCACGCTGCGCTTGACCGAGGTTGCGTAATGACGATCACAGTCACCGACATCAAACTGAAGAAGCCCGAACGCCTCACCGACAATCCGGATGGCGGCGGGCGACAGACCGCGCTGGAGGTCATCGATGGCGAGCTGAACAACATCTTCCAGGACATCTCGAGGCTTGACCGCACCACCGGCCGGGCCTCGCTGCGGAAGGCCTTCGTGCATGTCGACACCGACAACACAGACACTCTCCTGGGCACCCACATCATCCTGACGCAGCCGCCGGAAGACCCCGGCGTGCATGTCTGCATGTTTGGCGGTGGTACGCCCACCGACGAGCGCAGCGATGCGCGCAACCGTGTCGAGAGCTACGTGATTGCTGGCCCGCCGGCACCTTACTGGCTCTATGGCAACCATGTCACTGGGCAGCGCACGATCCGCGTGACTTGTCGCAGCGAGGCGCCATCTCCGGAGCAGGCCGAAACCCTGCTACTGCGGCAGTTCGCGCCTGGCTATCCAGAGGTCGAGCAGTACGTCCGAATCGAGTCTATCGACAGCCGCACGACGCAGACGTTCACCGACGCCGGCGGCGACTACCAGCGCGATGTGATCGTGATGACCATCCTGGCGCCGCTGCGTCAGGAGCTGACCGGCATCGATGTGCCCCCGCGCTTCAGTACCGAGACTGCGCCCACGGAAGTCAGGCGCACGCAGGTGGCCGATGCTGCCCGCTATTACAGCGTCATGCCGCTGGACGACGTCGCGGCCCCGGGCGATCTCTCGGTCAAGGTCGCGACGCCTTACGTCCCCATCGTACCCACCGCGACCGCGGAGTCAGCGCTGATCGACAGGACGCCCTACGGCGAGGCAGCTTCATTCGTCGCGTCCGGTGCGGCGGACGCCATGGAGCTCAGTGTTTCACTGGATGGCGTCCCGGAGAATTCGGCGGCGTCATTGTTCTTCGGTAGTCCGTTTGTCCGCGGGACGCTGCGTATCACTATCGGTGGTGTTCTGCTCCTGAAAGACAACGGAGACGGGGCCCTGGTGCCGTTGACGCCTGGCGGCGCGACGGACGGATATGGCGGTAGTTGCGACTACGCCAATGGCGCCCTTGCGTTGCAGCGGACTAGCGGATGGTCCGCCTTGGTGTCCGCCTCGGCAACCGCTGCCGGCAGTGTGCGATTCACGGTTGCCGGACGTCGCTACTTTGACCGTGTTGGCGCGCTGTACCACAGTGTGAACGCACTCACCAACGCGGCAACGCTTGGCGGCTCACTGTCATTGTCGAGCGGCGAGGCATCGATTAGCGACTACATTGGCGGTGGCGCTGCCAATGGCGCAACAATCGAGTCGCTGCTCACCGTCCGCGGCGATGCAGCCGTCAACACCATATTCTTCCGCATCCCCGTACAGTCGCTGAAGCGTGCGACGCTGAGCATTCGCGGCACGCGTATCGATACGGGTGCGTTGGTCACAGGAACGGCCGACATCAATGGCGTTATTTCCGGCACTGGGATCGAGGGCGAAGTAGACGCCGAGATGGCGATCGTGCGTGTCGCATTCGGTGAGTGGTTGACCGCTGCGGGTAATGAGGGAGAGGCGTGGTATGTCCCCGATGCAGTGGTGGCTGGCGAGATCTTCCGACCGATTGCGGTTGATCCGTCCTCGATCCGCTACAACGCCGTCTCGCTCAAGAGTATCCCAGTCGACGCCGACGTCATCCAGGTGGACCCTGTCCGTCTACCTGTAGATGGCCGCGTGCCCTGGCTGCGACCCGGCAATGTCGTTGTGGTGCACCACACGGGATATAGCGAGGCAGCGGCCCCCGATGCGAACGACGTCACGGACCTGGGTCGCGAACGCTTGACCCATGTGCGCGTTCGCGACAGCGAAGGCACAGCCGTCGAGACCGCGTGGTACACCGTCGATCTGCAAGCAGGAACAGTCACCTGGGCTGACCCGCTTGACCTCTCCGCGTACGAGTTGCCGATCACGGTCGAACATCGCGTTGAGGACATGGTGCAAGTGTCCGACGTGCTGATCAGCGGAGAGATTGGGCTGAGCAGGGCGCTGACTCATGATTTTCCGGAAGGCTCCTGCCTGTCCAGCGCCTTGATTCCCGTCCCGCAGGATCTGGAGTCTGGCGTCTCGAACGTGTTTGCGCAGACCACATGGACCAATGAATGGTCGGACAGTTTGATCGGCGATGCGCCGGCTTCTGCTTACAACACGCTGGCATACCCGATCGAGGTAGTGAACAGCGGCGCGATGACGGGCAGATACCGCATTCACTTCGTTGGCACGACCAGTTTCAGCGCGTTTCTGGAGGGCGTCGGCGGCCTTGGGCCGGGCGATACGTCCGCCGATTTCGCGCCGATCAATCCTCTGACGGGAGAGCCGTATTTCGTGATCCTCGCGGCGGGCTGGGGCTCCGGCTGGTCTGCCGGAAACGTCCTGCGATTCAACATTCAAGGGGCAGCGTATCCGATGTGGATTGCACGCTGCACGCTACAGGGTCCGTTGGTCGAGCCGACTGATTCGGTTCGCATGGAAATCAGAGGGGATGCAGACTGATGACGACGACACGGCTGTACAAATCGACTGATTCAGGTGCTCCGGTGCTGTCGGGCCAAGCCGGCTCGATGGTCAATCTGCTCCAGAAGTGCCTGGTTGATGGGTACGGTGCGCTGCCTGCAGCCGGATGGACCAGGCCATTCACCGGCACCAATACCGCCGCATTTCGCAATTCGGTGTCTGCCGGCGGCACAGGCATGTATCTGCGCGTCGTGGACACCGCCGCAACGTACGCCACCGCCCGGGCCTACTCGGTCATGACTACGGTCAGCGCCGGTAGCAACGTCGCGCCGCATGCCACGCACCTGGGCAATGGCGTGTACTGGTGCAAATCGTTGTCGGCCGATTCCACTGCGCGGGCGTGGTGGTTGGTTGCGGATGAACTGGCCTTCTACCTGCTTCTGCAGAATGGACCTGACGACGTATATGTTTATAACTCCGTATTCGGCGCTGGTGACATGATTTCAGAAAAGCCGGCGGACGCGTGGCGGTACTTTGTTTTAGGGCGTTATTCGTTTGAAATCGGTGGTGTGGGTTATGGCGGCGAGTTGCGAGGATCGACAGGGTTTGCTGACTCGTCAAATTCCAATGAGGCGCTGTGGATAGGTCGCCGCATCAATGCGGCCAGCGGCTCCATTGCGGTGCGCCCGACGATACTCGGGGGTGCAGATCACCAGCTCGGCTCCTCGTTTGCGCCACTCGCCACACCGTCGCCTGGCGGCGGGAATGAGTATTGGCATGCGGCATGGATCGCGGAGAACGGGACGCTGCGTGGCCGCTTGCGCGGAGTGTATGTGCCTATCTCGGCGCTCAATGCCACTGTGATCGGCACTACGCGCACGGGGATGCCATGGGCACCGTCGGGAAGCGACGTGATCGTAGGCCGCCATTCATCGCACAGCTATTACACCACGTACAGTAGCGAAACGCTGAGTGGCTTCGGCATCGAAACCGCGCTCGAATGGGGATAGCGCGATGGCATCCGTGGTAATTACGCAATTATTGCGCCGCCGGGCGGCGGATTGGGCGGCCGACCCGGATGGTCCGCGCGGATACTTGGCGGGTGAGCCAGACCCCGAAGGGGATGAATTGGCAGGCATCGTGTCCGTCAACAGTGTCCCAGCAAGTCGCTGGGTCGAGTGTTGGCATCAGATCACCCCTGCGTCCACGCCAGACGTGTTGGTGGACGCTGTGTTCAGCGCGCCTGACGGCACGTACCAGATTCCGGATCTGCCGGCGGGCGAGTACTACCGGCTCATTTGCATCGACCACGAAGGGGTGTGGGAGTCGCAGATCGCTGAAGGGCGCCAGCCATACGTGCCTGAGGACTGAGCGTGAGTCATCGTCACGTCGCGCTGCAGCTCGCGTCGCCGCGTGCCGAACTCGCAGGGCGCCACACCACGCTGGCGCTGGGTCCGGATTCGCCGCCACCTACGCCGGTCGTGGTGTGGCCTGAGACGCTACCACCAGCGATTATCGGGGTGCCGTACGCGCAGACGCTCAGCGCGACCGGTGGTACCGGGCCTTACACTTACGCATTGACCGGCGGCGCGCTTCCGGGTGGGCTAGCGCTGTCCGGCGCCGACATTACGGGCACCCCGACGGTAGCCACTGCATCGGCTTTCGACGTGGAAGCCGCGGATTCTCTGGACTCGGTCGGCGCTCGCAGTTACACAATCTTGGTGACCGATCCGGTTTGGCGAGGATTGTCAGCGTCATTCGGCCTGCCTTGGCGCCGACGCGAGACCAGGGCGCGGGCTGTCGCTTCCGGATGGGACAAGTCGCGCGCACTCGATCATGTGGCCTGGCTCAACTGGTCTGCGGCGCAGCCACGGGGGCGCGATATCGACGTGCCGTGGTCGCCGACAACCGCGTTGACTGCGATGGCGCGCGTGGCGTGGAGCACTCGCGCGAGACTTTCGACTGAGATCAAGAGTGGCTGGGGTGATCTACGCGCATTGACCACGGATGTCGTTTTGTCGTGGTCGCTGCCGGCAGCGATCAATCGAGAGCTGGCGATTCCATGGCGCTCACCACCGCCTGCTCAGCGCGAATGCTCCCTGGACTGGCGCACGCGGCCGCCACTGGCGCGAGTAGTTAGTGCCTCTTGGCGCGCTCCGCCGCACGTCCATCGCGAGTATGTGTTGCCCTGGCGTCGCGGCCAGATGCCGCCGTGGGTCATCCTGCCCTCAGTCACCACGGGTCCCCCGCCGCCTCCGCCCAGCCGCAGCGGTCGCCACATCGAGTTGCGGCTCTCCTGCCCGCGCCGCCCCGGGCCATCCAGCCACCTCACGCTGCCGCTGGGTCCATGGCAGTGCTATATCGGTCGCCGACAGCCAAAGGTCTACATCGTGAAGAACATCATCAGCATCGTCCGCGTGCCGGACAACGCTCCCATCGCAGCGCATGACGTCAGCATCCGAGGTGACCTGGAATCGGCCGTTTGGGATTGCAGCGTATCGATCTCTTCCGCCGCCTCGCTGGCATTACTGCAGCCCGGGCCGAGCGGCGCGCCGCGTCGATTCCGAGTCACGATCAATGGCTGGGCGTGGGAGTTCCTGGCCGAGTCCGATCAGGCGGTTGCCACTTTCGGCGGCACGGCGCGCACTGTGACCGGACGATCACCAACCGCCGTGCTGTCCTCCGAGTACGCCAGCCACCGCACGGTGACGCAGGCATCCGCCCGCGACGCCAGCCAGCTCGCCGCCGAGGTTCTGTCCGGAACCGGCATCACGCTGGATTGGCAGGCCACAGATTGGCTCGTCCCCGGCGGTATCTGGTCCTACAGCGACCTATCGCCACTGGATGCGCTGCGCGAGATCGCCAGTGCTTCTGGCGCCGTGGTGCAGTCGCACCGCACGGCCGACACCGTCCACGTGATCCCCACTTACGCCACCCGACCATGGC
The DNA here is from genome assembly GCA_937928755.1 of uncultured Rhodanobacteraceae bacterium. GTDB lineage: Bacteria > Pseudomonadota > Gammaproteobacteria > Xanthomonadales > SZUA-5 > JADKFD01. The sequence continues at coordinate 1,977 of CALEZI010000011.1, read as the reverse complement.
AATGGGGAATCACACCGCCTGACGTCGAGATCGTCGACGACTACCTCAAGGCGCGTGGCGGCAGCAGCGCACGCGGGATTCGGCACAACACTGTCGAGGTTCGCGGTGATGTCGCCGGCGGCATTCGCGGGATCTGCACAATTCTCGGTACCGCGGGCGACAAGGCGCTCCCGCAAGTGACCCACCGTCTCATCACGGCCGCCGCGGCCGCCGAAGCACGCGGCATTCACGAGCTGTCTCGCGTCGGCCCCATCGGTGAGGTATCCGTGGACCTGCCATTGTTCGCAGCCCCGGCAGCCCCAGGGCTGGTCACGCCCGGAACGTTGGTCCGCGTCTCCGGCAGTTACCGCGCACTGGCCACGGCTGTGCAGATTCGTGCTAGTTGGCCTGCACAAGGCGGATGCACGGTGAATCAGACCATCAGCATGGAGCGGCACTTCGATGCGTAACCTGTGGACCCGCTTTTCGGCACTTCTCCCGACCCGTCGTCGCTTCATCGGCGCTGTCGTCGCTCACAACGCCGATGGTACCAGCACGATCACTACCAGCGCCGGCGGATCATTCCGGGCGCGCGGCCAGAGCGTATCAATCGGCCAACAGGCGGAGGTCGAGGATGGCGCGGTGATGCGGCAGGCACCGACGTTGGTGACGTACGAGATCGATGTTTGACCGCGCATTCGGCCCGAAAATCATGTGGAAAATTCGCAAAAGGACCCGCGCCAGTGCTGGTTCACAGGTTCTGGTGCGGGGAAAATTAAACATCCCAAGTGCTCGGGAAGCCTGCAAAGTTTGTATGCTTCGTAATCAGTAGGTCCGCAGTTCGATTCTGCGCAGCGGCACCAGTGGAAACAGACACTTAGCACAACAATTCGGCCGTCTAGACGGCCGTTTTCGTTTCTTGAGTCAGCACAGAGTCAGCACGCCGCGGAAAGTTAACGGTTCGTTGCAACCGTGAATGCCGGCGGCCGCGGGTGCGGAAATGAAAAGCCCGCACCAACTCCGGCACACCTCGGCTTCCACCTTGGCCGCTGCCGTGACACTCCGTGTCGAGACGTTCACCAGTTCTGCGGCTTGCTCTTGGGACACCTTCGGCAAATTTGCCGAAGGTTCTACGTCTGTTCGCTCACCTTGGCGCATGTTCGCCAGCTTGGCCCCCACCATTGCCCGCTGGCTCTCGCTCAGGTGGCGGCCACAAAAAAGCCCGCACTCGGCGGGCTTGTTTAACCTCAGTTGGAGCCGTTCGTGTCAAGGGGCTGTCGGCGCAGTTTCGCGCAGCTTGGGCGCACTTCCGACGCGCTCCGCAAGTCGCTCCATCGTCTCGCGAAGCGAGTTCCTGTAGGCGTCGGAGACGACATTCGAAACGCCTCCGCAAGCTCCCCCCGCATCGCCATCAGCACTTCGCTGCGAGCCCACGCTGCTTGCGAACAGCGATCCGTTCGGGCCCTCGATCTTCACGCCAAGCGCAAGCTCCACGTTGGAAGTGCAGCTCATTGACCAAAAGCCTTGTGTGCAGGTGGCCTTTGGAGTGAAGTTATCAACACGGATCATGACAACTCCGGCGATTCCCTCACTCTGCATTTGCTCTCTCGTTGGCGGCGCTTGGCGATGTTCGATTGTGTCGAAAACCTGCTCCAGTGTGCTTATCGTAGAAGTCTTGAAGCTGTCGCCCGCGTCGAACGGATAGTTGTGTGCACTGCATGCGTATGAACCCATTGTGATCTGCCCGGCCAATGTACCGACAGAATCCAATGTCACAACCCAGCGGCCAGGAATCTTGCTATCAAACGTCGTGTAAACATTCACAGCGGGCGCGCTAGTCGGCTTGACTGCGTAAGTGCAACCACCAAGCGCCAGACCAACCGCAACTGACATAACTAACGTCCTCATTGCTCCCCCTCCAACCTACGATAGAAAGCGAGTCCCTAGTGTGGTTTGCCATTAATTCGCATCACTATTTATCTTCGTTGCGAGGCGTTC
>CALEZI010000010.1 GCA_937928755.1 uncultured Rhodanobacteraceae bacterium | reverse complement strand
CGGCGGTCAGGAAAAAGCCGACCGCGTTGTGGCCGTACCACCACTGCACCATCGCATCGACCGCGCCCGAGTAGATGACGTAGGACTTGGTCATCGACACCGGCAACGACAGATTGTTGACGATGTGCAGCAGCGCGATGGTGATGATGTAGGCCGCGAAAAACCAGTTCGCCACATAGATGTGCTGCACCTTGCGCTTGGCGATGGTGCCGAAGAAGACGATGCCGTAGGCGACCCAGACCAACGTGATCAGGATGTCGATCGGCCATTCGGTTTCCGCGTATTCCTTGCTCTGCGTGATGCCCAGCGGATAAGTCACGGCAACCGCGACGATCACCAGTTGCCAGCCCCAGAAGGTGAACGCTGCCAGCGCATCGCTGAAGAGGCGAGCATGGCAAGTCCGCTGGACGATGTAGTAGCTGGTCGCAAACAAGCCCGAACCACCGAAGGCGAAAATCACTGCGTTGGTATGCAGCGGCCTGAGCCGTCCGTAACTGAGCCACGCGATGTCAAAATTGAGCCAGGGCCACGCCAGCTGAGCGGCGATGATCACGCCGACCAGCATTCCGACGATGCCCCAGACCACGGTCATGATGGTGAATTGCTTCACCACCTTGTCATTGTAGGTTTCGACCATGAGGGCGCCTCCAAATACCTAGGGATTAGGTCGACCGCGATTTTTCAGAAGTCGACGGCATCGCAGCTTGACCGATGTCAATCATCGGAGGCCGGAGCGCTACGACCAAAGTCGCAGGAAACGGGCCCAAGTCTACCCGCAGCGCCCTTCGGGCGGCCGGATTGCTATCCTCCTTCGCAATGATTTGTACCTTGCAGATGCTGGAGCTGTGCCGAAATGGCTGATATGCAATCGCCGCTGCCCGAATCCGGCGCGCAGTTCCGCGAGATCCACCGCGCCGATCCCGCTGAGCGCCGCCGCACGCTGGTTATCGTGCTGCTGGCGGCTGCGTCCGGTGCCTTGCTGCTGGCCGCCATGCAACATGAACTGGGCGTCATCGAGGCGCGCATGCTTGCCGGCGACGCCGATCTGGCGGCCGGTCGCTTCCTATTGCTGGCGCGCGCGTCCTTCGTGCTGCTGGCGCTGGTGGGTGTGATCACCGGGGTGGTGATCGGCAGAGGCGCCGCGGCGGTGATCCGCGAACAGCGTTATCCGCACGTCAACGCGCGCGTGGTGCGGGATTTCGTTGTGGTACGGGGCGACCGGGCTGTGCTCTACGGTCGCATCGGCCTGGGGCTGGCGCTGGGTTTCGGCCTCGCCGGCATCCTGGGTGCCATCCGCGGATGGCAAATGCTGGTCTACTTTCAGTAGGTTGCGCTGTAACCTGCGCGTGGCAACCGACGCCCTCGTCAATCGCTCCAGATCTCAAGACTGTCGGCGTAACCACCGAGCAGGTTCCATAGCGGCGTCTCTTTGTCGGCCGGAATCTGCGAAAACACGAAGCCCACTTCGTCATCGTTGACCCGAGCGACGCGCGCTTCCACATGGATGTTCAACTCATCGCCGAACAGCATGTCGAGCACGAATCGATCGCCACGCTGACCGATCCAGTCCACCGGACGGCGCACCATGACACCGGTGGCGGAAATATCCATCAACTCGGACGTCCAGGACTCGTCGCCGCGCAGCATCAGCACTGCCGAGTTGATCGGCATCCGCCGATGCCGTTTGCCAATCTTCGGAACCATAGGCTCTGCTGAATTCATGAACACTTCCCCCCGCCGTCGGGCGGCAGTTCTAACGAAGCGGTCATACGAAATCAAGGAATCGTTTGTGTTGATGACCTTCATGACGATCTCCTGATCTTCGGCCAGCGATTTCTGTCGCCGATGACCCGTGATGACAAACGTCGCACAAAGCGGGCGAAATGCCAATCGCCAGTTAGCGAAAAACGTGAATTCATCACGAGACAACGCCCGCGGCCAACGGCTCCGCGAGCGCCTCCCCCAAAACTCAGACTGTCTGGCTAGCTCCGACGAGCTTGAAGCAAGACCCGGACCAGCGCATCGAACACGGTTGGAACGCGCGCCGCGCCCGCGACGCCTCCGGGGTGGTCACATACTGACGCGTCAGGTCGGATCATGTCGGGGCAGGCGCGCTCAAGTTCCTTCCGGGCGCATGTACGGGAACAGCAGGACGTCGCGGATCGAGGCCGAATCGGTAAACAGCATCACCAGGCGATCGATGCCGATGCCCTCGCCCGCCGTCGGCGGCAATCCGTATTCGAGCGCGCGAATGTAGTCGGCGTCGTAGTGCATGGCTTCGGCATCGCCAGCGTCCTTTGCCTGCACCTGCGCCTGGAATCGTTCGGCCTGGTCTTCCGGATCGTTCAGCTCGGAAAAGCCGTTGGCCAGCTCGCGGGCGGCGATGAACAGCTCGAAGCGATCCGTGATCTCCGGATCGATATCATTGCGACGCGACAGCGGCGACACTTCGGCCGGGTATTCGGTGATGAACGTCGGCTGCACCAACTGGTCTTCAACGGTGGCCTCGAAGATTTCGCAAAGCAGCCGGCCCCAGCCCCAGTCGGCCTTGGTCGGAATGCGCAGGCGCTTGCAGTGTTCGCGCAGTTTGCCCACGTCGCGGCAGTCGGCGCGGCTGATCTCCGGGTTGCGCTGCAGCACGGCGTCGGTCATCGGCAAACGCGTGAACGCCGGACCAAAATCGATGACCTTGCCCTGGTAGCTCACTCGGGTTTCGCCGCCGAGGTCCAAAGACAGTTCGCGCAGCATGCGTTCGGTCAAGTCCATCAAATCGTTGTAATCGGCGTACGCCCAATAGAACTCAAGCATGGTGAATTCGGGATTGTGCCGCGTCGACACACCCTCGTTGCGGAAGTTGCGATTGATTTCGTAGACGCGCTCGATGCCGCCGACGACCAGGCGCTTGAGATACAGCTCCGGCGCCACACGCAGGTACAGCTTCATGTCCAGCGCATTGTGGTGGGTGACGAACGGACGCGCGGTCGCGCCACCGGGAATGCCGTGCATCATCGGCGTTTCGACTTCGAGGAAACCGTATTCCGGCCGCTCCAGGAACGCGCGGACGAAACGCACGATGCGCGAGCGAGTGCGAAATGTGTCGCGCACCTCGTCATTGACGATCAGGTCGACATAACGCTGGCGATAGCGTTGTTCGGTGTCGGATAGGCCATGCCATTTGTCCGGCAGCGGGCGCAGCGACTTGGTCAGCAGACGCAGGTTGTCGGCACGCACGCTGAGCTCGCCGGTACGCGTGCGCATCAGCACGCCGCTGGCGCCAACGATGTCGCCGATGTCCCAGCTCTTGAAGGCCTCGTAGGTGTCGCCGAGGACAGTCGCCTGCAGGAACAGCTGGATGGTTTCCGACTGGTCCCTGATGGTGACGAAACTGGCCTTGCCCATGATGCGCTTGGCCATGATGCGGCCGGCCACGTTCACGCGCCGCGCCAGTGCGTCGAGCGTCTCACCCGTCCATTTTTCGCGATCAGCAAATTCCTGCTGCAGCGGTCCGGCCAATGCGTCGATGCGGAAATCGTTCGGAAACGCGATGCCACCGTCGCGCAGCGCGGCGAGCTTTGCTCGGCGCTCGGCGATGATGTGGTTTTCGTCGCTGGGGGGCGTGGTCGATTCGGTCATGGTGCGGCTCTGGTAGGTCACGTTGGCCGCGCAGCGGCCTACGTGACGACGGACGGAGGAACGTCACGTAGCTCGCTTCGCGAGCAACGTGACCTACGTTGCGTCTATGCTGCTTGCCCGACGCTAACCGACGCCGATAGACCTTACAAACCCTGCTTCAGGCTCGCCTCGACGTAATCGTCGAGATCGCCATCGAGCACGGTCTGCGTATCGCGGCGTTCGACGCCGGTGCGCAGGTCCTTGATGCGCGCATCGTCGAGCACGTAGCTGCGAATCTGGTGACCCCAGCCAATCTCGCTCTTTGTCGCTTCGAGCTTGTCCTTCTCGGCGTTGCGGCGCTGCATTTCCTGCTCGTACAGCTTCGCCTTGAGCATCTTCATCGCGCGGTCGCGGTTGGCGTGCTGCGAGCGCTCGGTCTGGCAAGCGACCACGGTATTGGTCGGCACGTGGGTAATGCGCACCGCCGACTCGGTTTTGTTCACGTGCTGGCCACCGGCGCCAGACGAGCGGTAGACGTCGGTCTTGAGGTCGGCCGGATTGATCTCGATCTCGACCTCGTCGTCGACTTCCGGTGCGCAGAACACCGAGGCGAACGAGGTATGCCGCCGCTTGTTGGAGTCGAACGGCGAAATGCGCACCAACCGGTGCACGCCAATCTCGGTGCGCAACCAGCCGAACGCGTAATCGCCCTCGACGCGCAACGACGCACTCTTGATCCCGGCGACATCGCCGGCGCTGACTTCCAGTAGTTCGGTAGCGAAGCCCTTGCGTTCGCACCAGCGCAGGTACATGCGCAGCAGCATCTCCGCCCAGTCCTGCGCCTCGGTACCACCGGCACCGGCCTGAATGTCGACGTACGCCGGATGCGAGTCCATCGGATTGCTGAACATGCGCTGGAATTCGAGGCGCGAGACCTGTTCGTCGATCGCGGCGACGTCCTTCTCCAGCGTCGCCAGCGAGGCCGCATCGTCTTCGGCGACGATCATCTCCAGCAAGTCGATGGAGTCGGCGATGCTCTGGGTGAGCGAGGTCAGGCCCTTCACCACATTTTCCAGGCGCGCACGCTCGCGTCCCAGTTCCTGGGCGCGTTCAGGCTTGTTCCAGACCTCAGGGTCTTCCAGTTCTCGACTTACTTCGTCGAGTCGATCCTGCTTGTTGTCGAAGTCAAAGAAACCCCCTCAGCGCATCGACGCGCTGACGCAGGTCGGCGAGCTTCGCCGAAAGCGCATTTGTTTCCATGGGCATGGTTCCGCCAAAAAATGAACCGCGAATGGTAGCAGCAGATCGGTTGTTGGTTGTTGGTTGTTGGTTGTTGGCAGCAGGTTCGGCGTCGGCTCTTGTGGATCCAGACAAGTCTGGATCCCAGTGTGGTGTCCCAGAAGTACCTTGAATTATTTCCGCGTCTTTCGACCCGAATGCTGCGTTGCTCGTCGTCGCCATAGCCCTGCTATGACCTTCGGTCCCGGCCCGCAACAAGTTGCGTGCGTTCAAGCCGGCGCGCGGCATGCCGCGCAAACAGCCGGCTTTCACCCTTCTCGCGCCTTGCCTCGGGCCGAAATCCATCGGAAATTTCTTCAAGTTACTTCTGGGACACCACACTAGAGAGCGCTGAACCCGTGCCGCACCTGCACGCTGACCGACTCCAGGCCCTGCCAACGTTCTACCGCCAACTGGTAGAGGAGGCGCAGCCGGCCGGGCGTTTCGTCGAGCATCGACTTTGGTGCCGAAAACCAGATCGCGTCGACCACCGCACCGCCCTGGCACGAGCGCAGGCGCAACTTCAGGTGTTTGTCCTTGAGCACGCGCCGCCCCTGAACGATGAACTCGTTGTCGAACAGCGGCTCCGGAAACGCCTGTCCAAACGGACCTGCTGCCTCGATCGCTCGCGCCAGATCCAGCGTGAACTCGTTCGCCGCCAGCGGACCATCGGTCCACACCGTGCGCGTACGCATGGCGTCGTCGAGCAGGCCGTCGGCGACCGCCTCGAAACAACCGGCCAGCGACGCCAGATGGCGAGCATCGATGGTCAGCCCTGCCGCCATCGCATGGCCACCAAAGCGCACCAGCATCGACGGCTGCCGACGATCGAGTTCGACCAGCGCGTCGCGCAGGTGGAAACCGACAACCGAGCGACCGGAACCACGCCATTCGGACGATCCCGGTGCGGCCGGGGCCAGCGCCAGCGTCGGTCGATGCAGGCGTTCGGCGAGGCGACTGGCCACCAACCCGACCACCCCGGCGTGCCAGCCCGGGTCGGCGACCACCAGGGCGGCCGGTAGCGCTCCGTTGCGCTCGGCGAGCAGTTTGTCGACGATCGCCGCAGCCGCGCTTTCCATCTCGGTCTGCAACGAACGGCGCTCGCGGTTGAGCTCGGACAGTTGCGACGCCAGTTCTCGCGCCTCATCGACGTCATCGGAGACCAGGCAGCGGATGCCCAGCGCCATGTCGTCGAGGCGGCCGGCGGCATTCAGACGCGGACCGATCTGGAAGCCGAGGTCGCCGGATTGCAACTGGCGGTAATCGCGGCCGGCGCTCTCGATCAGCGCCGACAAACCGGCGCTGGCGCGGCCGGCACGGATGCGGCGCAGGCCTTCCGACACCAGAATACGGTTGCCACGGTCCAGCGGCACCAGGTCGGCGACCGTTCCCAGGGCGACCAGATCGAGCAGCCCGGCCAGTTGTACCGGTTGCGGCAGCGTTCCCCTGCGGCTCAGTTCGCCGCGCAATGCCGCCAGCAGGTGGAAAACGACGCCGACGCCTGCGAGAGCCGTCAGACCGGGGACACCTGCCCCCAGATTCGGATTGACGATGGCCAGCGCCGGCGGCAGCTGCGGGCCAGCCAGATGGTGGTCGGTCACCAGCACGTCGATGCCTGCGGCGCAGGCACGTTCGACGCCGGCGATGCTCGAGGTGCCCTGATCGACCGTCACCAGCACCCGCGGCCGCAGCGCACACAACTCGTCGACCAGACCGGGCGACAGACCGTAGCCATGGCGCTGGCGATCAGGTACGGCAAAATGCACATCACGCGCGCCGAGCAGGCGCAAGCCACGCACGGCGACTGCGGTACCGGTGGCGCCGTCGGCATCGAAGTCGCCCACCACCAGGATGCGCTCGCCACCGGCAATCGCATCGGCCAGCCGCCGCGCCGCGAGCGCCAGATCCGAAAGTCCTACGGGTGGCCGCAGCCCGGCCAGGCGCAACTCGATCTCGTCGACGCCAGCCACGCCACGAGCCGCCAACACGCGGGCGATCCGCATCGGAAGCACGCTGGCCAGTTCTGCCGCAACCGGCGGCACCGGGCGTTCGCGGATCTGGATGGGATCGGTAGTCAGAATCAATGGCCTGTTCCGGAACTTGTCGGCGGGTTGGAGGTAAAAAGATCGCGGGATAAACCCGCTCCCACAAGATCGCGGCGGCTATCGCGCCACCGGGGGGAACGGCTTCCCCCGCGAGCTTTTGCTTGTTCGGGAAGCCTGCTACTCACCAATATCGATCTGCTTGTCCGACCGCGCACCGAGCTCACGCAAGCGGCCGAGCACCGCGCCATCCAGTCGATACTGATTATCCAGTGCAGTCGCCGGCGCCGGTTGCGGCCAGTCGCGCTTGTCGAGCGCGGCGAAGCTCGCTGCGATCGACTGCGCGCTGCCCGCGCGGGCGTCGGCGGCAGCGGTAAAGTCGAAACCGGCCAGAACGTCGGCCATTCGCAACTCCCGTGCGGTCCTGGCCAGCGCCGCGTCGATCGCATTCAACGATTTCCACGCGAACCGCCGCACCGCCGGTCGATCGTCATCGAGCGCCGCGATCAACCACGGCACCCGAATCAGCAGTTCGCCCTGCCCCGGCGCCTGGTCCACGCGACCCAGCTCGAAGGCGGCGACCGCCTTACGCACCGGGTCGCCGGCCAGCAGCGCGACCAGACCGTCGGCGAGACTCGGGTCAGCGCCATCCTGACGCACGATTCCGCGGTGCGCTGCGCCATCTTTGCGCAAGGCGAAATCCGGCGCTTCGGACGCATGGCAGTTGAGGCAGGCATCCGGCTTGCCGGCGGCAAGGCTGGCAGCGACGTCCGGTATGGAGATCTCATGCGTGCGATGAATCGTCATCACGCCGTACACCGCGCGTGGCATGTGGCAATTCATGCAACGCGACCCGGGCGACTCGACCGCGTGTCCGCTGTGTTCGGCGACGCGGTCGCGGTATCCCTGGTGACAGCGCAGACAAGGCGCGTCGCCACGATTGGCCAACGGCAGCATCCCGGCCGGATCGCCACCGTGCATGCTGTGACAGCGGATGCAGGTCAGGTCCTCGTCCACCGCACAGGCGCTGGCCTGCAGTCCCTGGTATTCGTAGGCGGACAGGCGAATGCTGCCGTCATGCCAGAACCGGTTGCGGTACAGGTCCGGCAAGTGCGCTGCCGGCGACGGTGTGTTCGCACCCAGCGCGACCACGTGCTGCGACAGGTCATCGCCCGGCCGGAAGCTCGGGCCATCGGACATCCAGCGATCGAGTGCCGCGATATCGTGCAGGGTCCGCCCGGCGTGGCAGGCGCCACAGACATCGTTGGCGCGCGCACCGGACAGTCGCGCCGGATTGACCATGCTGCGATCGCTGCCGCTGACGATCGTCGCCAGCCAGCGTTGGTCGAAGCGCTGCATGCGCGCCAGATGCTCGCCGCCGGGGCCGTGGCAGGCTTCACAACCGATGCCGAGCTCCGCGACTTTGGTCTCGTAACGCAGTTCGCTGCGCACGTCGACCGGTTCGCCGCGCTGCGCCCGTTCGCGGATCTGCTCGACGTTGCTGACGCGTGGCTCAGGCCCGGTGTTGTGGCAGAAGACGCAGTTGCCGTTCCAGGTGGTCCACTGAGCATCGAAATGCTGGGCATCGTCGCCAAGAAAAGCGGCATTCATGTGCACCCAGCGCTGATCCTGGATATGCCAGAGGTAGTGCAGTCGGTAATAAGTCTCGCTGTCCGGGTCGCGCGTCAGGTACTGCTGGTAACGGTGGGAGCCTACCGTTCGTGCGATCGGCAATGTCGCGATGGGCATACCCGATTGCGGATCCAGGTATTCGAAAGCGTAGGCGCCATCGCGTTGAACGGGGCGCATGCGACCACCGAAGGCGTCGAGCTGGCGACCGTCGAAAAGCCCGCGCACGCTGTCGGCGCTGGCCGACTGCGTCATCGTGCGATGGAAGGTACGCTGCCAACTGGCGTGACGATCGTGGTGGCAATCGGCACAGACGGTCGAGCCCACGTAATCGGTGGCGATCCAATCCGGCGCCACACCCAGGCGCGCAAGGCCCGACGACATCTGCCAGGCGGCCACCACGACCACAAGCATGCCGATCAGGATCCCCGCTCGAATCCTGCCGGCCCTTTGTCGACCGAAACCAGCCAATCTCGGATCCTGCAATGTTCTGCCGCCGGGGCAGGTTATACCCGCGTGCGCCGCAAACAGCCTCAGCGTTCACAACGACCCGGGCAGCGCGCTGGCGCGGCGCCCGGGTCTGCATGCCAAGCTCAGTTTTCGAAGCCGCTACGGAATACGAAGTCCGCCGAACATTCCAGGGGCACTTCGAAGCCAGCGGTCTCGTCGCCGCGCGCGAAAGCGCCACCCACCGCGTTCACGCCGAGCCCCTTGGGCGCAAAACCACGCCAGATTTCGCATCGGTTGGCGCCCGCATTGTTGGCCAGGTCGGCATTCAGGATCGCATCGCGAGCCGCGACCATTGTCGGCGAACAAGGCTGCAGCTTCATGCCATCCACAACCAGCTGAATGGTCAGATTGTTGCCACCGGTGCCGGTGTAAAGGTCGGGATCGAATCCATATCGATCCACCAGGTTCCAGTACATGTTCCACAACGCGCCTGCCCAGATTTCCCCGACGCCGTGCGGCGCATTGGTGCTCGCCACGTCGGTGTAGGTCTGTGGGCTTACGGCCGGATCGGTCGAATAGGGAAAGTTGCGGATGCCGGGGCCAGTGGCGCCGTCCTGGAAGGATGAATAGGCGCCAATAAAGCGTGAGGTCAACGCAGTGTCGGTGGGTTTGGCGTGCATCACCAGCGCCCAGAAATCGCTCCAGCCTTCGCCACCCTGCTCGGAAGTGGCGCCTGCAGGAAGGTTGGTCTGCAGGCAGCTCGTGTTGGACGGCCCACCGGTCAGGCGATTGGAAATGCCGTGACCGTACTCATGCGCGATGATTCCCGCATCCAGGTCCGAATCGCGATGGGGAACGGTCGTGCGCAGGCTGATGTCGACACCGGGCGCCGGCAACTGCGTCTTGATCGTGTTGCCGTCCTCCTGACTGACCATCATCGAACGGATGGTCACCGTGCCGCCGCTGACGCCCGGGCCCATGCCGATCGGCTCGCCGGGAGCATTGTTCACCACCACCACGGCAACCGCACCCGCATTCTGGGCGTTCAAGGACTTGAGGCCGAACTCGCAACCACCGCGATCGATCAGTGCGATCTGACCGGTCAGGCTACCCGCCGGCGAAGCGGTGCAACCGTCGCTGCCGGGCGCCACGCCATCGTCGACGATGCGCAGCGAGCCGGACAAGCCCCCCAGGTCGAACACCGGACCATAGGAGGCGGCAGCACCTGCGTAGTTCCCGGCGATCGCGGCGGGCGCGGTGACCGCCAGTTCGACCGGCGCCAACCAGCGAAACATCTGCATGCGCGGGCGGCTGCCGTCTGGCGGCGTCGCAAAGTTGGCGTTGTTGCCGCTGGGCGTCGGACTCACCGTCAGGCCATCGAGCGCATCGGCATTCACGGCGTCATTGCCGATGCCACCACCACCATAGTTGTTGGTCTGGAAGTTGCCGGCAGCCTGATTGAATCCGTACTGGAACGTCAGGTCGTGCATGATGTTGTTCCAGTAGAACAAGTTCACGATCGACGCATTCAGGTTGTTGCCCGCCTGCGGCTCGGCTGCCGCATCGAATGCAAAGTCGAATACCAGCGGACTGCTGCCGCTGCCCACCGGGCGGGTTCCGCCGGTGTTGTTTCCATCCAGGTCGTCCTGGGCGATGACATTGTTGCCGCGGGTGTCGGTGAACTCGTTGCCGGCAACACCATTGTCGTCGTGCCAGCCGAACGGCGAGGCAGTTGCATCGTGTGGATCGGAGACCAGCAGGTGCGGCGTCTGGTCCGGGTTCTCGAAGGGGAAAGGAAACACCCGATACTGGACGCTTCCTGCCCCAAGCTTGGCGCCATGCGCGCCGACATGCGCCGTCCAGTTGGCCTTGGAAATCGTCTCTCCGGTCGCCGCGTCCACCCGGATCGACCACCAGTCGGGCGTCGCCTGTTCGCGGATGGTGACGTCCCATGCGAGGCGTGCGGAGCTGCCATCCGGCGCAGGCTGGTAAACCAGCTCGACGGGTATATCGTCGGCCGAAACGCCGCCGTTGGTGTACAGCGCCTTGCGCGAGGCTCCGCGTTGACTCTGCAACAGCAACAAAGGCGCTCTCACCTGCAGCGCAACCGACGACGCCGCTTGTCGGATCGCGTCCACGGGATCGATGGTCGCCTCCTGTCCGGCGACCTTGGCCGCCAGGTCGCTGAGCAATGCACTGTGCAGGTCGAGGATGCGTCCATCTCGCGTGACGTGCACTGCAAGCTCCGCGTTCCACAATTCGATGCCCTGGTGCCGCTGTCTCCAGTACAAGTGGCGCACCCCGTTGTGCGGCGACACATAGTGATCCTTCAGCAGAAGGTCGCCAACATCGCCCGGCGACAGCGATAACTCACCCTGCCGACCCGCGAAGTAACCAAGAGCCAGATCAAGCGCATCGCCCTGCTGCGCTTCGGTCAGGAACCTCACTTCGCCGGAAGGCAGCACTGCTGCACCGAGGGGCGCCGCGGTGACCGCGAGGGCGAGACTTGCGGCAAGGGACAACGGAACGCGACGAAGCTGATTCAAGTGCGACTCCCGGGCAGTGGTTGGTGACGCATGAACAAAGCACGGGTGCACGCCAGCGCCTTGAATTGCGCGGCGGAAGCTAACATAGTCGCGCGCCCTGCAGCGCCTCAGGTCCAACACCACTCACTGCATTTCGACGTGGATCTGACTAAGATATGCGTTCAGCACGCGCGCAACTGTCTGCGCACTGCAAGGCGGATTCAACGCCAATCACCGCTTTCCTGGAGATCAGCATGAAAGGCCCGATATCAATTGCGACATTGCTGCTGGCCGGACTTTGTGCCGCGCCGGTGCACGCCGAAACCCCACCGACGGAAGCAGAAACTGCGGCGAGCTCGAACGCGGAGGGCATGCGTGCCTACATCGACCCTGAAACCGGCGAACTCACATCGCAGCCCAGCGACAATGTGCGTGCGCTTGAACTGGTCCCGCAGATGCATCTGATCGAGGAAATCCAGCACGCCAACGGCATGACCGAATGGCGTTTCAACGGACAGGCGAATGAGGCCATGGTGGCCACCGTCGGCAAGGACGGCACCGTCAGCGCCCACTGCGCCGTGCACGGCAAGGCCGACGGCCATACGACCGGCATCGAGGAGAGCAACCATGAATGACCACCTGGGTCGCCACGCAGCGACCGGACTGGCATGGGCCTGTGGCGCGATCGCCCTGGCCAGCGCCTCGCTTGCTTCTGCCGCCACGGTCACCATCGTCAATCTCAACGGGGCCGGGGTCGGATTCAACGACACCACGGTGGTCGCCAACACCGACGCCGGTTGCATTGTCGGCGAGACCCTCGGCACCTGTCGTCTGCGGGTCTTCACGACGGCCGCCGAGCAGTGGGGCCGCTTGTTGAATTCGACGGTCGAGATCCGCGTCGAGGCGCAGATGACCGGACTCACCTGCTCGGGCACCTCGGCGGTTCTCGGCAGCGCCGGTCCGATCTCGTCCTTTGCGAACTTCGCCAACGCGCCGCGCCCGAACACCGCCTATGCCGTCGCGCTGGCCAATTCACTGGCAGGCACCGACCTCAACCCGGCCGCAAACGACATTACTACAAACTTCAATGTCACCATCGATACGGGAACTTGCCTGACCGGTACCGCCGGGTGGTGGTATGGCATCAATCCGGCCGTCCCCGGGCCCGCCAACCGCACTCCGTTGTTGCCCGTCGTGTTCCATGAAATCGGGCACGGTCTCGGCTTCACCTCGGGCGTCAACACGTCCACCGGTGCCTACTTCTCGGGTTCGACGCCCTCGGCATGGGCGCACTTTCTTTACGACACCGAGACCAGCAAGCGCTGGCTTGCGATGACCAATGCCGAACGCGCAGCTTCTGCGATCAACGACCCCGACCTGGTTTGGAGCGGCCGACTGGTCAACGTGGCATCGCCGCAGTTCCTCGGGGCGCCCGCGCGCATCGTGGTGAACGCGCCGGCCGGAATTGCCGGCAGCTACGAGGCCCAGACTGCCGAATTCGGTGCCAATGTGGCGACCAGCCCGGTGACCAACGATGTCGTGCTCGTCGATGACGGCGTGACTGGCGCGGGCACCATCACCGATGGTTGCGAGACACCGTTCGTCAATGCAGCCGCCGTCAGCGGCAAGATCGCGTTGATCGACCGCGGCAACTGCACTTTCGTGATCAAGGTCGCCAATGCCCAGGCCAACGGTGCGGTGGGCGTGATCATTGCCAACAATGCAGCGACCGGCCTGCCCGGAATGGGTGGCACCGATCCGACGATCACCATCCCGTCGCTGGGTTCCACTCAGGCCCTTGGCACCAGCATCAAGGCCAACCTGCCAGCTCCAGGCGTCAACGTCACCTTGGGCGTCGACCCCGCACAGGGTGTCGCCGGCAGCCGCCAGGGCTGCGTGCGCATGTTTGCCCCGAACCCAGTGCAGACCGGATCCTCGGTATCGCATTTCCATTCCGAGGCCTTCCCCAACCTGCTGATGGAACCGTCGTTGAATCGCAGCATCTTCGACAAGGTCGACTTGACGGCCTACCTGTTCCGCGACATCGGCTGGGCGACCGCCAACGACAACGGGTTCGTTTCTGAAGGTTTCGAAGACGGCCCATGCGCCTTCGCTCCGCCTCCGTGACCGAAGGGCATGTGACCACCAGCCAGGAGAGCCGCACGAGCATGTGCGGTTCTCCCGAATTGTTGCTTGCATGAATCACTTGTTTGGCGCTAAGATCGCGGGCTAACGTTTTAAGTCATCAGGGACGGTGCGCCATGAAGGTTCTTTCTTCGCTCAAGTCGGCCAAGTCGCGTCATCGCGACTGCAAGGTGGTTCGCCGCCGCGGCAAGGTTTTCGTGATCTGCAAGAGCAACCCGCGTTTCAAGGCGCGTCAGCGCTGAGTTGATCACATCGGGTTGACGCAGAGGCCGCCTTCGGGGCGGCCTTTGTGTTTCCGGGGTCCTCGCGCGACAAACTTCCCGGGCGTCGCACTCTTGCGGGACTTCTGCCCTCGAAGGCCCTTCGGCAGCCTCCGAGACTGCAGCAACATGGCATTGCGGTCACATTCCTTTGCCGTGCCTCTTCTGTGCCCTTGCCGCAGGCGCTAATCTAGGCGTTGTCTTCAGCATGACCCGATGGAGGTGTGCCGTGTCCAAAATTCGAGCCCTGTGGATTCCGATGGCGCTGATCGCCACTCTGGCGACGGCCCCGGTCGCAGCGCAGACGCTGCTGGTGCAGCGCGTCGAACGTGCCAAGGCCTCGGTACTGCCGCGGGCTGGCGCGAGCATGGCCGCGGTCGAGGCTCAATACGGTGCGCCCGAGGCCAAGCACGCTGCAGTCGGCAAGCCGCCAATCACGCGCTGGAACTATCCGGCGTTCACCGTGTACTTCGAGTACGACCATGTCGTGAACGCCGTGGTCAACAAGTCGAGCGCAGAAGAGATCGGTCCGAAGCCGGTGCCGGCGCAGCGCCCATCCGAATGAACAAGGCGCCCCGCTGGCCGGCCGAGTGGGAAACACAGGCCGGAATCCTGCTGGCGTGGCCGCATGAGGGCACCGATTGGGCCGCGAATCTGGCCGCGGTGGAAGGCAGCTATCGCGAACTGATCCACGGCATTCTCGGCTTCGAGGATGTTTACCTGATTGTGCCGAATGAAGCGATTCGGGCACATGCGCAGCACGTCATTGGCGCCGCCGCGCGCTCGTCCGAGACTGAGATCCACTGGATCGAACTGCCCTACAACGACACCTGGCTGCGCGATTCCGGGCCACTCACCTTGCTCGATGGGCACAAGCCGCGTTGGCTCGATTTCCGTTTCACCGGTTGGGGCGACAAGTTCGAGGCCAAGCTCGACGACGCCATCCCTGAGGGACTCGCCGCGCATCCGCTGTTCTCGCATGTGCCGCGCCAGCGCATCGACTTTGCGCTCGAAGGCGGCGCAGTCGAGACCGACGGCAA
This sequence comes from uncultured Rhodanobacteraceae bacterium, assembly GCA_937928755.1. GTDB lineage: Bacteria > Pseudomonadota > Gammaproteobacteria > Xanthomonadales > SZUA-5 > JADKFD01. The sequence continues at coordinate 26,868 of CALEZI010000010.1, read as the reverse complement.
TGGCACTTTGCTGGCCACCTGGACCTGCCTGGCGCGTCGTCATCCGGGGAAGTCGCGCGCCGAGGTCGAACGCATCCTCGGCCAGACGCTGGCCGTGGACCGTTTCCTGTGGCTGGAACATGGCGAACTGGCCGGCGACGACACCGATGCGCATATCGACACGCTGGCGCGCTTTGCGTCGCCCGAACGCATCGTTTACCAGGGCTGCGAATCACCCTCCGATCCACACTTCGACGCGCTCGATGCGATGGCCAGCGAACTGTCGGCAATGCGAACGCGCCAGCGGCGTCCGTTCGAGTTGTTCGCATTGCCGTTTGCGCCACCCATCCATGCGCAGGATGGTCGTCGTCTCGCTGCTTCGTACGCCAACTTTCTGATCGTCAACGGCGGTGTGCTGATGCCCGGATACGATGTCGACACCGATCTGGAGGCTTTTGAAGTACTGCAGGCCGCGTTCCCGGATCACAACGTCGTCATCGTCCCCTGTCGCGCGCTGATCGAGCAGAACGGCAGCCTGCATTGTCTGACCATGCAGTTACCGGAAGGAGTCGCGGCTTGAAATCGAGCCTGAAAGTGGCCCTGGTGCAGGATCGCGACCGCGGCAGCGTGGACGCCAATCTGGCCCGCATCGAAGAACGTGTTGCTGCGGCCGCCGCCGCTGGCGCAAGCCTGGTGCTGCTGCAGGAACTGCACAACGGCGCCTATTTTTGCCAGCATCAGGCGGTTGCCGAGTTCGATCGTGCCGAGCCGATACCGGGGCCGAGCACCGATCGTCTCGCCGCGCTCGCCGCAGCACATCAGGTGGTGCTGGTGGCCTCATTGTTTGAACGCCGCGCTGCGGGCCTCTACCACAACACTGCCGTGGTCTTCGACGCCGACGGCCGCATCGCCGGGCGCTATCGCAAGATGCATATTCCGGACGATCCCGGTTTCATGGAAAAGTTCTATTTCACGCCTGGCGACCTGGGTTTCGAGCCGATCGACACCGCCGCCGGACGCCTCGGCGTGCTGGTGTGCTGGGACCAGTGGTATCCGGAAGCCGCGCGCCTGATGGCGCTCGCCGGCGCCGATCTGTTGCTCTACCCCACCGCCATCGGCTGGGACCCGCGTGACGACGACGCCGAGAAGAGGCGCCAGCAGGAGGCCTGGGTGATCAGCCAACGCGGCCACGCGGTTGCCAATGGCCTGCCGGTGCTGAGCTGCAATCGGGTCGGTTTCGAAGCCGACCCGACGGGTCACGGCGCCGGCATCCAGTTCTGGGGCAGCAGCTTCGTCGCTGGTCCGCAGGGTGAGTTGCTGGCCCGTGCGGGCGACCACGACGATGAACTGCTGATCGCCGACGTCGACTTGCGGCGCAGCGAGAACGTGCGCCGCATCTGGCCGTTCCTGCGCGATCGGCGGATCGATGCATATGGCGATTTGTCCCGGCGGTTTCGTACGCCTTAGCCCGGGCTGGCGTAGACTGCGCGGCCTCTTCCGGAAGTGCCTCGCAACCCGGCAGCTGTTTTTCTGGACGCAAAGGACGCAAAGGGACGCAAAGGACGCGAAAACAGCAGTTGCCAGGGCCATTGAAGCTGCGCCGCCGGCGTCCTTCAGTAGTGCGGAGATACGAGAGCCGTGCGGCTGCCAGAGGACCACGCGTCGGCATTTCAGCTCTTGATCGTGCCTCGCCGAAGAGCGCTGAGAGCATATCCAGGCCAAGCGTGCGATTACTGATCCCGGTTTCACTTTGCGTCACTTTGCGTCCTTAGCGTCCACTATTACAGCCCGCAATCTGGCGACCCCGCGGCATTCCATCGAGCTGGGTCCATCAACAAACGCATCCGAATGACTGCCGAACCTGAGTCCGCACCCTCTGCCCCCTACACTGCTTTCGACGGCCAACCGCTGATCGAGACGCGTGTAGGCGACATCGAATACACGCTGCTCGGTACAGCTCACGTTTCCAAAGCCAGCGTCGACGCCGTGCGCCATTTGATCGCCACGCGGACCTTCGACCTGATAGCGGTCGAACTCGACGAGCATCGCCACCATTCGCTGCTGCGCCCGGACGATTGGCGCAGCGTCGATCTGTTCAAGATCGTCAAGGACGGCAAGGCCGGCATGCTGGCCGCCAATCTCGCGCTCGGCGCCTACCAGCGGCGTCTCGCCGAACAGTTCGGTGTGGAACCCGGCGCCGAGTTGAAGGCCGCGTGCCTTGAGGCGCAGGCGCGCCAGGTGCCGATCGAACTGATCGATCGCGATGTCGGCGTCACGCTCAAGCGCGCCTATGCGGCCGTCGGATTCGTCGACAAGTTCTCGATCGTCGGCGGCCTCGTCGCCAGCGCGATCAGCAGCGACGAGATCAGCGAAGCTGACGTCGAAAAGCTCAAGGAAGGCGACATCCTGACCAACACCTTCGACGAGTTCGCGCGCCAGAGCAAGCCGCTGCACCATGCGCTGATCGTCGAGCGCGACCGCTACATGGCGGCGCGCCTGCGTTCGGCCAGCAAACCTGGCCAACGGGTGCTGGCGGTGGTCGGCGCTGGTCATCTGGCCGGACTGGCGCGCGCGCTGGAAGGCCGCGATCCGGGCGACACCGAAAGCGTCGAATCGCTGCGCGCCTTGCCGCCGCCGAGCGTGTGGCCGAAATTGATCGGCTATGCGGTGATCGCCCTGCTGATCGGCGGTTTCATCTGGGCCTTCAGCCAGGGCGCCGATGTCGGTCGCGACCTCGTGTCGTTCTACGTGATCGCAACCGGTGGATTCGCCGCGCTCGGCGCACTCATTGCCGGAGGTCACCCGTTGAGCGTCCTGGCGGCATTCTTGTCGGCGCCGCTGACGGTATTGCATCCGGCGCTCGCTGCCGGCATGTTCAGTGCAGGCGCCGAGGTGTGGATCCGCAAGCCGCGCGTGGCCGACTTCGAAGCGCTGCGCGACGACCTCAAGCAATGGCGCGGCTGGTGGAAGAACCGCGTCGCGCGCACCTTGCTGGTATTTTTTCTGACCAATGCCTGCACCGGCATCGGTGTCTATCTCACTGGTATCGAGTTCTTTCGCAGGTTGACCTGATGAGCTTATTTTCCTGGTTGTCCCGTCCCGCGTGGCAGTCGCGCGACACCGCCAAACGTGTTGCTGCCGTGGCGCATGGCCGCGAGCCCGCGCTGCTGGCCGAAATGCAGCAGATCGTCCGCAACGACCCCGAACCCAGCGTACGCCGTGCGGCGCTGGAGCGCATCGACGATCTGACCCTGGTCGCCGATCGCATGAGCAACGACGCCGATCCTGGCGTACGCGATCGCGCGCGCTCGCGCCTGGTCGATCTGCTGGTCGGCGGCGCGCCGATCGCCGAGCGCCGCAGGGCGCTGGGACTGGTCGAGGACCAGGGCATGCTGGAACTGATCGGGCGCCGCGCGCCGGAGCCCGAGCTGCGACGCGCGGCGCTGGAGCGCTGCAAACGCATCGGTTACATCGCCGATCGCGTGCTCGACGAGGCCGACGCCGATCTGCGCATCGAGTTGCTGGCGCGCATCGAACAAACCGCAACGCTGGAACGCCTGGCGCAGTCGGCGCGCACGCGCGACAAACGCCTGTACCGCGCCATCCGCGAGCGGCTGGACGCGGGCAAGATGGCGGCTGGCGAAGGCGAAGCGCTGCTGGCACGCGCCGAATCGCTGTGCGTGGCGGTCGAAGCCCATCTGCGGCAGCCCGGCGACGCAGCCGCGGCAGCGCTGGCTCAGGCCGAAAGCGATTGGGCGGCGTTGCGCCCGCGCATCGACGAGCGCTTCGACAAGCGTTTCGAAGGCGCGCTGCAGACGCTGCGTGCGGCGATCAGCGCAATTGCCCGCATCGGCGAAGTACCTGAGGTCACAGCCGTGCCCGAGGTCAGCGCGATCGCGGCGGAAGCCGCTGCGCCAGAACCCGATGCAGCGGCTATCGCTGCCAGCGACGTGGCCGACGCGGAACTCGCGGCACTGCTGCAACGTGCCCTGGAAATGACCGATGCCGCGTCCACTGACATCGAATCGTTGCAGCGCCGCTGGACATCGACATGGACGGCCAAGCCCGAGCGCGGCGGCGAAGACGCCGCACTCGCTGCCGCTTTCGACGCGCGGATCGGCGCATTGCGAGCCGCCGCGCAAGCCAACGCCGTGGCGCTGGAGAACGCCCGCCAGTTGGTGGAGCAGGCGATCGCCAACGTCGATGCCGCGATCGAGGCCGGCCAGTTGGCCAGTGCCCGGGCTGCGCGAGCGCACGCACGCAGCGCCGTCGAAGGACTGACCGGCGACAGCGCCAGGTCGCTGGCCCGCAAGCTGGCCGCGATCGATCCGCGCATCGACAAGCTGGCGCAGTGGCAGCGCTGGTCGGACAACAAGGTCCGCCTGCGACTGTGCGAGGAAGTCGAAGCCCTGATCGGCAGCGGCATGCATCCGGATGGGTTGGCGAACAAGATCGCAGAACTGAAGAGCGCGTGGAAACGCATCGACGACAGCGAAGCCGATCCCGGCGCAGCCCCGCCGGAGTCCGGGTTGGCCAGGCGCTTCCGCTTCCTCTGCCACAAGGCACTGGAACCGGCCCGCGGTTACTTCGAAAAGCGCAAGGAAGTCCGCGGCAAACGCAGCGAAGAGATCGGTGCCTACATCCAGCGTGCGCAGGCTGAGCTGGCCAGCGAAAGCACCGCGATCAGCGCGCTGATCGCGCTCAAGCGCGAATCGGGCGATCGCCTGCGCTTGCTGGACGCGGTCGACCCGCGCCAGCGCGGCGACATCGGCAAGCAACTGAAACAACTGATCGAAGGCTGCTCGGCGGCCATCGACGCGCGCTTCGCTGCGATCGCCGAAGAGAAGCAGAAGCTGATTGCGCAGTTGCGGCGGCAGTTGGCGCACGCTGAACTGGATGCGGCGCTGGATCTCGCAAAGTCCGCGCAAAAGCGCTGGCAGACGCTCGGCAAGGGCTCGCAGAAGACCGACCAGGCCCTGTGGCAGGAGTTTCGCGCACTCATCGATCCGTTGTTCGAGCGCCGCAACGACGAACTCAAGGCGGTCGACGCCGGTCGCGATGCCGAACGCGCCTCCGCGCAGGGCTTGATCGATGAATTGCGTTCATTGCCGACCGGTGCACTGGATGCGGCACACGTCGACGCCGAATTGGCCCGCATCGAGCAGGCGTGGCGCAACGAGCCCAATCGTCCGCGCGACCTCGAGCGCGATTACGACCAGGCCGTGTCCCAGGCTCAAGCCGCCGCAAGCGCGCGGCGTCAGGCCGAAGCATCGACGCGACTGCAACAAGTCATCGACATCGCCGCACAACTCGATGCGCTGGAGGCCCACTGGTCGCAGGACATCGACAGCAGCGACGCCCTTGCTGCACTCAAAGGCGCCGTTGCGCTGTTCGATGCACCGATTGCCGGTGCGCTGACGACGCGCCTGCAGCGCATGAGTACGGCGCTCGCGACCAGCGACGCGGGCGTGTCGCTGCTTGCGGAGCAGAACGCGCAAGGCGAGCGCCTGGCCCTGGAGTACGAATTCCTCGCCGGCGTCGACTCACCGGCGAGCGCCCAGGCCGCCCGCATGAACCTGCAGGTGGAGAAACTGGCCGCACGCATGGCGACCGGCCATACAGTGGCTCGCGCCGAGCAGCGTGCGGCGCTCGACTTGCGCTGGTGGGCGCTGGGTCCGCTGGCACAGGCCGACCGCCAGCGCCTGGCCGATCGCCGCATGACGGCAATACGCGCGCTCGGAGACTGATGCTCAGGGTTCCGGGTTGAATTGTCCGTGCAACTGTCGCAGGATGTAACGGCCATTCATTGAGGCCAGAGGTTGGCAATGCCTGATCGCGAAAGGCGCAGTGATGCGCCGCCGGCCAATTGGGTGCTGGAGCGCCTGCTGAATCCAGCACAGGTGGAGGCATTGCGCAGCCTGGAACATTTTGGCTGGACGCTGAAGTTCGTGCGCAAGCCGCTGTTCCAGCCGGCGGTACCTATCGTGCTCGACGCGGCAGCGCAGACTTATGCGGTGATCGAAGAGGATGGCCAGGTCAACGCCAATCCGCCGTTCGCCATTCGCCCGTAGCGATGCGCCGACCGCCGGCGCATTCCTGCCAACTCGCCATCCTCAAACGCGCAACTCGAACTCGTCGGCATCCAACCACGCGGGGAAGCGCGCGCGATGCGCCGCCAGCTTCTCCGCCGACAAGCGTGCGGTGACCACGCCCGGTTCGCTGCCGAGTTCCACCAGCACCTCACCGAGAAAATCGAGCGCGACGCTGTCGCCGGCGTAGTGCAGTTGGTTGCCGTCAGTGCCGACACGATTGACGCCGACGCAATAGGCCAGGTTCTCGATCGCGCGCGCACGCAGCAGCATGCGCCAGGCATGCCGTCGTGGGCTGGGCCAGTTGGCGACGAACAGGACCATGTCGTAGTCGAGTCGCTGTTCGGCCTGATCGAAGCGATTGCGGATGAATGCTGGAAAACGCAGGTCGTAGCAGACCAGCGGACATACGCGCCAACCTGCAATCTCCACGATCAAGCGTTCGCTGCCGGCGGCATAACGCTGGTGCTCGTCCGCCATGCGGAACAAATGACGCTTGTCGTAATGAGCCAGCGTTCCATCCGGTCGCGCCCAGATCAGGCGATTGAAAACGCCCTGCCCTGTGCGGATCACCAGACTGCCGGTGACCACAGCACCGACGTCGCGCGCCAGTTCGCGCATCCACTGCACATTGGTGCCGTCCATCGCCTCGGCACGCTCGACTGCATCGTTGGAGAACCCGGATAAAAAGGTCTCCGGCAGAACGATCAGGTCGGCGCGCCCGGCAAGTCCGAGGACCTGAGTGCCGTAAAGCTCACGATTGGCGCGTGCGTCGTGCCAGACGGTGGCGGCCTGTACCAGAGCAACGCTCAGATCGCGCATAGTCGCTCCGCCGCAGCATCCATCGTGGCCTGGGTCTTGGCGAAGCAGAATCGGACCAGCCTCTGATCCGGCGGCGATGCGTAGAACGCCGAACACGGTATCGCTGCCACGCCATGCTCGGAAACCAGGCGCTTGCAGAAGCTGAAGTCGTCCTCGTCGCTGATTGCCGAATAGTCGGCAAGCTGAAAGTACGCGCCCTGCACCGGCAACAGTTTGAATCGCGACGGCGCCAGCGCCCGCACGAAGTCGTCGCGCTTCTCCTGGTAGAAGCGTGGCAGGTCGAGGTAGTGCTGCGGATCCGCCACGAGGATGTCGGCCAGCGCCCACTGCGCCGCGTGAAAGGTGCAGAAGGTCAGGAACTGGTGCACCTTGCGGAACTCGGCCGTCAGTGTCGGGGGCGCGATGCAGTAACCCACCTTCCAGCCGGTGATGTGGTAGGTCTTGCCGAAGCTGGAGATGGCGAAACTTCGCGGCGCCAGTTCGGCGTGGCCGAGCACACTTTGATGTTGGCGGCCGTCGAAGATGATGTGCTCGTAGACCTCATCGGAGAGCACCAGGATTTCGCTGTCGCGGATCAAGTCGGCGAGCGTATCGAGATCGCCGCGAGACAGTGTCGCGCCGGTCGGGTTGTGCGGCGAATTGATCATGATCATCCGCGTGCGCGGCGAGAGCGCATCGCGAACGCGTTGCCAGTCGACGTTGAAGTTCGGCGGTGTCAGCGGCACATGCACCGCATGGCCGCCGGCCAGTTCGATTGCGGGGTCGTAACAGTCGTAACAGGGATCGAGCACGATCACCTCGTCGCCAGGCCGAACCACCGCATGAATCGCCGCGAACAGTGCTTCGGTCGCCCCGCTGGTGACGGTGATCTCATCGTCGGCATCCACACGGTAGCCATACAGCGCCTGCGTCTTGGCGGCAATTGCCTGGCGCAGCGTCAGGATGCCGGGCATCGGCGCGTACTGGTTGCGCTGGCCCAGCGTGTGCCGATGCAGCGCTTCGTGCAAGGCGGCCGGCCCTTCGAAATCGGGGAATCCTTGCCCCAGGTTGACGGCCTGGTGCTGTGCCGCCAGTTGCGACATCACGGTGAAGATCGTGGTGCCGACCTTAGGCAATTTGGTTTGCAATCGCATCGTCTGGCGGTCCTGCCTCACGGAGCCCGGGATGCTAGTGTAGTGCGGCGATGGCAAGTGCAAGTAATTTCTGCTGCAGTTTGGCCCGAGGCGAGGGCGTCATGGCAAGGCCATGGCGAGACTGAGACCGATCAAGCTTGATCAGCATACCGCGCGATTGGTGGAACACCCGGGGCGGTGTCGACGGGCTGAAAACAACGACGCATCCAGGCCACAAGGCGCTGAAACAATTGCTCCACCCGCCTGCATTCTCGAGAGCATTCGCGACGCGACGACGAGCCAACGCCATGCCCGAAACCTGCGCCGACGTGGTCGCGCTGCGACCTTTCGATGACGACGACTATCGGCATCTGCCCAGGCTCTTTGCCCTGCTCGAGCCGCAACTGGACGCAGCCACGGTTATCGAGCGGATGACCGGCATGCGCGCCCAAGGCTGGCAATGTCTGGGCGCCTTCAGTGGGAACGACATCGTCGGCATGGCCGGCTACAGTCGGCGTTTGCACTTGTTCTCCGGCCCGGTGGCCTACGTCGAGAACCTGGTCGTCCTGCCGGATTGGCGCGAGCGTGGCATCGGCGAAGGCCTGATGCGCTGGATCGAGCAGTGGGCGCGCGAGCAGGGCTGCGACCTGGTGACGCTGGACGCGTACGCCGTGAATCTTCCGGCGCGAGCCTTCTATGCGCGGCTGGCCTATGAACCGCGCGGCGTGCACTTCGTTCGCGAGATCGGATGACCACGCGCTACACTGCGCCCATGCGGGGAGAATACGAACGCGTACTTCGGGAGTGGTTGCTGCGGCGCAAGCGAATGCGTCGCCTGCTGCGCCCGTTGCCGCGACGGGCGAATGTTCACCGTTATCCGGTCATCAAGTGGTTCGCCGAACACGCGCGTCTGCGCCCGTATCTGTGGTCATTCAAGCGCGCTCAGGTGCTGCCGGCGCTTTATGCAGGCTCGGTGATCGCGCTGCTGCCACTGTATGGGATCCAGGCCTTCATCGCCTTCGGCGCAGCTCTGTTGTTTCGCGCCAATCTGACCGTGATGGTCGCCTTGCAGTTTCTGACCAACCCGCTGACGGTTGTCCCGGTTTATGCGTTCACCGGATGGGTCGGCGCCACCCTGATGCGCACACTGGGTATCGGCGAGTCGATGCCGACCGCCGCCTTCTACGCCAATGCGCTGTTCATCGGCGGCGTGATCGTGGGCCTTCTGTTCGCGATGCTGGGCGACGTTGCCTGGCGCGTGATCGCCTGGGAAGGACGACGGTTCACGGCACGACTGCATCGATTGCGCAGGCAAGCGGCGGCGGACGTGCCGCCGCCTTCGCCGGGCAGCCAGGAGCCCCCGCTTCCACCGAATTGACGATTGGCCTACTCGGTGGCGAAGATCTGCCCGAAATCGCGAAACGACTTGAACTCCAGCGCGTTGCCGGACGGATCGAGGAAAAACATCGTCGCCTGTTCCCCGGGCAATCCGGCGAAGCGGATATACGGCGCGATCACGAAAGCCATCCCGCGCTCGCGCAGGCGTTCGGCCAACGCGTGAAACCGGGTCCATTCGAGCACCACGCCAAAATGCGGAACCGGCACGTCGTGCCCGTCGACCGGGTTCTGTGCACGCACGCCGCAGTCCTCGGCGAGGTGCGCGACGATCTGATGCCCGTAGAAATCGAAATCGACCCAACGCGCGCTGGAGCGACCCTCAGGGCAACCCAGCAAACCGCCGTAGAAGGCGCGCGCCTGGGCCAGATCGTGCACCGGAAACGCGAGGTGGAACGGTGTCAATGTCGCCATCGGCTTACCCCAGAACGTCGGAAATGTCGTACCAGCCGGCGCCCTGGCGCGCCAGCCACACGGCACTGCGCACCGCGCCGCTGGCGAAGATCGATCGCGAACTCGCCCGGTGGGTCAATTCCAGCCGCTCGCCCGCGGATGCAAACAATACGGTGTGCTCGCCGACCACATCGGCCGCACGCATGACCGCGAACCCGATCTCGTGATCCGCTCGGGGCTCGCCAACGCGGTCGCGGCTGTAACGCGCGACATCGTCGAACCCATGACCGCGCGTTTCGGCGATCGCGCGCCCAAGCGCCAGCGCGGTGCCCGATGGAGCGTCTTTCTTGTGCCGGTGATGAACCTCGAGAATCTCCGCATCGAAATCGGGGCCGAGCTGGGCCGCCGCCATCGCCGCCATGCGCTTGAGCAGCGCCACGCCGATGCTGAAGTTGGCGCTCCACAGCACCGGTATCCGGCTCGCCGCCGCCTTCAGTTCGTCCATCTGCGCGGCACTGAGCCCGGTGGTGCCGCAAACCAGCGCAATCCTACGCTCCAACGCGATGGCCAGCGGCGTCGCCAATGCATCCGGCGTCGAGAAATCGATGATCGCGTCGAGCCCGGTGTCCGGATCGAGCGCCGAAAGAAAGTCGATGTCCGGTGCATCGCGACCAAAGGCCAGCGCGACCGGCTCGCCAACCCAGGCTGAGGCCGCCCGGACCAGCGTGGCCCTCACCTCGCAATCGTGGCGCAGCCGCGCCGCACGCAGGACCTCGATGCCCATGCGCCCGGAGGCTCCATGGACGGCAAGACGAACGGGTGTTTCGGGATGCATGAAGACCGCCACAATGGTCAGAAGCCGGAATTATGACCCCTGGCGCACTTGCAAATCGGCACTAGGCTCCGATGCGGCTGAAGAAGTCCTTGACGCTGTCGAGCCAACCGCTGGATCGTGGGCTGTGTTCCGACGACTCGCCGGTGAAGCTGGTTTCCAACTGTGCCAGCAGTTCGCGTTGTTCGGCCGTCAGCTTGACCGGGGTTTCGACGACGACGCGACACAACAAGTCGCCCTTGTTGTGGCTGCGCACCGATTGCACGCCCTTGCCGCGCAAACGGAACACCTTGCCGGTCTGGGTGCCATCGGGAATCTTCAGGACCGCGCTGCCATCGAGTGTCGGGATCTTCAACTCGCCGCCGAGCGAGGCGGTGGTGACGCGGATCGGGATCTCGCAATAGAGATCGTCGCCCTCACGCTTGAAAATCGGATGCTCGCGCACCGCCATCTCGACATACAGGTCGCCCGCCGAACTGCCCGCAGGGCCCGCCTCGCCTTCACCGCTCAGGCGGATGCGATCGCCCTGGTCGACACCCGCCGGCACCTTGACGCGAACCAGTTTCTCTTCTTCCAGGCGTCCCGCTCCATGGCAGTAAGTACATGGATTGGAGATGGACTTGCCGGCGCCGCCGCAAGTCGGGCAGGTCTGCTGGATCGAAAAGATACCGTTCTGCATGCGCACGCGACCGTGGCCGGCGCAGGTCTTGCAAGTACCGGTCTTGCCGTCGGCCGAGCCCGAACTATTGCAATGGTGGCAACCCACCAGGGTCGGCACGCGAATCTCGCGTTCGACACCGTTGACGGCCTCTTCGAGGTCCAGCTCCATGACATAACGCACATCCGAGCCACGCCGCTGGCGCTGGCCGCCGCCGCGTCCGCCGCCAAAGATGTCGCCGAAGATGTCGCCGAAGATATCGCCAAGATCGGGACCACCCGGACCGCCACCGCGGCCGCCCGCGCCGCTCAGACCGGCATGCCCATAACGGTCGTAAACCGCGCGCTGCTCGGCATTCGACAGGATTTCGTAGGCCTCCTTGGCCTCCTTGAACTTGTCCTGAGCCGCCGGATCGTCCGGATTGCGATCCGGATGCAACTTCATCGCCAGACGTCGAAACGCCTTTTTCAGTTCATCCTCGGATGCGGTCTTCTGGACGCCGAGGACTTCGTAGTAGTCGCGCTTCGACATGGTCGGTCAGGAAAAAGGAAAAAGGAAAAAGGAAAAAGGGACGTCAACAGCACCGCAAGTTCGCGACGCCTTGCTTTGGCCCTTCCTTTTTCCTTTTTCCATTTTCCCTTTTCCTCCTGCTTGCCTCACGCAACGAAGCGCGCGGCCCTGCGGCCGCGCGCCCCGAAACAACCGTCGGTCAGCGCTTGTCCCCATCCACTTCGGTGAACTCGGCGTCGACCACATCATCCTGCGGCTTGGCGCTGGACGCCTGTTCGCCACCCGGCGCCGGGCCACCCTGACCACCGGCGGCAGCTGCGCGCAAACTCTGCGACGCTTCGGCCAGTGCCTGGGTCTTGGCCTCGATGGCCGCCTTGTTGTCGCCCTTCATCGCGGTCTCGAGTTCCGCCAACGCAGTTTCGACCTTGGCGATCTGCGCGCCGTCGACCTTGTCGCCCGCTTCCTTGACCGCCTTGCGGGTCTCGTGCAGCAGCGCGTCGGCCTGATTGCGGGCATTGACCAGTTCGTGGAACTTCTTGTCCTCGTCGCGGTGCGCCTCGGCATCCTTGACCATCTGCTGGATCTCTTCCTCGGAGAGGCCGGATCCCGCCTTGATCTCGATGCGCTGTTCCTTGCCGGTTTTCTTGTCCTTGGCCGACACGTGCAGGATGCCGTTGGCATCGATGTCGAAGGTCACTTCGACCTGCGGCATGCCACGCGGCGCGCTTTCGATGCCGGCCAGGTCGAACTTGGCCAGCGACTTGTTGTAGCGAGCCTGTTCGCGTTCACCCTGCAATACGTGCACCGTCACTGCCGTCTGGTTGTCTTCGGCAGTCGAAAACACCTGCGCCGCACGCGTCGGGATGGTGGTGTTCTTCTCGATCAGCTTGGTCATCACGCCACCCAGCGTCTCGATGCCGAGCGACAGCGGGGTGACGTCGAGCAGCAGCACGTCCTTGACCGTGCCGGCCAGCACGCCGCCCTGGATCGCGGCGCCCATGGCGACCGCTTCGTCCGGATTGACGTCCTTGCGCGGTTCCTTGGCAAAGAACTCCTTGACCGCTTCCTGGACCTTGGGCATGCGCGTCTGGCCACCGACCAGAATCACCTCGGAGATGTCGCCCACGCGCAGTCCGGCATCCTTGAGCGCCGTACGGCAAGGTTCGATGGTGCGCTTGACCAGGTCGTCGACGATCGATTCCAGCTTGGCGCGCGTCAGCTTGACGTTCAGGTGCTTCGGACCGGACGCATCCATGGTCACGTACGGCAGATTGACGTCGGTCTGCATCGACGACGACAACTCGATCTTGGCACGTTCGGCTGCATCCTTGAGGCGCTGCAGCGCCAGCGGATCGTTGCGCAGATCGATGCCCTGTTCCTTGCGGAACTCGTCGACCAGGAAGTCGATCACGCGCAGGTCGAAATCCTCGCCACCGAGGAAGGTGTCGCCGTTGGTGGCGAGCACTTCGAACTGCTTCTCGCCGTCGACTTCGGCGATCTCGATGATCGACACGTCGAAGGTGCCGCCGCCGAGATCGTACACGGCGATCTTGCGGTCGCCGGCGCCCTTTTTGTCCAGACCATAGGCCAAGGCCGCCGCGGTCGGCTCGTTGATGATGCGCTTGACCTCGAGACCGGCGATACGGCCGGCATCCTTGGTCGCCTGACGCTGGCTGTCGTTGAAGTAGGCCGGAACCGTGATCACCGCTTCGGTGACCGGCTCCCCGAGATAGTCCTCGGCGGTCTTCTTCATCTTCATCAGCACGCGCGCCGAGATTTCCGGCGGCGCCATCTTCTTGCCGCCGGCGTCGATCCAGGCATCGCCGTTGTCGGCTTCAATGATGGCGTACGGCACCATGTCGATGTCTTTTTGCACCACCTGCTCGCTGAACTTGCGCCCGATCAGGCGCTTGACCGCGTACAGCGTGTTCTTGGCGTTGGTGACGGCCTGGCGCTTGGCCGCAGCACCGACCAGCACTTCGCCATCCTTGGTGAAGGCCACCACCGACGGCGTCGTGCGATCGCCCTCAGAATTTTCGATCACCTTGACCGTACCGCCCTCGATGATGGCGACACAGGAATTGGTGGTCCCGAGATCGATACCGATGATTCTGCCCATTGATCTGACTCCTGAAATTCGAAATCGTTCTGGGGACATGCCCCGACTGACGCACTAGATGGGGACGAAATTCACGTGTCCAAGGGTGGGGAAACGCGGCATGGGGCAAGCGGCGCCGGAAAAGCAGCTTCGCCACAGACGGCCCGTGCCGCGCCGCTCACCCCTGACTCACCATCACCAACGCCGGACGTACTAGCCGGTCGTGCAAGCGATACCCCTTCTGCAGCACGACCATCACATGGTCGGCCGGAACCTCGCTCGATGGCTGCATGCCGATCGCCTGGTGCAGATCCGGGTTGAACGGCTCGCCCATCGGGTCGACGCTGCTCAGCCCATGGGAGTCGGCCGCCTTCTGCAGCAAGCGCAAGGTCATCTCTGAGCCCTCCTTGAGGCTCTCGATGCCGGCGCCGCTGGCGTCGGCCGCCTTGATTCCCTGCTCCAGACTGTCGATCACCGGCAGCAAGTCGTTGAGCAAACGATCGACACCAAATTTGCGCGCCAGTTCGAACTCGCGCAGCCAGCGTTTGCGCTGGTTCTCGGCTTCGGCTCGCTCACGAAGTTGTTCGGCTTCGAGTTCGGCGATGCGTTGACGCAAGGTCTCGACCGAGTCGCTCGGACCGAAGCCCTCGGCGTCGGCCGCAATGTCGGATTCCGGATGTTCCTGCTCCGCGGATGCGTGCATTGCGTGTCACTCTCTCTGGACGATTCAATGAATATGTCGGGCTTGCGCGGACCGCGGACAAATCTGCCCCGAGCCGCGCAAGACCTCTTCAGCTCATCGCAAGTTGGGGCGGTCAGGCCAGATTCAAGGCATTGCCAACCGCTTGCGCAGTCGCACGCACCACCGGAATCACCCGCTGATAATCAAGTCTGGTCGGCCCGATGACGCCAAGCACGCCGATCGGGCGCCCATCGCGTCGATACGGTGCCGTGATGACCGAACATGCGGCGAAAGGCTCGAAGCCGGACTCCTCGCCGATGAAAAGACGCACGTCATCCGCACGCACCGCATTCTCGACCAGCTCCAGCAGATCGCGTTGACGCTCGAAGGCTTCGAACAGGCCACGCAGACGCTGCACATCGGCGAGTTCGGCGTGGGCGGCAAGGCGGCCTTCGCCGGCGATCAGCAACTGGTCCTCATTGGGCACCCGCAACGCCGCCTCGACGGCGTCGACCACCGGACCACTGGCCGCATCCAGCGCGGCCTTCGCCGCCAACAGATCGCCGGCCAGGCTCTGGTGGATCGCCGGCAACAACTGGCCGGCGAAGCGCTGGTTCAACACCTGGGCGGCGCGTTCCAGCTGGGCGGCGTCGAAACAGTGCTGAGTCTGCACCAGGCGGTTCTGCACCTGGCCATCATCGAACACCAGGATCACCAGCAGGCGCCGCGGCGCCAGTTGCACAAAATCGATCTGCCGCAGCGGCAATCGCTCGCGGCGCGGAACCGAGACGATACCGGCGCATCCGGTCAACTCCGACAGCAGACGACTGGCGCAGCGCAGCACCTGATCGGGCGCACCATCCACCGGCAGGCGCGCCTGGATGACGTCGACCAAGGGCTCGGCCGGCACTTCGACCTCGATCAGCGAGTCGACGAACAGGCGATAACCGAGCGGTGTCGGCACGCGTCCAGCCGAGGTATGCGGCGAACGGATCAATCCCCCGGCCTCGAGATCGGCAAGGATGTTGCGGATCGTCGCCGGACTCAGGTCCAGCCCGCACTCGCGCGCCAACTTTGCCGACGCGACCGGCTCGCCGCCCTCGATGTAGCGCGCGATCAGGTCGTGCAGCAGTTTGCGGGCGCGGGCGTCGAGGGAATGCACCAAGACCATCCATCCATTGGCAACGGCAGCGCTCTGCTGCCCACTGCACAATTGGGGGTGAACTGGCCGGGGTCAAGGCCGGGGACGGTATCCGGTTGCAGGAGCGACCTGCGTCGAGGGTCGCGGCCGCACCGCGCCTTCGCAGGGCGCCGCGCCTGCGGCGCCGCTTTTGTTGCGGTGGCGCAATGCCGGAGCCGCAGCGGCCCGTCGCCAACAGCACCCGGTTGCATCCGCAGCCATCCCACGGCGATAGTGCCCGCTGGTCGACCACTGCCGCGGAGTCCGTTCATCCATGCTGCACAGCCTGAGCATCCGCGATCTCGCCGTGGTCGGCAAAGTCGACCTGACGATGGCCTCGGGCATGAGTGTCATCACCGGCGAAACCGGCGCCGGCAAGTCCATCCTGGTCGACGCGCTGGCTCTGGTTGCCGGCGGCCGCGGCGATAGCGGTGCCGTCCGCAGCGGCGCCGAACGTACCGAAATCTGTGCCGAATTCGAACTCGCAGAGCTGCCTTTCGTGCGCCAGTGGTTGCAGGAGCAGGCGCTCGACGACGAAACCACCTGCTTGTTGCGACGCGTGGTGCGCGCCGACGGCGGCTCGCGCGGATTCATCAACGGTCGCCCCGCCACCCTGATGCAACTGCGCGAACTCGCCGGACTGCTGGTCGAGATCCACGGCCAGCACGAGCACCAGGCGCTGCTGTCGCGCGCGCACCAACTGGAGCTGATCGATCAGTTCGCGCAGAACGCCACTTGCTGCGCGAGCGTCCGCGAGGCCGCGCAACGCTGGCGGGAACTCTGCGCCGAGATCGACGCGCTGCGCCGCAACCATCGAGACGGCAGCGACCTGATCGATTTCCTGAAGCACGAACTCGCCGAGCTGGACCAGGCCGATCCGCGACCCGAGCGCCTCGCGGAGATCGAGAACGAGCACAAGCGACTGGCGCACGCCGGCGAACTGATCGACGGGCTGGCGCGGCTGGAAGACGCGCTGTCCGGCGACGACGGCAACAGCGCCGAGCGTCAGTTGGGACACGCCCAGCACGAATTGCAGCGACTCCAGGCGTACGACGCCGAACTCGGCGAAGCGGCAAACCTGGTCGAATCCGCCAGCGTGCAAGTCGGCGAGGCCCTGGCGCAGATCCGCCGGCGCCGCGAGGCCATCGATGTCGATCCGCAACGTCTCGCCGAACTTGAACGCGATCTTGGCCGGCTGCACGCACTGGCGCGCAAGCATCGTGTCGCCATGCGCGATCTCGATGGGGTACGCAGCGATCTGGCTTCCCGCCTGGCCAGTGCCGAGGGCGCTGGTGCGCGCCTTGCGACTCTGGCGCGCCAGCTGGACGAAAGCCTTGCGGCCTATCAGTGGGCCGCCGAGCTCCTGAGTCAGCGCCGCGTCGACGCCGCCCAGCGGCTTGCCGACGAGGTCACCGCGCTGATGCAGGAACTTGGAATGGGCGGTGGCCGCTTCGAGTGCACCATCGAATCCAGCGGCGGCGAACCGCGGTCCAGCGGCAACGACGAGATCGAGTTCGAGGTCACCGCCAATCCGGGAATGCCGCCTCGCCCGTTGCGCAAAGTCGCGTCTGGCGGCGAACTGGCGCGCATCAGCCTGGCAATCAAGGTCGCCACCATCGCTCTCGACGACACACCGGTGCTGGTGTTCGACGAAGTCGATTCGGGTATCGGCGGCGCCGTCGCCGAAATCGTCGGCCGCAAACTGCGCGAACTCGGTCGCCGCCGCCAGGTGCTGTGCGTCACCCACTTGCCGCAGGTCGCCGCCTGCGCGCACCATCATTATCGGGTCAACAAGACCAAGGCCGAAGACCGAACCGAGTCGCAGGTCGAAATTCTGGACGACGACGGTCGCATCGGCGAACTGGCGCGGATGCTGGGTGGCGTGGACATCACCGACGCGACGCGCGCTGCAGCGGCAGATCTGCTGCAACGACTGAATGCTTCCGGGCAGGAGCGACGTACACGTCGCGGCTGAGTGATCGATCTGCCGGTGGTAGTGACGCGAAATCGTCCTCCCTGAAACCGCGACGCAAGGTCGCTCCGGCAACGCACTGCGGCAGAAATCCGACGCTAAACGCGCTTCGGCCGCACGTACAGCACCAGGCTGTGATCCTTGAGTTCATAACCTGCCTGATCGGCAATTTCCCGCTGCAGGCGCTCGATCTCGCTGTTCTGGAACTCGATCACGCGACCGGTCTCGACACAGACCATGTGGTCGTGATGGCCATCGGCGTCGAGTTCATAGACCGATTGGCCACCCTCGAAATGATGGCGGACCACGATGCCGGCAGCCTCGAACTGGTTCAGCACCCGGTAAACGGTCGCCAACCCGATGTCATCGCCCTGATCCAGCAGTTCGCGGTAGACGTCTTCTGCCGTCATGTGTTTTTTCTGCGCATTGCTCAGGATGTCGAGGATGCGCATGCGCGGATGGGTAACCTTGAGCCCGACCTTGCGCAGGTCCTGACTTTCGACAGTTCGCTCAACGCGATCGGTCATGTTCTCACCTTTGGGTTCGTTGGGATCGGGTTGATCTCTGCGTCTGTATTATCCACCGCTTCCGGTACCCTGACGTGGAATTCTGATGCGACTGCCTGCTTCCCTGATTCTGGCCCTGATTGTGACCGTGCTCTTGTCCGGTTGTGGATGGCTCTACAAACAGGACGTCCAGCAGGGCAACCTGCTCGAACTCGACCAGGTCGACGCCCTGAAACCCGGCATGACCAAGCGTCAGGTGATCCTGGTACTCGGAACCCCCGCCGTTCAGAGCCCGTTTCATGACAATCGTTGGGACTACGTATCCAGCTACAAGGACAGCGAGGGCAAAATCGACCTCAAGCGCCTGACCGTCTACTTCGAGGACAACGTGCTGGTGCGCACCGAGGGCGACTACGAGCCCGGCAAGAGCGCTGCTGCTGCGAAGGCCGCCGAGGCGGATTCGCCCGATGCGGTGGCCGAGGATGGCAACGACGCCGACGAGGGCTGAGTCACCGATTGTCCCGCCCGGAGCGCGCCCGGGCTAAGGCCGTCCCGACTTCGCGGCGCGGCGGCGCCGCGATTCCATCGGGTCAAAGCTGAGCGGCCGGTAGATCTCGACGCGATCGCCGTCGCGCAGCGGCGCTGAAGCAGCGCAGCGGCGCCCGAATACACCTGCATCCAGCGGCTCGACAAGGCCTGCCTCGGCGACCAGACCCGAGGCCATGACCGCCTCGCTCACACTTGCGCCCAGCGGCAGCTCGACCATGCGTAACCACTGTCGATCCGACACCGCATAGGCCACTTCGACGAATATTCGTTCAGGCACTGGCGAATTCCTTGCGCGCCGCCCTGCAGAAATCGTCGACCATGCGATCCGCGAGGCGTCGGAAACCCATCGTCAAGGCACCAGCGATCAGACCCGAGTTCACCTCGAAGACCAGATCGAGGCCAACTCGCGTACCAAAATCCCCAATCGGTTCGAAGCGCCAACGACCGCTCAACTGGCGGAACGGACCCTGCAGCAAGGTCAAGTCGATCTGCGCCGGCGGTGTCTCCACGTTCTCCGTCGAAAAGCTCAGCGAGATTCCCGCCACCCGCACCGACAACTCCGCGCGCAGTCGATTGCCATCGCGTTCCAGCACGCGCGCGCCGCAACACCAGTCGAACCATTGCGGGTAACGCGTACAGTCGGCGACCAGGCTGAACATGCGCGCCGGCACATAAGGCACCAGGGCCTGACGCTGAACGCGCACCTCGGAACGTTCCGCACCGGACTTGGCACCAGGACCCGTATCGGGCGAATATGGAGAGCTGGGCTCGGATGCCATGGGTTGTCGAAGTCATGACCAAGAAGAAAGACGATAGCTCACGCAACAAGCAGATCGCCGTCAACAAGCGCGCACGCTTCGATTATCACATCGATGAGCGCTTCGAGGCTGGGATTGTCCTGCAGGGATGGGAAGTGAAGAGCCTGCGCGACGGGCGCATTTCCTTCGGCGAAAGCTTTGCGCAACTACGCAACGGCGAGGCTTTCCTGTTCGGTGCGCAGATCAGCCCTTTGCTGTCGGCGTCTACCCACGTCATTGTCGAAAAGCTGCGCCTGCGCAAGCTGCTGCTGCACAAACTGGAGCTGTACCGGCTGGTCGGCGCCGTCGAGCGCAAGGGTTACACGCTGATTCCGCTGCAGATGTACTGGAAGGGTAACAAGGTCAAGGTCGAACTCGGCCTGGCCAAGGGCAAGAAAGAGCACGACAAGCGCGACGCCGAGAAGGACCGTGACTGGCAACGCGACAAGGGTCGCATCATGCGCGAGCGCAACAAGTAGCAGAGCCTTCAAAGACGCGCTTGCGCCAGCACTTCCTCGACCGCAAGACCGATCGCCAGAATCCTGCGGTCGCTGCCCTGAGTTCCCGCAATCATCAGCCCGACCGGCGCGCTACCGGGCGTATGGCAGGGCACGGAAAGTGCGCAACCATCGAACAAGTTGACGACGGATGGATTGCGCAGCATGCGGGAGTTGAGGCGGAAATAGCTGACATCGTCCTTGCTGCATTCGGCGATTGTGGGCGCGATATCCGGCGTCGTCGGCATCAACATGGCGTCAAAACCATGGACTGCAGCGTCGATGGTTCGCACGAATGCCTTGCGCTGCTGCAGCATCTCGATGTAATCCGCCGCGCTGATCGCCTCACCGGGTCGAATCCGGGCAATCACCCGCGGATCGTATTGATCCGCCCGCTCGGCAATCAAGTTCCGATGCCACCAGAACGCCTCTGCGCTGCTGATGGCGCCACGCGGATTGACCGAAGCCGCCAGCGCAACCTCGCGCATCGGCAGTTCGACCAGCGTCGCGCCGGCAGCCGAAAGGCGCGTCAATGCCGCGCCGAAGGCACTCGCGACCGCTGCGGACAAGTCGTCCTGGAACAGCGTTCGCGGCAACGCCAGGCGCAACCCACGGACGTCGGCGGCGACCGGGATCGCGTGGTCATCCGCCGCCAGCAGCTGGTCGAGCAGCGCGCAATCGGCTACTGATTTTGCGATGGGTCCGACCGAATCGGCCGAAATCGACAATGGCAACACGCCATCCAGCGGAACCCGCCGCGCCGTGGGCTTGAAGCCGACCAATCCGTTCAACGCAGCGGGAATGCGCACCGATCCGCCGGTGTCGGTGCCGATTGCTGCTGCGGCCATACCGTCCGAAACGGAAATGGCGGCACCCGACGACGAGCCGCCCGGGATCCGCGCGCTGGCACGATCGAACACGTTCCTCGGCGTGCCGTAATGCGGATTGATACCCAGGCCCGAGTATGCAAACTCGGTCAGGTTGGTCCGCCCGACGATCACCAACCCCGCTTGCCGCAGCCGCTCCACCACCGTCGAGTCGTGCTTGGCAACCGGCGCGCCGATGCGCACCCGCGAACCGCCCAGCGTGGTCACACCGGCTTCGTCGAGCAGATCCTTGATCGAAATCGGGATACCCGCAAGCCGGTGCAAGGGTCCGCCCGCACGTCGTAGTGCGTCGATTCGGTCTGCATCCGCCAGCGCGCGGTCGCGATGAACCCGAATGAAGGTGCAGGCGCCCTCGCCCTCCGGGTCATCGACGGCGCCGAGCGCCTGCTCCACCAACTGGCGGCTGCTGACCTCATGCTTGGCCAGACGCTGCGACAGGTCGGTGAGCGTCATCCGGGCAAGACAAGTCATCGAGTTCGCGGGCGCTGTGGTTATGGAGCTGCAGCATAGCGATTGCGTGTCCCAGGCGAACCTTGAGTCACGCAGCCGCTCGTCCGTTACCCTCCGTCAGCCCGTACCGAGATGGGTCAACCTGAACGGTGCTCGCAGGCCAACCTTGCAAGCCCTCCCCCCTGCCCCTACACTGGAGATGCACAGGGGGCGCATTGGCTTCGACGGGAGTCACGAGACCTTGGGTGCATGCCGAGGGGGTAGCTTTCCTCGTTAATCCAGCTGCAAGACTCTAGTCGCGAACGACGAAGTCTACGCTCTAGCAGCCTAAGGGCTGCTTAACCACCCTACCTTGTGTCTGTGCTCGGTAATGGTGGGTCAGAATCACAGAATCGTGAGCCAGACGGGCCTGACGTCGGCAACTAAAACCTCCAGGCTGGTCACGCAGCTTTCCTGCCGGTTGGAGCGCGGCGTGACGAGATCTGATAATCGGCTAAGCATGTAGATCACAAGATGTAGGGCTTGCGGACGGGGGTTCGACTCCCCCCGCCTCCACCAACAGAGAGAATCCCAACCCTTATCGGTTGGGATTTTTTTTGCCCAAAACGCCAGTACTGGCGCGGTTTCCGGGGTTGGTCTCGTGAGCGCGAGCCCGCTGAACGACACGATTTCGGCGCATTTTCGCCTCTCTGTCTCTGTTTTTCTCTGCTGGCCTCGTGAACGTTCACGGCCTCGCATCCACCAACGACGCGGGTTTGCGCGTGATCGGTTGCGTTTGGCAACTGCTGTCTCGGTCAAGAACCGAGATCGAAAAACAACAAGACTTGGCTGGAAGCGGCAGCCAGCGCAGGATTAGGCTGAAACAGCCAGGAGCGCCGATGAGAACCTGAAACCTATCCGGTGTGATGCCGAGTACCAGCAGGTGCTTGCGGCGATCCGGATCGCCTCTGGCGAGGCAATAAGTGATGAGCGCCTGCTGGCGCTGAAGCAGCACGCGGCTGCCTATGAGCAGCGACTGAGGGTCGATCCCGTACCACTGACGCTTCGCCGCCGCGGCGTCCAGCGACTCGCCGTCGATGACCGCCAGGCCCACGACGTCACTCTGATCGAAGGGCTGGCGCGCGCCTACTTCTGGCAGCATCTGCTCAACAGCGGCGCGATGAGCAGCGGCTCGGCCATTGCGCGGGCCGAGAAGCTGCACCACTCCGTGATCAACGAACTGCTGCGTCTGACCCTGCTCGCTCCGGACATCATCGAGCAGTGGATGGCTGGGCAGCAGCCGCGCCGCCTGACCCTGATGTGGTTTCAGCGCAATCGCCTGCCGGTGGATTGGCAGGCCCAGCGGTTGCTGATGGCGAGTTTCGAGGAGGGAGCATGAGCAGGAAACACCAAGGCCGGGCCAAGGGTGACCCGGTGACCTACCAGACGCCGCTGCCCGCCGGTGGCGTTCAGTTGGAGACCTTCGCTCCCTGGACGCTGGTGAAGCGGGGGTTCAAGAAGCAGGGCATCACGCCGCTGGATGCGCCGCAGGAATTTCTAATAGAGGCCGCGCACGAACGGCAAATGCGCACTGCGGCGCAGGACAGTCCGCTGATGCTGGGGCTCGCGTACCACTGGCAACGACTGCTCGATGAAGGGCGATTTGCCTCCATCACCGAAATTGCGGCGGCAGAGGGCATTGACCGCGGGCAGGCAAGCAAAATCGCCCAGTTGGCCAGGATCGCGCCCGATATTGTCGACGACTGTGCGACCGGAAGTGCCAAAGGCATTACGCTGCAACGATTGATCCGCAGTCCCGTTCCGGCGGTGTGGGGGCACTCAGAGGGCGCAGTACGGAGGCATTGATCTTCGCCAAAACGTCTGAACATCGACGTCAGTCGTACCCCATCTTTAGATCCTGTGCTTGCGCGCTCAATTCCTCCAGCGCACGTAAGCGTTGGGGAAACCAGCTCGGGCAATTTTACATATTCCTCCGATACTCCCCCCCCACCTCATACAGGGCGTGACTTATCTGCCCCAATGAGTGGTACTTCACCGCCTCCATCAACCCCTCAAACAGATTCCGCCTTTCCCGCGCCGTCACCTGCAACACCTTCAACGCCCCAGGAGACGACAAGTCATCCTCCCCAACCGACAAAGAGTTCCGCGCCTCCTGATACACCCGCACATTCCCGATCTGCTGATTCTTCTCTTCTTCCGTCGATCGGATCAGCTCGATGGTCGTCGTGATCTCCCCGCCATGATCCTTCGGCAGATAGGTGTTCACGCCAATCAGCGGCAACGAGCCGTCGTGCTTCTTCTGCTCGTAGTACAGCGACTCTTCCTGGATCTTGCCGCGTTGGTACATGGTGTCCATCGCGCCCAGCACGCCGCCGCGCTCGGAGATGGCTTCGAACTCCTTGTACACCGCCTCTTCCACCAGATCCGTCAGCGCATCGACGATGAAGCTCCCCTGCCACGGGTTTTCGCAGAAGTTGAGTCCGAGTTCGCGGTTGATGATGAGCTGGATGGCGACGGCGCGGCGGACGGACTCTTCGGTGGGGGTGGTGATGGCTTCGTCGTAGGCGTTGGTGTGCAGGGAGTTGCAGTTGTCGAACAGGGCGTACAGCGCCTGCAGCGTGGTGCGGATGTCGTTGAACTGGATTTCCTGGGCGTGCAGGGATCGACCTGAGGTCTGGATGTGGTACTTCAGCATCTGGCTGCGCGGGCTGGCGCCGTAGCGTTCGCGCATGGCGCGGGCCCAGATGCGGCGGGCGACGCGGCCGATGACGGTGTATTCGGGGTCCATGCCGTTGCTGAAGAAGAAGCTCAGGTTGGGCGCGAAGTCGTCGATGCGCATGCCTCGCGCGAGGTAGTACTCGACGATGGTGAAGCCGTTGCTCAAGGTGAAGGCGAGCTGGCTGATCGGGTTCGCGCCGGCTTCGGCGATGTGGTAGCCGGAGATCGACACCGAATAGAAATTGCGTACGTCTTGGTCGACGAAGTACTGCTGGATGTCGCCCATCATGCGCAGCGCGAATTCGGTGCTGAAGATGCAGGTGTTCTGCGCCTGGTCTTCCTTGAGGATGTCGGCCTGCACGGTGCCGCGCACGGTTTTCAGCGTGTGCGCCTTGATGCGCTCGTAGGTGGCGGCGTCGACGACATCGCGGCCGCTGACGCCGAGCAGGCCCAGGCCCAGGCCGTCGTGGCCATCGGGCAGTTCGCCGATGTATTGCGGACGCGCGCGGCCCTGGTAGAGCGCGTCGATCTTGTTGCGTGCGGCGATCCAGCGCCGGTCGTCTTCGCGCAGCCATTTCTCGACCTGCTGGTCGATGGCGCAGTTCATGAACATCGCCAGGATGATCGGCGCCGGGCCGTTGATGGTCATCGACACCGAGGTCGACGGCGCGCAGAGGTCGAAGCCCGAATAGAGCTTCTTCATGTCGTCCAGCGTCGGCACGTTGACGCCGGAGTTGCCGATCTTGCCGTAGATGTCCGGGCGCGGTGCCGGGTCTTCGCCGTACAGGGTGACCGAGTCGAAGGCGGTCGACAGGCGCGCGCCCTTGGCGTCGACCGACAGGTAGTGGAAGCGCCGGTTGGTGCGCTCGGGCGTGCCTTCGCCGGCGAACATGCGCGTGGGGTCTTCGCCCTCGCGCCGGTAGGGGAACACGCCGGCGGTGTACGGGTACGCGCCGGGCAGGTTTTCCTTGGTCAGGAAGCGCAAGAGTTCCGCCCAGCTCTTGTGCGTGGGCGCGGCGATCTTGGGGATTTTCTGGTGGCTCAAGGATTCGCGGTAATTGCTGCCGCGGATTTCCTTGCCGCGCACCACGTAGACGAATTCCTCGCCGACGATGCCTTGCAGGCGCTTGGGCCATTCCTGCAGCAACTGGATCGAATCGCTGGTCAGCGAACGCACGGCATCGTTGTAGCGCTGGCGCAGCAGCAGGAGGCTGAGCTGATGCTCGTGCTCGGCCTGCGCTTCGTCGCTGCGCGTGTAGCTCTTGCGGTCGCGGTGGGCGACGGCGGCATCCCCGCGCGGGGCGCGTTCGCCGATCAGCTCGTCGTTATCGTAGAGCTTGAGCGGTGCCGGTAGATCCTTGTCGCCCAGCTCGCGCAGCACGCGGTAGAAGCTCTCGGCGCGTGCGGCGGCTTCGGCCTGCGCTTCGATGCCGGTGTTGATCGCCCTGCCCGCTTCGGCGATCTCGGCGAGGTAGCGCACGCGCGCACCGGGGATCAGCACGGTGGCGCGCGGCTCGCGCAGCGAGGTGTCGAGCCTGGGGTTGAAGTCGCAACCGGCGCGCAAGCCGTCGGCCCATTTGGCGCGCAGCAAGCGACACAGGTTGGCGAACATCCAGGAGATGCCCGGATCGTTGAACTGGCTGGCGATGGTCGGATAGACCGGCACTTCGTCGTCGGTCAGCTTGAAGGCGACGCGGTTGCGCTTCCACTGCTTGCGGACGTCGCGCAGCGCGTCTTCGGCGCCGCGGCGATCGTATTTGTTGAGCACGACCAGTTCGGCGAAATCGAGCATGTCGATCTTTTCCAGCTGGCTGGCCGCGCCGTAATCGCTGGTCATCACGTACATCGGGAAATCGACCAGATCGACGATCGAGGAGTCGCTCTGGCCGATGCCGGCGGTCTCGACGATCACGAGGTCGAAGGCCAGCGACTTGAGCAGGCCGATGCAGTCCGTGAGCACCGCATTGGTGGCCGCGTGCTGGCGGCGCGTCGCCATCGAGCGCATGTAGACGCGCGGGCTGCGCAAGGAGTTCATGCGGATGCGGTCGCCCAGCAGCGCGCCACCGGTGCGCCGGCGCGTGGGATCGACCGCGAGCACCGCGATGCGCATCTCCGGGAAGTGCTGCAGGAAGCGGTTGAGCAACTCGTCGGTGACGCTGGACTTGCCGGCGCCGCCGGTGCCGGTGATGCCGATCACCGGCGTGCGGCCGCCGGCGAGCTTCCATTCCTTGCGCTTGTGTTCGAGCGCAGCCGGCTCGATGGCGCCGCGCTCGATCGCCGAGAGCATCGCGGCGATGGCGACATGGTGGTCGCGATCGATGCTGGCGGGCATGCCGAGCGCGCGGCGGTGTTTTTGCGTGCGGCGGACGAGGTCCTCGATCATTGCGACCAGGCCCATCTGCATGCCGTCGTTCGGGTGATAGATGCGCTCGACGCCGTAGTCGTGCAGATCCTTGATCTCTTCCGGCGTGATGGTGCCACCACCGCCGCCGAACACACGGATATGGCCGGCGCCGCGCTCGCGCAGCATGTCGACCATGTACTTGAAGTACTCGGTGTGCCCGCCCTGGTAGGAGGACAGCGCGATGCCGTTGGCGTCTTCCTGGATGGCGGCGTCGACCACGTCCTGCACCGAGCGGTTGTGGCCAAGGTGGACCACTTCCACGCCCTGCGCCTGGATCAACCGACGCATGATGTTGATCGCGGCGTCGTGGCCGTCGAACAGGCTGGCGGCGGTGACGA
>CALEZI010000009.1 GCA_937928755.1 uncultured Rhodanobacteraceae bacterium | reverse complement strand
AGCGCACTGCCCTGGGGGCGACCGGAACTCTCACCAAACATGCCGCAAGGCCTTGATTTTATTGTGGGAGCGGATTTACTCCGCGACAGCTTTGTGCGAGCGGATTCACTCCGCGACAGCTTTCGCGGGCTAAACCCGCTCCCACAGGCTCGATGTGCGAACAAGCGCACTGCCCTGGGGGCGACCGGAACTCTCACCAAACATGCCGCAAGGCCTTGGTTTTATTGTGGGAGCGGATTTACTCCGCGACAGCTTTGTGAAAGCGGATTTACTCCGCGACAGCTTTCGCGGGCTAAACCCGCTCCCACAGGCTCGATGCGCGAACAAGCGCACCGCCCTGGGGGCGACCGGAACTCTCACCAAACATGCCGCAAGGCCTTGATTTATTGTGGGAGCGGATTTACTCCGCGACAGCTTTCGCGGGATGAACCCGCTCCCACAGGCTCGATGCGCGAACAAGCGCACCGCCCTGGGGGCGACCGGAACTCTCACCAAACATGCCGCAAGGCCTTGATTTATTGTGGGAGCGGATTTACTCCGCGACAGCTTTGTGGGAGCGGATTTACTCCGCGACAACTTTCGCGGGATGAACCCGCTCCAGCTTCGATACGCAAACAAGCGCACCGCCCACGGGCGAGCGGTGCTCTCACCCTGCGCGATCATCTGCGACCGGTGTGAGCAATGCGGGCTAGACTGCCCCCAGCATTGCCCCGGAGCGCGCGCATGAATCGACGACCGACAGGCTGGAGCGGCCGCATCCTGATCATGGGCTTGGGCTTCCTGGTCAGCAGTTGCGATAGCAGCCAGGGAGAGACCATGAGTCAGCCCGCACATACGGCCAGCGCCAGCTTGAGCATTTCCGCTCACATTCCTGCTGATCTGCAGAATCTGGATGGATTTCCCGGCAGCGTCGGCGATGGCCAGCCGTTGGAGCAGGCTTATCAGCGACCTCCGCTTGCCAAGGCGCAGCCGCTGCCTGAGGCGGCTGCACGAGCGCTGCTCGATCGTTTGCAACCCCTGCAGGCACAAACCGGCGACCGCAAGGACTTTGCTCTGCGCGCCGACAGCCAACCGCCGCCGCGCACCGGTGTCACGGTGCAGGCGCCGTTCCCACCCGCAGTAGCGCGTGAGCGTCCGCAAGCGGCGGCGCCCAAGGGGCCGTTTGAAGTACTGCGCTATGGCCCCGAAGGTGAGGTCGGTATCGCCGGCCAGATCAGTATCAGCTTCGATCGACCGATGATCGCCGTGACCAGCCAGGATGACAGCGTGGCCGCTGGCGTGCCGCTGAAGATGCAACCCGCGGTGCCCGGACAATGGCGTTGGGTGGGTACCCGCACCTTGCTGTTCGAACCCGAAGCCGCGCGTCTGCCGATGGCCACCGAGTTCCAGGTGCAACTGGACCCGGCCGCGCGCGCGGCCGATGGCAGCGCCCCGGCGACCGCCACCCGATGGCAGTTCGACACGCCGGCGCCGGTGCTGCAAAGCCGCTTCCCCAATGGCCCGGGTGTGCGCCTGCAGCCACTGATTGTGCTCGGATTCGATCAGCGCATCGAAGCCGCGGCGATGTTGCCCTTCGTGCGTCTGGAGTTGAGCAGCGGAAAGCCCGGGCCGCGCTTGCGTCCGGCCAGGCAGGACGAGATCAAGGCCGATGGCGCATGGCCTGCGCAGGGGCAGGGCAGTGATCCGCAACGAACGCTGATGTTGACGCCGGAATCGCCGCTGCCGACGGAAACCGGGGTCAGAGTGGTGGTTTCCGCCGGCGCGCCCTCGGCCGAAGGCCCGCGTCTGACCAGCGCAGAACAGCACTTCGACTTCACCACCTTTGGTCCCTTCAAGGTGATCGAGCATCGCTGTGGCTGGAATGGCGACTGCGGTCCGAACGACGATTTCACCCTGCGCCTGAGCAATGCGCTGGCCGATGACTTGGACATCGAGGCGTTGGTCAAAGTCAAACCCGCTTTCGACGGCGTCACCGTTCGCGGCAACGGCAACTTCATCACCGTCAGCGGCTACAAACCCGGCTTGCGCAGCTACCAGGTGGAATTGGCAGCGGGGTTGCGCGACGTGCATGGACAAGCGCTCAGCGGAGAGCGGCAGTTCCAGTTCAAGGTGGGTGCCAGCCCGGCCGTGATGATGGCCCCGGGCGATGGACTGGTGACGGTGGATCCGCAGGGGCCGCCGCGCTTCGTCTTTCACTCGATCAACCTGGCGCAAGTGAAGTTGCGCGTGTTCAAGGTGCAGCCCGGCGACTGGCTGAGCTATCTGCAATCGGCCGAACGGGTATGGAAAGACGGCAAGCAGCAGCCGCGACCCCTGCCCGGCAGTTTGCTGCTGGAAAAGACGCTGGATATCGACGCGGCAGTCGAAACCATGATCGCCACGACGCTGGAGCTGAGGCCCTGGCTGAAGTCCGAATTTGGCCATCTGGTGGTGGAACTCTCGCCCTCCAAAGCGCTCGGGCAGGCGCGCCTGCCCGACTATCGGCCGAGCTCGGCCGTGTGGCTGCAGGTCACCCGGATCGGCCTCGATGCCGTCCTCGACGATCGCCAACTGCGTGCCTGGGTGACCCGCCTGGACAACGGCCAGCCCCAGAAGGGCGCTTCCCTGAGTCTCGTGCCAACGACCAACCAGGCCATCTCCGATGCCGCCGGGCTGGCGCTGCTGGACCTGCCGGCGCCGCAGAATCAGGGCCAACCCGAAAGTGCCCGGCTGGAAGCGCGTCTGGGCGAGGATGTGGCTTTCCTGCCCGAGAACCCGAACTACCGCGGTTGGGGCGACTGGCAGCAGCGCCCGAACAGCGACCAGTTGCGCTGGTTTGTTTTCGATGACCGCGGTTTGTACAAGCCGGGCGAGGAAGTGCATCTCAAGGGCTGGCTGCGGGTGGTGGAGAATCGCTCCGACGGCGGTTTGGGCCTGCCCAAGGCCAGCGGCCCGGTGAAATTCAGCGTGCTCGATTCGCGCGGTAACACGCTCACCACCGGCGCGGCCAAGCTGGGCGCGCTCGGTGGTTTCGCGCTCGATTTCAAGCTGCCGGATACGCCCAACCTCGGCAGTGCCCGGATTGCCTTGAACCTTCAGGGCAGCGGCACGCCCGGCGCCGCGTTCCAGCACGTCTTCCAGATCCAGGAATTCCGCACGCCGGAATTTGCCGTCGACACGCAATTCAACGAAGCCACGGTTTTCGCCGGAGGCCTACTGCAGGCGCGCACCTCGGCCCAGTATTACGCGGGCGGCGCGTTGCCCGGCGCCCTGGTGGCCTGGAGCGTCAACGCCACCATCGCCAACTACAGTCCACCGAATCAAAGCGACTACAGCTTCGGCTTCCAGAGCCTGTGGTGGCGCCAGAGTCCGGATTCCGGCCGCAGCGCCAGCGTCCAGTTCAACGGCCAGACCGACGCCAGCGGCCATCACGACCTGGCCATCCGGCTTGATCGCTACGCGCTGCCGCGGCCACTGACGATCACCGCGCAGAGCAGCGTGCAGGACGTCAATCGACAGACCTGGATGGCCCATGCCAATACGCTGGTGCATCCGGCCGCCGCCTACGTTGGAATGAAGACCGACGGCTATTTCGTAGAGCGTGGCAAGCCGCTGAGGGTGGACCTGATCGTCGTCGACCTGGAAGGCAAAGCGATGGCAGACCGGCCGGTGATGGTCGAGACCGGACGCGTGGATTGGGTCTACAAGGCCGGCGCGTACCAGGAAGTGCTGCGTGACCCGCAGCGCTGCGAACTGCGCAGCGACGGGCAAGGTTCGGCCCATTGCGAGTTGACCACCACGCAGGGCGGGCAGTACCAGATCACGGCGATCACCAGCGACGCCGCCGGTCGGCGCAACGCCAGCCGCATCACGCGCTGGGTCAGTGGCGGCCAAAGGCCACCGGCGGACAACGTTGAACTGGAGGAACTGCAGTTCATCCCCGACCGTGAGCTGTATGCCCCCGGAGACACCGCGCGCATTCTGGTGCAGGCGCCCTTCGCCGATGGTTACGGCCTGCTCACGCTCGGCCGCCACGGCGTGCTCGAACAGCGTCAGTTCCGCCTGCAAGGAACCAGTCACACGCTGGAGATTCCGATCAAGAGCGAATGGCTGCCGAACGTGCAGTTGTCAGTGATGGTGGTCGGCAGCAGCCCGCGCGAGGGCAGCGATAAAGCCGCGTCGCGCCCAGCGCAGGCGGTCGGCAGTCTGATGCTCAAGCTCTCGACCGCCGAGCGACGCCTCGACGTGGACGTGCAACCGGCGCAAGCAGCGCTGGCGCCCGGGACTGAGACCCGCGTGGCGCTGACGGTGCTCGATGCGGAACGGCGGCCGGTCGCCAATGCCGAAATCACCCTGGTGGTGGTCGACGAGGCGATTCTCGCCCTCGGTGGCTATCAGCTATCCGATCCGATGGATCTGTTCTACAGCCTGCGCGACGCCGGCGTGCGCGCCTATCACCTGCGCCCGACGCTGCGTTTGGCGAGTGACGCGTCCGAGGTGCCTGAGGAAGCAGTGCCGGAGGTGGCGATGGCGATATCGGACGCATCGCCGATGATGCGCTCCATGGCCGCACCCGGCGCGCCGCCGGCAGCTCCGCCGCCGCCACCGGCGCCGGCTCCCGGCGGCGGCGAAAGCAGCCCGATTGCGATACGTAGCGACTTCAACCCGCTGGCTGCTTTCGTGCCCGCATTGCAGACCGACGCGCACGGCCGCGTCACGGCCGAGTTCAAGCTGCCCGACAACCTGACCCGCTACCGGATCATGGCGGTCGCCGTATCCGGCAGCAGCCACTTCGGCATCGGCGAATCGCAGCTCACGGCGCGACTGCCGCTGATGCTGCGGCCCAGCCCGCCGCGCTTCCTCAACTTCGGTGACCGCTTCGAGTTCCCGGTGGTGCTGCAGAACCAGACCGACGCGCCCCTGTCGGTGCAGCTCGCATTGGACGCGCGCAACCTGAAACGCAGCGGCGCTGCTGGATTCACCGTCTCGGTGCCCGCCAATGATCGGGTCGAAGTGCGCTTCCCGATGGCCGCCGAGGAGGCAGGCACGGCGCGCTATCAGATCGCTGCTGCCACCAGCGGATTTGCCGACGCCGCCAGCGGGCACTTGCCGGTGTGGACACCGGCGACGACCGAGGCCTTCGCCACTTACGGCGTGATTGACAGCGGCGCCACCGAGCAGCCGATCGCGTTGCCCGGGCGGGTTTGGCCGCAGTTCGGCGGACTCAGCGTAACCACCACGTCCACCGCGCTGCATTCGCTGACCGATGCCTACCTGTATCTGCATCAGTACCCGTTCGAGTGCAGTGAGCAACTGGCGTCGCGGGTGATCGCCACCATGGCGCTGCGCGATCTGCTGCAGGCCTTCGAGGTTGCCGAGCTGGCCACGCCCGAGGCGATCAAGACCTCGGTGTTGTCCGACCTCAAACTGCTGGAAGCCCGCCAGAACCCGGATGGCAGCTTCGCCTTCTGGCGTGCCGGTCAGGATGCCTGGCCGTACCTCAGCCTGCACGCCACCCACGCGCTGATCCGCGCCCGCGACAAGGGCTACCTCGGTTCGCCGCAAGCACTACGCAGCGCGCTGGCGCATATCCGCCAGATCGAGCAGCACATTCCCGCTTACTACGGCGACAAGGCGCGCCGCCACATCATTGCCTACGCCCTGTACGTGCGCGCACTCGATGGCGACCGCGATCTGGCGCGCGCGCGGCGGTTGATCGCCGAGGCTGGCAGTCTGGAGGCCCTCAACTTCGAGTCGCTGGGCTGGCTGCTGGGTGTGATGTCCGGCGATCCGG
>CALEZI010000008.1 GCA_937928755.1 uncultured Rhodanobacteraceae bacterium | reverse complement strand
CGCATGCGAGAGTAGGTCATCGCCAAGCACCTTTTGAACACCACAACGCCCAGCCTTCAGGCTGGGCGTTGTGCTTTGCGGTGGTTGTGATCGACGACCTTTCATCGCCGCCGTTATCGGGATAGCCTGCAATGTCGCTCATTCCAAGGTACGGCTGACCCCATGCGCATCGCGCTATTGACGGTATCCGACACGCGCTCGATTGCTGACGACAGCTCAGGCGAGTTCCTGGCCACCGCGCTGAATGCTGCTGGACATGTCCAGCACGATCGCCAACTGCTCCCTGATGACCGCTACCTGCTCCGCGCCCTGGTGTCGAACTGGATTGCCGACCCCGAGTGCCAGGTTGTGCTGATCACCGGCGGCACCGGCTTTACCGGCCGCGACAGCACGCCCGAAGCAATCGAGCCGCTGCTCGACAAGCAGATGCCCGGGTTCGGCGAATTGTTCAGGATGTTGTCGTTCGAGGATATCGGTACTTCGGCATTGCAGTCTCGAGCGTTTGCCGGATTGGCAAACGGCACCATGATCTTCGCGCTTCCTGGTTCGACCAATGCCTGCAAGCAGGCGTGGACGCGCATCATTCAGCCGCAACTCGATCCAACGACCAGGCCTTGCAACCTGGCGCAACTGCGCAGTCGATTCTTCGAACGCTGAACTTGATCGTTCGCAATCGAACAGACCAGAGCCTGCGGATTCCAGAACTGGACAACGGGCCCCAAAGCGGCCGTCGATGCACTCAGCCGCGTTTCAAGAAACGCTGCAGAAACAGTAGTTTGCGTTGACCATCAAGACTGGCACGCGGTTTGCTACCTTTGCGAGCATGGACATCGCTCGCCCAGAACTGAAACAAAAACGTCAACGTCGGCGACTGCTGATCGGCATCGCCATCGCGTGTGCGGTCGTCACCGTGGCGGCCTTCGTCGCACGTCTTGAACCCGCTGCGCCGCAAGTCGACCGCCAATCGGTCTGGATCGACACGGTCAAACGGGGCGATCTGCTTCGCGAGGTACGTGGCCCCGGTAGTCTGGTTCCGAAAGAAATCCGCTGGATTGCCGCCGATGCGGCGGCGCGTGTCGAGCGCGTACTGGTGCGACCCGGCGCCGCGGTCGAGCCCGATACCTTGATCCTGGAACTGCGAAACCCGGAGATCGACGACCAGATGCTCGCCGCAAGGGCGGGACTGGAAGCTGCAAAAGCCGATTTAGAAGCACGCCGCATTTCATTGATGAGCCAGGTGCTGGATCAGAAGGCCAATCTGGCGGCGGTGCAGGCGGATCACGAGGGCGCGAAGCTGCAGGCCGAAGCCGAGGCGGAGCTCAACCAGCGCGGCATCGTCTCCAAACTGCAGTTTCGACAGACTCAATTGAGGGCGGAGCAACTGGCGGTGCGTCTCGACATCGAACGCCAACGCGTCACCATGCTGCAGAACAACTTGAACGCGCAGTTGTCCGCCGAACGCGCGCGCCTGGATCAACTGAAGAACACCTATGAGTTGCGACAGCGTCAGGCCGAAGCCTTGAATGTGCGCGCCGGCATGAGCGGAATCCTGCAGGTGATTGCTGTTGAGGAAGGTCAGCAGGTCAGCATCGGCGCGAATCTCGCCCGAGTGGCTCGCCCCGACGTGTTGCGCGCCGAACTGCGCGTGCCCGAGACGCAGGCCAAGGATGTGAAGATCGATCAGATGGTGCGCGTCGACACCCGCAACGGCATCGTCAACGGCCACGTGGTGCGCATCGACCCCGCAGTACTCAACGGCACCGTCCAGGTGGATGTCGATCTGGACGGCGCGCTGCCGCCCGGCGCGCGGCCGGATCTCTCGGTCGACGGCACCATCGAAATCGAAAAACTGAAGGATGTCCTGTTTGTCGGCCGACCTGCCTTCGGCCAGGCCGAGACCACGACCACGCTGTTCCGCCTCGAGACCGAAGGCGAGCACGCTCAGCGCATCCCGGTGCAACTGGGTCGTGCCTCGGTCAGCCTGATCGAAATCGTGCGCGGGCTCGAAGCCGGCGATCGCGTGATTCTCTCCGATACCACCAGTTACGACCAACACGATCGCCTGCGCTTGCGCTAGGCCGTACCACCAGTCCCGAGGATGCTGACGATGACCCACTCTGCCCTGATTTCCCTGCGCGATGTCGGCAAGGTCTACCTGACCGAGGACGTCGAGACGCACGCGCTGAGCGGTATCCACCTCGATATTCGCAAGGGTGAATACATCTCGATCTCGGGCCCGTCCGGCTGCGGCAAGTCCACCTTGCTGGCGATCCTCGGTTTGTTGGATACGCCAAGTCACGGCAGTTACGAGATCAACGGTCGCGCCGTCGGATCGATCGGCGCCAACGAGCGCGCGCGCATTCGCAACAAGGAGATCGGTTTCATCTTCCAGGCTTTCAACCTGATCGGCGATCTCACGGTGTTCGAAAATGTCGAGTTGCCGCTGACCTACCGCACCGGCCTCAACAAGGCCGAACGCAAGAAGAAGGCGCAGGCCGCGCTCGACCGAGTCGGCATGGCGCACCGACTGAAGCACTATCCGTCGCAGCTCTCGGGCGGCCAGCAGCAGCGTGTCGCGGTTGCCCGCGCGCTGGTCGGTGATCCCTCGATCCTGCTCGCCGACGAACCGACCGGAAACCTCGATTCCAAGAACGGCGAGGCGGTGATGCTGTTGCTCGACGAGTTGCACGCTGTTGGTGCCACGATCTGCATGGTGACGCACGATCCGCGCTATGCAGATTTTGCTGACCGCAAGGTGTTCATGTTCGATGGCCGCGTAGTCGACGAGGAAACGCTGCACCGTTTGCGCAGCGAGGAAGATGCACGGATTCGCCGCGCCGCCGTTGGAGAATAGCCATGAGCACGTGGGTCGACGATGCACGCCAAAGCATGCGGGCCGTGCTGCAGCAGCCCGGAAACTCGCTGCTGATCGTCACCGTGCTGGCCTTCGGGCTGGCTGGCGTCATCGGCATGCTGTCGATCCTGAAAACGATGGTCTGGGATCCGCTGCCGTTTCCGGCAGCAGATCGTCTGATACAGATCGGCTGGCGCGATCGGGTGGATCCTGATCCCGAACTGGAAGCCATGCGCGGTGCCGATCTGCTGGCCTGGCGCGAATTGCTCGCCGACCGCGCCAGCGTCGGCGGTGCAGCCGGGGCAACGATCAATATTGCGACCAAGGACGCCGTCGAACGCTATGACGGAGCCTACGTCACCGCCAACATGTTTTCGATGCTCGGCGTCGCTCCGGTGCTCGGGCGCGATTTTCGCGTTGAGGACGATGTGCCCGGCGCCGATCCGGTAGTGCTGATCTCGCATGCCGTCTGGCGGGGGCGCTTTGCGTCTGATCCCGCAGTCGTCGGAATGACCATCCGTGCCAACGCGCAGACGGCGACGATCATCGGTGTCATGCCGCCGGATTTCATCTTTCCGTACAGCGAACAGGTCTGGATGGCGGCGCAGCCGAACGCCACCGTCACCGCCGACGAAGATCGATATTTCGATGTCTTCGTCGACCCGCGCGATGGAGTGGCCATGTCGGCCATTCTCGGCCCCCTGGAAAACTGGCTGGCGGACGTTCAACAGCGCGTGCCGACCACCTGGTCGCCGCGCGAACTCGGCCAGTTGTCGATGAGCTACTACTACTCGGACGAGCACACCCGCAAGCTGCTGAACTTGATGCTGATGACCGTGGGCCTGGTGCTGTTGGTTGCCTGCGCCAATGTCGCCAACATGATGCTGGTGCGCACGCTCTCGCGCAGCCGCGATCTGGCGGTGCGACTGACGCTGGGCGCGAGCCGCGGGCGCGTGGCCATCTTGCTGCTGGGACAGAGCCTGATGTTGACGATGCTGGCCACGTTGCTGGCGTTGCCGCTGGCGCAGGCGGGTATTTCGTGGGTGGTGCATTCCTTCGACGGCACCGACGACGGCCCGCCGCCGTGGATGGACTTCAGCGTCGATGCCGGCATGGCGTTGATCGCGATCGCCATCGGCTTCGTCACTGCGCTGATCGTGGGCGTGCTGCCGGTGTTGCGCCTGCGCACCGACGCGCTTGCCCATTCGCTGCGCGATGGCGGTCGCAGTGTCGTCGGCGGCAGCGTCGGCAAATTGAGTCGCTTTCTGGTGGCCGGCGAACTCGCCCTCGCCTGCATTGTGCTGTTGACGACGCTGGTCATGGTGCGCGGAGTTGCCGCTTTGGAGCGCACGGATTTCGGCATCGATGCCAACAACCTGCTGACCGCGCGTATCGCGTTGTTTGAGCAAGCCTATCCACAGGACGCCGACACCACGCGCTTCTTCGAGCAGTTGACCGAGCGCCTGCGTAACGAACCAGGCGTCGTCGACGCGGCTGCCGGCACCACGTTGCCGGGCCTGATGGCAGAAGAGGAATCCATGCAGCCCGAGGGCTTCACGACGGGCGAGGAAGGGCCGCCGATCCTGCGATTCGGGGCGGTCTCCCAGGAGTTCATCCAGACGCTGGGAATCGAAATACGCGCCGGCCGCGGCTTTGATGCCCGCGACACCGCGACCAGCGACCCGGTCATTGTTGTCGATGAATACTTCGCCCAATCGATCTATCCCGGTGCCGATCCGATCGGTCGCCGCGTGCGTATCCCCGCCGACGGTGACGATGCGCGCTGGCACACCATCGTCGGCGTCATCAAGCGCATGCAACTGGAGGACGTCGGCGACCCGGTTCGCGCCAATGCGCTGGTGCCACTGACGCAGAATCCGCGCCGTTTCGTCAGCGTGGTGCTGCGCACGCGTGGTGATCCGGCGTTGATGAAGCCGCGTTTCCAGGAAATCCTGCGCATGCAGGACGCGGATACGCCGGCTTATTGGCTGCGCACCTACGAAGAGGTGATGCACGTCGCGATGGTCGGCGAGCGCGTACTATCCGGGATGTTCAGCGCCTTTGGCGTGGTCGCGTTGCTGCTCGCCGCGGCTGGGCTGTACGGCCTGATCGCGCAACTGGTGGGTCAGCGAACGCGCGAAATCGGCGTGCAGCGCGCGCTCGGTGCGTCCGGTTTCGACGTGCTGCGCAATGTGCTGGGTTCGACCTTGCCGCAGATCATTGCCGGATTGGGTATCGGCATGTTGCTGGCCATTCCGTTCGCCAGTCAGATCGAAAAGGTGTTGCCGGAACTCACGCTGGAAACCCTCGCGATTGTCTGGCTCGTCGTGATCCTGGTGGGCGTGGCGGTGCTGGCGACCTTGGTGCCAGCGCGCCGCGCACTCGCCGTCGACCCGATGTGCGCACTACGCCACGAGTGAGGTGACCCATGTCCTACGCTGCCTCGCTGAAGTCCGTCACTCAACGCCTGTTGCGCGCACCGGGCTACGCGCTGGCCTTGCTGGCGACGCTGACGCTGGGCCTGAGCCTGACCATTACCATGTTTGCAGTGGTCCACGGTGTGGCGTTTGCGCCGTTGCCGTATCCCGACGACGAGCAGATCGTCGTCATCGAGTCCTCGCGCCCGCGCACCGGCGCGTCCGGCGGACTCACGCCGCGTGACGCGGTGGAAACACTGCCGGCGATGGCGGGGCTGCAGTCCTTTGCCTACTACTCGTACGGCGGCGCCGACCTGCTGCAGGGCGATCGGCCGCGCAACCTGACGCTGAACACGGTCGGCGCCCAGTTCTTCGACGTGCTCGGCGTCGCGCCGATGATCGGCCGGGCGCTCGATGCCGAGGACCTCGGCAAGGCACGCACGGTGTTGAGTCATGCCACCTGGCAGAGCGTGTTCGGCGGCGATCCCGATGTGCTCGGCAAGACGTTGAAGCTCAACTGGATCAGCCCCGAGATCGTCGGGGTCATGCCACCGACCTTCGAGTTTCCCAGCTCCGAAGTGGCGCTGTGGATCGCCGCCGACCCGCAGGATCTGAGCTCGATGGACGCCGGCGTTTACAACAACGCGCGCTTCCTGCAGGGCATCGGGCGCCTGCGACCCGATGTGACCGCGGTGCAGTTCAACGCCACCTTGCAGGCGCTGACGCCCGGCCAGGCCGGCGGCGACGACTGGGTGCTGACCGGTCAACGCCTGCTCGACGCGGCGATCGGCGATCGCGCCGAGTTGTTGCTGGCGCTGCTGGGAATCGCCGCGCTGGTATTGCTCATCGGCTGCGCCAACGCGGCTCATCTGGTGATGGTGCGGGGCCTGGACCGTCTCGGAAAATTCGCCGTGATGCGCGCACTCGGCGCCAGTCAGCGACGCATTGCTGGCGAGTTCCTGGTCGAAGTGGTGGTGGTCACTGCGGCGGCGCTGGCGCTGTCGTTGCTGATTTCGACCATAGGCATGCATGTTTTCGTCGGACTGGTCGACAGCGGTTTGCCACGCGCGGCAGAGATCCGCATCACCCCGATGGTGATCGTGTTTGCGCTGCTGAATACCGCGCTGGTGATCCTGGTATGCGGTGCCTGGCCGACCTGGCGCATGTACGGCAGCAACATCGAGGGTGCGCTGCGCCGGCGCATCGGACTGGCGCCCGGCGCGGCGACGATGGAGCGCGGACTGCCGGTGGTCGCGGTGGCCCTGTCGCTGGCGGCGCTGTCGACCGCGGCTCTGCTGGCGATCAGCGCCCATCGACTGGCGAGCCAGCAGCAGATCGTGTCGGTCGAGCGGATGCTGGCGGTGCAACTGTTCCCCGGCGCTGAGGGCGCGGCGGCGGCCGAGTTCCTGGAGCGTGCACGCCTGGCCAGTGTTGCCATCCCCGGCGTCGAGCAGGTCGCGCTGATGAGTGGGGCACCGTTCACGCCGGTCGGAAGCCTGCGCCTGGATGTCACTCCGGACTCGCGCGACAAGGTCGAATCGCGCACCCTGCAGGGACGCGCAATTACCGGCCCGGCGCTGGAAGCGCTGGGAGTAGGCGTGCTTCGCGGACGCGCGTTGACCGCCGAGGATCGCGCGGGCTCCGCGCCGGTGGCACTGCTCAACCAACGCGCCGCCCGGGAACTGTTCGACGGCGAAGACGCACTCGGCCGCAGCGTCTCGGTGCCGCCTTACGGACGCAGCGGCGATCCGATCAAGTTCGAGGTGGTCGGCATCGTCGAAGACCGCAAGCTCGACCGCGTCGACGGCGAACAGGCGCGCGCCGAATTGTGGATGCCCTTCGCGCAGTATCCGCTGCCGTTCGGCAGCCTGCTGCTGACCAGTACGCTGCCGCCGAAGTCGTTGATCCGTGCAGCTGAATCTGCAGTCTGGAGCGTCGATCCGAACCAGGGCATCTACCGCACCTTCGCGCCGGCCGATGAGCGCGATGCGCAACTGGCCGCCCCCCGCTTCTTCGCCCGCAATGCTGCGGCGTTTGCCGTGTTCGCGCTGGCGCTGTCGATGGTCGGCGTCTACGCGGTGCTGGCGGTCGACCTGTCGCGCCGTCGCCGCGAACTGGCCTTGCGTGCTGCGCTGGGCGCCAGTCGGACCGATGCGCTGCGCTTCGTCGCCACCAAGGGCATGTTGATCGGCGTTCCGGGCACGCTCATCGGCATCGCCCTTGCGGCGGCCATGGCACAGGGCGTGAGCAGCGTGCTGTTCGACGTGTCGCCAGCCACGCCCTGGGTGGTCGGCGGTGCCAGCCTGCCGTTGCTGCTGCTGACCGCGGTCGCCTGCTGGACGCTGGCGCGAAAGATCGCGCGCATCGAACCCAATCTGGCGCTGCGCGAGGAGTGAGACGGCTGCACTGGCGGCCAGTTGCTCACGTTGCCCAAGGGCTAAGTGACATCAATGAAACATCAGGCCCCTTAATAAACACATTTATCCGCAAAGGACGCAAAGGACTCAAAGAAAGCAAAGAGAGATGGCGTCAGTGTTCAGGTGGCAACCCGGTACCTCTGATCTTTGTCTTCGCTTTCCTTTGCGTTCTTTGCGTCCTTTGCGGACCAAAAAAGACAGTCCGTAAGGGCGACCGATGATTTCACCAACATGCGACATCAAGGACCCTCAATGATCCGCCTGCAGAAACTCGAAAAATCCGTACCCGCCGGCCAGGGCCGTTTGTGGCTGCTGCGGCAGATCAATCTCGAGCTTGCGTCGGGTGAGTTCATCGCCATCACCGGTCCGTCCGGCGCCGGCAAGAGCACGCTGCTGTCGATCCTCGGCCTGATGGACAGCGACTTCTCCGGCAGCTACGAACTGGATGGCAAGCCGGTGCAGGAACTCGCCGCGAAGGCACGCCAGGCGCTGCAGCGCGACGCCATCGGTTTCATCTTCCAGCAATACCACCTGATCGACGACCTGACCGTGGCCGAGAATCTCGACCTGCCGCTGTCCTATCGCAATGTGCCGGCGGCGGAGCGCAAGGCGCGCGTCGGCGACATCCTCGATCGCTTTCAGATCGTCGGCAAGAAGGACCTGTATCCGAAGCAACTGTCGGGCGGCCAGCAGCAACTGGTCGCGGTGGCGCGCGCCACGATCACGCGACCCAAGGTGTTGCTCGCCGACGAACCGACCGGCGCGCTGCACACCAGCCAGGGCGAGATGATCATGGACCTGCTCGCTGAGTTGCACCGCGAGGGAGCCACCATCGTCATGGTCACTCACAGCGAAGCGAATGCGGCACGCGCGCAGCGGCGCATCGCGCTGCTCGATGGGTGGATCAGTTAGGCGTCCTGCTTGGGTAGCGACCCGGCGTCGCGAGCTTGATCCCCAATTCGCTGGGGACAGCCGCTCTCACCGGACATAACGCAAGGATGGGAAAGAAAATATTCTTCCGCAAAGGACGCAAAGGACGCAAAGGACGCAAAGGACGCAAAGGACGCAAAGGACGCAAAGGAC
>CALEZI010000007.1 GCA_937928755.1 uncultured Rhodanobacteraceae bacterium | reverse complement strand
CTGTTGGAGGGCGCCGCGCCTGCGGCGCCGCGCCTGAGTTGAAGGTGTCGAGACCCGCCTGAGTCGCTCAAGGGCAACAGCAGCCACGCAAGCGCGTGGCCTTCCGGGCGGTCGAGCGCCCGCCAATCTGTCCTATGCTGCCCGCATGGCGAGAAACCGATCGATCCCAGTTGCGCCGCCCCGAAGCAAGCGCCGCTGGCGGCGTTGGCTGCTGATTCTGTTGCTGCTGCCGTTGCTCCTCAGCCTGCTGCTGGTACTGGTCTTCCGTTTTGTTGCGCCACCGCTGTCGGCGGTCATGGCGCAACGCATCATCGAGGCGCGCCAGGCTGGCCAGGACGATTTCCGCATCGACTACCAGTGGTGCGCGTTCGAGTCCTTCGGTCCTTATCTGCCGCTGGTGGCGATTGCATCCGAGGACCAGCGTTTTCTCGAGCACCACGGCTTCGATACCGTCGAAATCCGGAAGGCACTCGACGATGCCGAAGATGGCGGTCGACTGCGTGGGGCCAGCACGATCAGCCAGCAGGTGGCGAAGAACCTGTTCCTGTGGAATGGCCGAAGCTGGGTGCGCAAGGGGCTCGAGGTGTATTTCACGGCGCTGCTGGAACTTGCGTGGCCCAAACGCCGTCTGCTGGAGACCTACCTGAACATTGCAGAGACCGGTGATGGTGTGTTCGGATTCTGCGCGGCGTGCGAGCGCCGTTTCGGCAAGCCCTGCGTCACCCTGGCGCCGTATCAGTTGGCGCTCATGGTGGCGACGCTGCCCGATCCGCGCCGGCGTCGTGCCGACCAGCCGACGCCCTATCTGCATCAGCGCGCGACCTGGATCGTGCGCCAGATGGAGCAACTCGGCGGGCCGGCATTGCTGCAGCGGATGGAGTCGGGGAAAGCGGCGGAGTAGGGGCGGACGAGACGGTTGGCGCGTCCCATCGTGCGTGAAGAGCGGGGAAGGGGGCAGGGGGCAGGGGTTCAAGTCCGCGTCATGGCCAGGCCGTGTCGCGAGGTTGGGCCCCTGCTCCCTGCCCCTTGCCCCGCTTTCATGGCATCCCAGCGATCGCCGCCCGTCCGCGGTGCACCCATGACCGCGCGCCTCCCCCGCCGCGCACTGCACCTGGTGTCCGCCAGCGGCGGCGGCATGACCCGGTTTGCGCGCGACCTGCATGCGCGTGGCGACGGCCATGTCCTGTTGCATGCTTCGGCGGATACCTGGGTATT
Source organism: uncultured Rhodanobacteraceae bacterium (assembly GCA_937928755.1). Taxonomy (GTDB): domain Bacteria; phylum Pseudomonadota; class Gammaproteobacteria; order Xanthomonadales; family SZUA-5; genus JADKFD01. The sequence goes on along the minus strand of CALEZI010000007.1, from coordinate 7,549 downwards.
GGAGACGGGACCCGGCGCGGTCGTTCAATACACGCCTTACCAGGTCGCGCCGGCTGCGCAGGCCGCCGACTGGCTCGACGCGTTGATCGCCAACAGCAAATGCGAACTGCTGCACGCGCACTACCTGCACGCACACACGCTGCCGCTGCTGGAAGCCTGGGCCGCACGCAAGCGGCCGTGGATTGCCAGCCTGCACGATGTCGGTTTCCTGCGCGCTGACGCATTTGCCGGCGCCGTGGGCTTGCCGCAGGTTGACGCCGCATGGAGTGCGCGCTGGCAGCGGGTACTGAGCCAGGCATCGGCGATCACGGCACCTTCCGCGTTCCTCGCCCACACATTCGCGGCTGCCTGTCCGGGACTGAGTGCAGAGGTCGTCGCACCCGGCGTTGCGCTGCCCGAGCTTGCAGCACGTCCGCATCGCCCGCTGCGCTCGATCGCCGTCGTCGGCGCGCTCGGCGCGCACAAGGGCAAGGACCGACTGTTGCAGTGGCTGGCCGATCCTGCCGCGGCGCGCTATCGCTGGACGCTGATCGGCTACACCGAGGACCAGTTGCAGCCGGGCTGGCTTGCCGATGGCCACCTGCGCGTGCACGGCCCGTTTCTGCCGGAGCGCACCGCCCATTGGCTGCGCCACTACGACGTCGACCTGGTGCTGTTCCCGAACCGGCTCGCCGAGAGTTTCAGCTACGCGCTTTCGGATGTCTGGGCAGCGGGCGTTCCGGTGCTGGCGCCGGATGTCGGTGCGCTCGGCGAGCGCGTGCGCAGGCACGGCGGTGGCGCCGTGCTCGAATGCCCGGACGACGCGAAGTCGCTGCACCAGCAACTCGCACTGCTTGCTGAGGACGCGGGCGCGCGGCTTTCCGGCTGGCGCAAGGAAATTGCCCAGCGGCGCACGAGCATGGTGCCAAGCACATCTTCGATGGTGGAGCGCATGACCCAGGTCTACGACAACATTCCTCACTCGATCGATAGCGCAGCCATCGCCGCGGTCGAAGCCCTGCAGCCCTATCTGCGCAGGCAACTGGACGACACCGTATTCCGCCACGAGAACATCCGTCTGGCACGCGACAACGCGCAGGTCCGTGGCTGGGCGCGCAAGCTCGAATCCGACGTGGCGCGTCTCGAGACCGACCTGGCCAAGCTGACACGGCTGCGCGCCGAACTCGATCAGCGCCTGGGCGAACGCGACGACGCCATCGCGGAATTGCGCGATCGCAATCGCGCCATCGAACGCGATGCCGCCGAGCTACACCAGCGCAATCAGGCGGTGGAGGCCGATGCCGCGATGCTGGCCGCGCAGGCGACAGAACTCGCGCAACAGAACGCGGCGAATCGCGCAAGCATCACGGAACTATCGGCACATCGGCAGCATCTCAGCCAGCAACTCGGCGAGCAGCAACAACGCAACGCACTGCTCGCTGAAATCTGCGACACCCAGGCCGGAGAACTTGCCATCATGCGACAACGCATTAATGCATTGGAGTCCGAAGTGCGGCCGCTGCGGATCAAGGGCGCGCGCTACGATCGTGTATTGGCATGGGTGCCTTCGTCGCTGCTCTCGGCGCTGCGCGGTTTGCGTGAATCGTGGCGCAGGCGCCAGCCGTTGGGGGTGGGCCGATGAGCGCGATCAAGGACGTGGACGTGCAAATCGTCGCCTGGCACAGCGATGCGGGCCAGTTGCGCCGCTTGCTCGACAGCCTGGCGCTGGAAGCTGCGGGCGCAGTCGCGCTGCATGTGGCGATTGCCGACAACAGTGTCGACCGGGCTGCCAGCGACGCGCTGCAAGCGCTGGCGGCGCCCTACGCAACCCGCTTCGCCTCGCTGCGGGTGCTCGTCAATGCCGAAAACGTGGGCTTCGGCCGCGCGCACAACGCGCTGGCGCGGGATGCCCGCAGCGACTGGCTGTTGCTGCTGAATCCGGATTCGGCGCTGCTGCCCGGCACGCTCGATGTGCTGCTGGCGCGGGCGGCAACCGATGCCGTTGCCGCAGCTTTCGAGTGCCGCCAGCAACCCTTCGAGCACCCGAAGAACTATCACCCGATCACACTGGAAACCGAATGGTGCAGCGCTGCGGCGCTGCTGCTGCGCCGACGTGCCTTCGACGAGGTGGGCGGTTTCGAATCGCATTTGTTCCTCTACGGCGAAGACGTCGATCTCAGCTGGCGACTGCGCGCGGCCGGCTGGAAATTGCGCTTCCTGCCGCAGGCGCTGGTGGTGCACGACAGCTATCGCCATGCCGGCGAGGTCAAGCCGGCCCAGGTCGCCGGCGGCACGCTGGCCAACCTGCTGCTGCGCATGCGCTACGGCAGTTGGCGCGATGTGCGCGAAGGTTATCGGCAGTTGCTGCGCGAGATTCGTGTCGGCAACAGCTTTCCTGGCCGACGCCGGGCGCTGCTCGGTAACCTCGGCAAGAGCCTCAAGCTGCTGCCGCATTTCCGGCGCACGCGGGTACCGGCCGACGACAATTTCGCGCCGCGTTTCGCCGGCTGGGACTTCGAGCGCCGGCGCAAGGGTGCGTTCTTCACGCCGCCGGCCGTGGACAGCATGCCGCTGGTCTCGATCCTGATCCGCACGCACCGGCGTCCGCAGTGGCTGCGGGAAGCGCTGATCTCGGTCGAGCGCCAGACCTGGCCGAACATCGAGATCGTCGTCGTCGAAGACGGCCCTGACCACAGCCGGCGCATGCTGGACATCGAATTCGCGCATCTGAAATCGCGGCTGCGCTATGTCGCCACCGGCACCCCGGTGGGTCGCGCGCGCGCCGGAAACCTGGCGCTGTCGCTGGCGCGCGGCGAGTGGCTGAATTTTCTCGACGACGACGATCTGCTCTACGCCGACCACGTCGAGAGCCTGATCGCCGTGGCGCAAGCCGAGGCTGTGCCCGGGGTTTATGGGATCGGCTGGGAGGTGCCGACCGAGGTCGAGAACGAACAGCCGCTGCGCTACCGCGAACACGACTGGCTGCTGCGCTTCCAGATGCCGTTCAACCACGCCACGCTGTGGGTCGAGAACTTCATGCCGATCCAGACCGTGCTGTTCCACCGGCGCCTGTACGAGCGCCACGGTGGTTTCGCCGAAGACATGGATCAGCTGGAAGACTGGAACCTGTGGACCCGTTACACGCTGGAGGATCGTTTCGTGCTGGTCGACAAGACCACCAGTCTGTATCGCGTGCCGGCCAAACCGGAAGTGGCCGAGCGCCGTCAGCAGGCGCTCGACCAGGCCTATCTCGACGCCCGCGAGCGCCAGGCGGCGATGCGCGCGGCGCTTTCTCCGGCGGCGATCATCGACGAGGTGCGCACTTCGCATACCTTGAACGCACCGCCGAGCACGCGCCACCTGGCGCGGCGCCTGGCCGAACGATTCCTGGCCGGGCGCTGGCTGGTCAACTGGATGCTGCGGCGGCGCGGCGTGGCGTGAGGCGGCTCCCTGGTCATTGCGAGGAGCGTAGCGACGAAGCAAACCAGTGCCTTTGCCAGGCTTTCGTCGAGCCGCGAGCAACGTCACTGGCTTGCTTCGGTCGTTGCCGCGGTTGCGGCAACGACCTCGCAATGACGATTTACAGAGATACGTCCACGAGAAGAGGGCGGAAATAGTCCAGCGAAGCGTTCGCAAACCGCGCTGAGTTAGGATCGGTACATCGTGCTTGGCGAGCTTCAGATGCGCATACCCCGCGGCTACCATCCGGGCGAACTGAGACTCGGCGAGGAAATTGTCCTCGGCGAGCTCATCGCCAATCACCTGACGCGCGTGCTGCGCCTCAAGCGTGGCGACATCGTGCATGTGTTCAACGGCGATGGCCGCGAGTATCGGGCGTTGCTCGAATCCATCGAGCGCCGGCGCACCAGCGTGCGCATCGAAGCCGAACTGGCGCCGATACGGGAGTCGCCGCTGGCGCTGACGCTGGCGCAAGGCATCTGCCGCGGCGAGAAGATGGATCTGGTGCTGCAGAAGGCCACCGAGCTCGGCGTGCACGCGCTGCAACCGCTGATCAGCGAACGCACCGAGGTGCGCCTCGACGCCGAGCGTGAGGCGCGGCGCATGGCGCATTGGCGGCAGGTGGTCGCATCGGCCTGCGAGCAGAGCGGGCGCGCGTTGCTGCCGGCGCTGGAATCGCCGCAGCCACTGCCGGCATGGCTCGGCAGCCTTGGGCCACCCGACGATCCGCACGCCTCACTGCGGCTGATGCTCGACCCGGAGGGCGAAGTCGGTCTGCGCGATCTGCCGGCGCCCAGGTCCGCGCTGCTGGCTGTGGGCCCGGAAGGCGGGTTCAGCGACAACGAGCGCGTGTTGCTGCAGCGGATCGGTTTCCGCACCTTGCGCCTCGGTCCGCGCGTCCTGCGCACCGAGACCGCCGGGCTGGCGGCGATTGCGGTGCTGCAGTCGTATTGGGGTGACTTGTAGGAGCGACGTGCACGTCGCGACCGATGTGCGCCGGAGTCTGCGGTCGCGACGTACACGTCGCTCCTACCGGAGCGTGGACTTGTAGGAGCGAAGTGCACGTCGCGACCGGTGTGCGCCGCAGTCTGCGGTCGCGACGTTCACGTCGCTCCTACCGGAGCGTGGACTTGTAGGAGCGACGTGCACGTCGCGACCGATGTGCGCCGCAGTCTGCGGTCGCGACGTACACGTCGCTCCTACCGCGCGAGGCTGTCGAAGATCGATTCCACCGTGGCGCGGTCGCGTTCGAAATAGAACTCGGCGGGTGCCGTGTACAGGAGGAAGCTCAGCGTGCCGTCGTTTCCCTCGGCGAGCAGCAGCCCGCGATAGTGCAGGCCCGCGCTCGTATCGAAACCGAGCTCCGCGCGAAACCCGCTGCGCCCGTTCAAGCTTGCCGGGCGCAGATCGCGTGCGACGACATTGGACAGTCCCGACGCGCGCAGACCTTCGACGATCAGTTCGCCGATCTCGATGCTGCTCAAGCCCGCCCGGAAGCGCGCGCCTTCGTCCTGTTCGCCACGCAGGCGCGCGCGGAACACGTGTTCGCCGGGCTGGATGTCGGTGTAGATGCGCAACGCATTCAGGCTGGCGCCGTCGCGCGTCCACAGGCGCTGGCCGCGGAAGCCGAGATCGCTCCAGCTCTGCGGTGTTCGCAGCGCCAGGCCGTCAACCGTCTGTGCGCCGGGTTTGATCAGGGGCGAAGAGCAGGCGCTGAGCAGGGCGAGCGACAGCCCGAGCAGACATCGCCGCGCAGCCCCTGTGGGAGCGACCTTGTGTCGCGAGCTCTTGTTTTTCGGAAAGGCTCGCGACACAAGGTCGCTCCCACAGGGGCTGCAGCAGGGATCGGGCCGGCTCATCGCAGCCAGCTCTCGATGATTGCGCGGTCTTCCGCTTTCGGCGCGCGCGCGAGGTACTCGCCGAGGGCATCGCGCGCCTCGTCGTCGCGACCGAGCTGGCGCAGGCACAAGCCGAGTCCGCGCCAGGCCTCGGGGACTGCATCGGCGTGCTCGATGGCCGCGCGATAGGCTTCGATGGCCAATTCGGTATCGCCGCTGCGCGCGCGCCGGCGATACATCTCGGCGGTGTAGTAGGCATGGTCGGCTGCGGCGCGGGGCAGGGCGCGCAGCCGCTTCAGCAGCACTTCGGTCTGGCGGTAGTGGCGGCGGCCGATTTCGTCGTCCAGCCACAAGCGGCGCTGCCCGGCGACGGCCGCGAAATAAGGGTCGGCTGCAACCATGGTGCCCGTATCGATGCCTTGCGCTGCCTGCCGCAGGCGGTCGCGGCGTTCCTCGCTGGCCGGATGCGTGGCGAAGATCGACGACAACAGTTCGCGATCGCGGACCTTTTCCTCTTCCCAGACCGCCGCCCACAACTCGCCGGCGCGGCGGTCGTCGTAGCCCAGTCGGCGCAGTTGCTGCAGGCCGTAGTCGTCGGCCGCACGCTCTTGCTCGCGGCCAAAGGCGTACAGCGTGCTGTAGGCGCCCATGCTTGCCGCGGCGCCAATCAGCCCGCCGCCGAGCAGTTGCAGCGCTGCCGCCAGGTTGCTGGTCGATTTCAGCTTTTGCCAACGCGCCAGCGAATCGCGCGCGACGTAGTGGCCTATTTCGTGGCCGAGCACGAAGGCCAGTTGTGCTTCATCCTCGACCCGCAGCAGCAGTCCAGTCCAGACGATCAACATGCCGTTGGGACCCATCTGCGCATTGAAGTACGGCTGGCGCACCAGGTGCACGCGAATTTGCGGGCAGTGATCCCCGGCCAGCTTGCAGGTCAGTTCCGACAGATAGCGGTTCAATGCCGGATCGCGCACCAGCGCGGCCGAATGCATCAACTCGGACTCGTAGCGGTCCATCTGCATGATCAAACCGGCTTCGTCGCTGGCGGCGTCGGTTGCTGCCGAGATGGGCGAAACCGGATCGACGCGCGGTGTGGCGCAGGCGGTGAGGAGCAGGGCGAGCAGGAGCAAGAGCGGGGCACGGGGCAGGGGGCACGGGACGGGCGTGCCCGCTGTTGGAGGGCGCCGCGCCTGCGGCGCCGATTTGGCGCCGGCCCGGCGATTGAAATCCAGAGCGGCGCCGCAGGCGCGGCGCCCTCCACGAGCATCATTCGCCGCCGGCGCGCCCTCAGTCACAACGGCACCCCATCGAGCAATCGCGCCACCGAGGCCGCCGCGCCTTCGGCATTGCGCAGGTCACCGGTTTGCGAATTCAGCAGATTGAACCAGACCACGCGGCCGTCATTGAGGTCGACCAACGAGGCGAAGCCGACCTGCTGCCCGAGCGAGAGTCCCAGACCGAACAGCATGCCCACCGCCATCGCCGCCTTGCGTTCGCCGGTGGCATAACTGTCGCGCAGGAACACGAACAGCGCGTAGCGTGCATCTGGATCGAGCGCGCGCACGCCAGGGCCGAGCGTCCAGTCGAAGGCCTCACCCTTGTGCGGCAATGGCACGCCGAAATGGCGATGCAGAAGGATGCTCAGGCCCACCGCTTCGTGCAGCAGGATCGATTGCCGCTGGCGATCCTTCAGCTCTGGGTCCTGCGCGATGCGGTAATGCGTCAGGCGCGCCTGGCGCTGCTGCAAGTTGGCGTCCAGCGCGCGCGTGACTTGTTCACGCGCGCTCGCAGTCCAGTCCGCACGCGGCTGCTGCACGCCGCTGGTCAGCAATTCGGTCAGCTCGATGTCGGGCTCGACGATCAGCACTTCGGTGCCGCGACCGAGCGCCGCCTGTTCGGACACGCCATCGGCGCGATGGTGGCGGGTTTGCGCGCAGGCGGTCAGCAGCATGGTGGCCAGTACCAGGCACCAGAGCCAGAAGCGTCCAGACAAGTCTGGACCCACAGGAGCGCGCGAGCGGTTGCCCTGGTGGGTCTCCAAGCAGTTGCCTTGGTGGGTCCCCAAGCGGTTGCTTTGGTAGGTCCAGACTTGTTTGGACGCCTTTGAGTGGACGGGCGAAAAACGTCCAGACAAGTCTGGACCCACAGGAGCGCGCAAGCGGTTGCCTTGGTGGGTCCCCAAGCGGTTGCTTTGATGGGTCCCCAAGCGGTTGCTTTGGTAGGTCCAGACTTGTCTGGACGCTCTTGAGTGGACGGGCGAAAGGCGTCCAGACAAG
>CALEZI010000006.1 GCA_937928755.1 uncultured Rhodanobacteraceae bacterium | reverse complement strand
CCGGACTTGTCCGGACGCTTCGCGCTTTTGTGGGTCCGGACTTGTCCGGACGCTCCTCGCAAGTCTGAGCAAGAAGCGTCCAGACAAGTCTGGACCCACCAAAGGCCTCGCAAGGTGCGAGCCCTTTACCGTGCTCCGTGCTCCGTGCTCCGCGCCTCGTGCCTCGTGCTCCGCTCTTGAGCTACACCAGCTGCAGCCGCGCCAGCTCCGCATACAGCCCGCCCTGCGCCAGCAGTTCTTCGTGCCTGCCTTGCGCGACAATGCGGCCTTGATCGAGCACGACTATGCGATCGGCTTTCTTGACGGTTGCGAGTCGGTGGGCGATGACCAGTGTGGTGCGCCCGGCCATCAGGCGTTCCAGCGCCTGCTGTACGGCGCGCTCGCTCTGCGCATCGAGTGCGCTGGTGGCTTCGTCGAGCAGCAGGATGGAGGCGTCGCGCAGCAGCGCGCGGGCAATGACCACGCGTTGCTGCTGGCCGCCGGACAGGCGCACGCCACGCTCGCCGAGATAGGTGTCGAGGCCCTGCGGCAGCGCACTGAGGAAATCCCAGGCTTCGGCGGCGCGCGCGGCGGCTTCGACTTCCTCGCGCGTGGCCTCGGGACGGCCGTAACGAATGTTCTCCAGCGCGCTGGTGCCGAAGATCACCGGATCCTGCGGTACCAGCGCATACAGCCGCCGCAGGTCGGCGCTGCGCATGGACCTGAGATCGACGCCATCGATGCTGATACGGCCCTGCTCCGGGTCGTAGAAGCGCAGCAGCAACTGGAACAGCGTGCTCTTGCCGGCGCCTGAAGGGCCGACCAATGCTACCGTCTCGCCCGCGCGGATATCCAGATCGATGCCCTCCAGCGCGGCCCTGTCCGGACGCGAGGCGTAATGAAAGCGCAATGCTTCGAGGCGCAGCGAGCCGCGCAGCGCGGCTGGTGCCGGCGCCGCGTCGGTGGGTTCAGCAATACGCGGTTCGATGGCCAGCAACTCGGCCAAACGGCCCATGGCGCCGGAGGCGCGCTGCACGTCGCCCCAGACTTCGCTGACGGCGCCGACCGAGCCCGCCGCCAACACCGCGTAGAGCACGAACTGGCCGAGTTCGCCGCCCGAGAGCGTGCCAGCCAGCACCGCCTTGGCGCCGATCCAGAGCACCAGCGTCACCGCGCCGAACACCAGGGTGATCACCACCGCGGTCAGCGTCGCGCGCATGCGGATGCGGCGTCGGGCGGTGGCCAGCGTGAGGCGCACGGCGTCGCCGAAGCGGCCCGACTCGCGCTGCTCGGCGACATTCGCCTGCACCGTGTGGATCGCATTGAAGGTCTCCCCGGCGATCGCCGAAGAGTCGGCAATGCGGTCCTGACTCTCGCGCGACAACTTCTCGACGCGCCGGCCGAAAATCAGGATCGGCGCCACCACCAGCGGAATGCCGAGCACGATCAGCAGCGATAGTTTGGGGCTGGTGATGAACAGCATTATCAGCGCGCCGACCAGCATCACGATGCTGCGCAGCGCCACCGATGCGCTCGATCCGACCACGGTCTGGATCAGTTCGGTATCGGCGGTCAGTCGGCTCAGCAACTCGCCGGTGCGCGTGGTCTCGTAGAAGCCAAGGTCGAGGCGCAGCAGGTGGTCATAGACCGCCCGCCTCAGATCGGCCATTACTTGCTCCCCCAATCGGGACACGAAGTAGTAGCGCGCCGCGGTGCCAACCGCCAGCAACATCGCCACCACGAGCAGGGCCAGGAAATAGCGATCGACGTAGGCGGCATTGGCCTTGGAGAAACCGTGATCGATCATTTGACCGACCGCCGAGGGCAGCGACAACGAGGCCACCGAGGCCAGCAGCAGGAAGCCGAGCGCGCCGGCGATCAGCCCCCGGTACGGGCGCAAGAAGGGCTTCAGCGCCCTGAGCGGGGCGATCGAACGGGATTTTTCGGACACGGACGAGGAGATCGGTCTTGAGGTGAGAGGGAACGCAGCGTAACCCTGCTTGGTGCGGCGTTTTCCGAGGGATTCAAGGGGTATTGGCGCAAGGACGGCTCCGGTGCGCCGCATCCTCTTCACACGACTCCGTTCGTCCTGGGCGTTTCCCGCGAGCCTGCGAGCGGGGAACAGTCGAAGGGCGCGGGCTGCGGCGCGTCTTGTTGCATTCCGCGGTCCACGAAAGACCACCGTCAAGTCCGCGTCCTTCGACTGTTTCCCCGGAAAAGCGCGGGCGAAACGCTCAGGACGGACGGTGTCGCCACGGATTCAGCGAACGGAGATTGTCAGGGCTGGCGACACAAGGTCGCTCCCACCAGCCTTCGCAAGCCGTACCATACCCCCGCTTGTCGAGCGTGCGGCGGGGAGGCAGCATGGCGGATGCGTGGATGGTCTATGGCGCCTATGGGTACACCGGGCGCCTGGTGCTGGAGCGCGCGGCAGCAGCCGGATACAAGCCGGTGGTGGCGGGTCGCGATCCGGACCGCACCGAGTCACTGGCGCTGGAATTCGGGTTGCCGTTTCGCAGTTTCGATCTGTCCGATACCCAGGCCTTGCGGCGCGGCCTCGATGGCATGCGCGCAGTGCTGCATTGTGCGGGGCCATTTTCGGCCACTGCCGCGCCGATGATCGCCGCTTGCCTGCAGGTCGGATGCCATTACCTCGACATCACCGGCGAAATAGATGTCTTCGCCTACGCCCATGCCAACGACAGTGCGGCGCGCAAGCGCAAGGTTGCGCTGGTGCCCGGCGTCGGCTTCGATGTCGTACCTACCGACTGCCTGGCGGCGATGCTCAAGTTCGACCTGCCCGATGCCAGTGAACTGGTACTCGCCTTTGATGCCGGCGGGGGACCGAGTCGCGGCACCGCGCTGACCAGCGTCGAGGGCATGGGCAAGGGCGGACGCGTGCGGCGCGACGGCGAACTGCTGCGCGTGCCGCTCGGTTACAAGAAGCGCGAGTTCGCTTTTCCCAACGGCAATCGTCAGGCCGTTACCATTCCCTGGGGCGATGTCTACACCGCCTTCATCAGCACCGGGATTCCGAATATCGAGGTGTACATGGCGCTGCCGCCGCGGACCATCAGCGGTTTGCGGCGTCTGCGCTGGTTCACGCCGCTGCTCGGGTTGTCGCCGGTGCAGTGGTTCCTGAAGCGGCGCGTCGAGGCCAGCATCAAGGGCCCTTCTGCGGAGCGTCGCGAAGATACGCGAGCGCATGTCTACGGCGAGGTGCGCAACCCACGCGGCGAGGTCCGCGCGGCGACCCTGACCACGCCCAACGGTTACGACCTGACCGCAGAATCTGCGCTGCGCATCGCCCACCACCTGGCCACCAGCACCGACCCGCACAGTGGCTTCTACACGCCTTCGCTGCTGATGGGCGCCGACTTCGTGCGCAAGTTGACCGGGGTGACTTACGCGCGGGTACGGTGAGGGGCCATCTCGCAGGTCACGTTGTCCGCGTCCGCTGACTACGTGACACGCGGAGGTTGTTGCGAACCCTGTCCCGGAGGCGCTTTGGGCCAACCTGATTTACGGCTGCAGCATGACCTTCGCATACTCTCGAACGGGTACCGCGCCCAGGGCCAGCATGCCGTCGACGAACTCGCGCAGCGGGCGATCGGGGTGCTGCCGACGCCACTGCAACCAGATCGCGTGAATTTCGCGATAGCCCAGATGGTAGGTGGTCAACTGTGGCGAGGTCAGCATCGCGCGACGCCACATGTTCGACGCGAACTGGGCATCGAGCAGCGCCTCCTCCGTGAGGAAACGCGCCAATTGCTGCTCGTCCCAGTTTTCTTCATGCACCACGATGTCGGCGATCAGGCGCGCAATGTTCTCCAGTTGTTTCTTGTAGTGCGCCAGTCGTTCCGGTTCGCCGCCCCAGCCGAGGTCGAGCATCAGTCGTTCGGAAAAGCTGCCCCAGCCTTCGGTGTAGACGCCATCGCCGAACAGGCTGCGAACGACGTGTTCCTGCTTCGCCGCTACTTTCAGTTGCACGTAATGGCCGGGAACCAGTTCATGCGGCACGATCATCCGGTTGAAGCCGTTGTTGAACGCGCTGAAGAAGCGCGCCTTGGCGGCATCCGGGGCGTCATCCGCAATGTTGGGCAGCAGGAACAGCGTTTCTGCGTCCGGCGCGAAGGGCCCGGCGGGATAGACCCCGCCCACGCTCTGGCCACCGAGCCAAACCGGAGCGGTGCCGATCACCAGCGAGCGCGGTTCGGGAAGGGTCATCAGATCGTGCTGTGCGGCAAAAGCAAACGCAGCGTCGGTGTCGGCGGTGTACTGCGCCACCAGTTCGGCGGTCGACGTTGGCCGCGCCGCTTCGATCTGCTTGAACAGCTGACGCAGCACCTCGGCGTCATCCAACGGCATCTGCACGCCCGCGCGCAGCGTTGGCCACGCGCCGCGTCCATATGCGGCGGCCTCCTGGCGTTTCTCGGCGAGATCGATGCGTGCCTGAGCAAGAACTTCGCTGACCGGCGATGTGATGCCGGTGACCATGCGAAAGCGCTCCGCGTACTTCGGTCCCAGTCGGAAATCGGCGCTGCCAACCGTAGCCAGTTCATTCGCGCGTTGCGCCAGATTCTCGATGGCGCGGGCCGCAGTCACGCCTGCCTCCTGCAACCGATGCTTCAGCGCTGCCGGCGCGCCCTCCGCCTGCGGCAGGCCTTCGCGGTAGAAGCTCGCCAGCGCCCGCAAGCGCGATGCGGCCTCGACTGCATGCTGGGGAACCACCGCCGCGGCCCTGGCCCCGGCCAGCGCCACAATCGCTTCATCGACCAGTCGCGGAATCTGCTCGGTTCGGCGCGCGGCCAAAGTCAGTCGCTCGCTGGCCGCACGATCCCGGCGCAAGACCAGGTAGAGCGTCGCCTGGCTCAGCGGCTCGGTCCAGAACAGTGGGTCGTTGCCCGGGCGGTCGCTGTCGCGCCATTCCAGCAGCTCCTGTTGGACCTGGCGTTGCAGCAGCTCCAGATCGATGCGCCGCGCCGATTCGGGCTGGCCCGCGAGCTCGGTCTTTATCGCCGACAGGCTGGCTTCGTTGAGTTCGATCCAGGCTGCGCGCGCGTTGACATCGAGCTTTTCCAGCCGATCGTCGCTGCCGTAGCGACCGGCAGCGGTGGCTCGCGATGGGAACATGTCGAGCCAGGCATCGACGTAGTCGGCGACCACGTCGGCTGCTGTCGCTATCGAACCGAAGAGACAGCCTGCGACCAGGCACAAGAGGCGGGGCAAGGCGGACATGATGGTGCGGCCTGAGTGGGGAAGTACCGCGAGCTTATCGGATCGCCGACTTGCAGTTGGCGCTGTTGCCTGCCGCCAGATCGTGCCGAGTACAACTCGGCGATCCGCAAAGCTGCTCGGGATCGCCGACCTGCAGTCGGCGCTGTCGGCTTCTCGCCGCCACCGAACTTCGATCGGTGTGGGCGTAATATTCGAAACATGTCCACCTCCGCCGACACCAACAGCCTGCTGGCCTTGTGGAATCGCGGCGAATCCGGCGCCGGCGACGCCTTGCTGCGTCGGTTTTACGATGAGCTGCGCGGCCTCGCCGCGTTGCAACTCGGGCGCGAGTGGTCGCGGCAGACGATCCAGGCGACCGAACTGGTGCATGAGGCGTGGTTCCGCCTGTGCGGTGATGTCGAACCGAATTTCGACAACCGCCGACACTTCTTCGGGTGCGCGGCGCGCGCGATGCGCCAGGCGCTGATCGACCGCTCGCGGCGGCGCCAGGCCGACAAGCGTGGGTCTGGCCTGGAGCGCGTGCAGTTCGACGAACTGCTGGATCTGCCGAGCCGGCCGGATGTCGACCTGATCGAACTCGACGACGCGCTGCGGCGGCTGGAGACGCTGGATGCCGAGCAGGCGCGCATCGTCGAGTTGCGTTATTTCCTCGGGTTGACCATCGAGCAGACCGCGGCGGCGCTGGAACTGCACCCGAGCGCAGTCAACCGCAAGTGGGAGAGTGCGCGCGCGTGGCTGCTGAAGACACTGCAACCCTAGACCCGAGCGATCGGTCGCGCGACGAAGCCGAGCGCTACCGTCGCCTGTGCGCGGCGTTCGACCGCCTGCATCCGCTCGACGGCGCCGAACGCATGGCGCAACTGGACACGCTGCGCGGCAGCGATCCGGACCTGGTCGACGAGTTGCTGGAAATGCTCAGCGCGAGCGACCGTCCCGGCTTGCGCGTCGATCAGATCGCGGCCGCGGAAGCGCTGCCAGCCGATCTGGGCGGCGAACGCGGCTATCGCGTGTTGCGCGAGATCGGTCGCGGCGGCATGGGGCGCGTGCTGCTGGCCGAACGCTCGGACGGGCGCTTCACCCGTCAGGTCGCGATCAAGGTCATCGACCGCTCGCTGCACGATGCCGACTGGCGCCGGCGCTTCGCCGCCGAGCGCGAAATCCTGGCGCGACTGGTGCATCCGCACATCGTGCGTCTGCTCGACGCCGGCGAGAGCGCCGACGGTGTGCCCTATCTGGTCATGGAATACGTCGACGGCGAGCCGCTCGATCAATATCTGCGTAGCCGCGAGACTGCGCTCGACGAGCGCCTGAGGCTGTTCGAACGCATCGCCGCGGCGGTGTCCTACGCACACCAGATGCTGGTCGCGCATCGCGACATCAAGCCGGCCAACGTGCTGGTCGATCGCAACGGTGTGCCGCACCTGCTCGATTTTGGCATCGCCCGACTGCTCTCGGAGCAGGCGGCCACCGCGACCGGCGCGCGCGCGCTGACGCCGCGGTATGCGGCGCCGGAGCAGGTGGCGGGAACGCCGAGCACCGCCGCGCTGGACGTCTACCAGCTCGGCGTGCTGCTGTTCGAGATGCTCACCGGCGAGCCGCCGTTTGCGCAGCTGGATGGCCCGGCCTTGTTGCGCGCAGTGCTGGAACAGGACCCGCCCGCGCCGGACCGGATCGCGCGCGAACGCGGCAGGACCGATGCCCGCCGCATCGACAGCGATCTGTCGTCGATATGCCTGCGCGCGCTGCGCAAGGAACCGACGCAACGCTACGCCAGCGTCGATGCGTTGCTCGCGGATCTGGAGCGCTGGCGCAACGGCGAGCCGGTGCGGGCCAGCGACGGCGGTTGGTGGTATCGCGGGCGCAAGTTCCTGCGCCGGCGCTGGCGCGCTCTCGGCGTAGTGGCGCTGTTGCTCACGCTGACTGCGGCCTTCGTCTGGCGCCTCGATCAGGAACTGAAGCGCAGCGAGTACGAGCGCGCGGTCGCCGAGCAGGCGACCGAGCTGATCGTCGATGTCATCGGCCAGGCCGACCCGTCGCGCGCGCAGGGCGAGGAGCTGACGCTCAGCGAAGCACTTGACCAGAGCGTCGAGCGCATCCGCGCTACCACGGACCTGCCGCCTTCGGTGCTCGCCCGCGTGCTGGAGGCCGTTGGGGCGACTTACATCGAACTGTCCAAGCCGAACCAGGCGATTCCGCTGCTGGGCGAGGCTGCCGCCGCGTTCCGCCGCGCGGATGACAGCGACGGCCAGTTGCGCGCATTGCACGCGCAGGCGATCGCGATGCAGGACCTCGGCAATTACCCGGAGGCGCAGGCGGCGCTGGAATCGGTGCTGGCGGCGCGTACCGCCGAAGGACTGCGCGGCGACGCCTTCGAGGCAGAGCTGCATAGTTCGCTGGCCAATCTGCATCAGTACCAGCGGCGCCGGCCGCAAGCGCTGGTCGAATTTGACCAGGCACTGGCGATCCTGCGCGCGATGCCGGATCCGGATCAGGCGCAACTGGCGCATACCTTGCGCAACCTCGGCGATATCCGCACCGCCCAGGGCGATGCAGCCGGTGGCCTCGCGGCGCTGGTCGAGGCGCAACAGCTGACTCAGCAACTGTACGGCCCGGATCACCCGGACAGCATTCGCCTGCTGCGGATGCTCGGCCGCAACGCGCAGCGGCGCGGCGCCGACAACGAGGCGCTCGGCTACTTCGAGCAGGGCTGGGAGCGCGCGCAGCGCGTCTTCCAGGCGCCGCACAGCGTGCGCGCATTGCTCGCGCACCCGCTGGCGCTGGCCAACCTGCATCGCGGCGATGCCGCCGCCGCCGAGCGCGTGATGCGCCAGGCCGCCGACGAGGGCGACGCGCTGTATCCGCCGCAGCACCCCAATCGCGCCACGCTGCAAAACGATCTGGCGTTGATCCTGCTGGCCATGGACAAGTTCGATGAGGCCCGGCAGCGGGCCGAGTCGGCTCGGGATGTTCGCCGTGCCGCCAGCGCCGAGGACGCCGCCATCGCCGAGCCGGAGCTGGTACTGGCGGTCATCGATTGCCTGACCCGGCGTGACGCTGCTGCGCGCGATGCGGTGGATGCGGCGCTGGCGCGGATCCGCGCCGATGTTGCGCTGTCGCCAGCGCAGGCCGAGGACTATGCGAAAGCGGCAGGGCGCTGCGCAGAGTGACCGGTGCCGACGCGCCGAGCCGCCGCCGGGTGTTTGCTGCAATCTATTCGCTCACGGAACATATGCCAAACCATTGATTGTCGAGCATTTGTGTGTAGGTCACGTTGCCTGCGCAGCAGGCTACGTGACAATGGGCAGCGTCACGTAGCCTGCTGCGCAGGCAACGTGACCTTCTATGACCCTACTCTC
>CALEZI010000005.1 GCA_937928755.1 uncultured Rhodanobacteraceae bacterium | reverse complement strand
CCTCAGTTGAATGGCTCTGGAACTGCAGCCGCTTACCTTGCCGAGTGTCCGATTTTCGCGCCCCAGCCCCCAGTCCCCAGCCCCGCACTTGCGGTTCGTCCCAACGGCACCCACATCCACCACGCCATCCACGCGACGCCGCGAAATGTCCGAACCCACCCAGCCCACTCAATCCCGCGCCACCGCTCGCCGCGTATTCGCCGAACTAAAGCCTTACGTCGCGCAGCACCGCTGGCGCATTGTGCTGGTGCTCGGGCTGCTGGCCTTGGCCAAGCTCGCCAGCCTCGGTGTACCGATCAGTTTCAAGGCGATCATCGACGCGCTCGCGCCGACCGGGCAGGCCCTGGCAATTCCGGTCTTGCTGCTCGCCGGTTATGGCGGTTTGCGCTTGTCGGCCGCGATCGCCAGCGAACTGCGCACCATCCTGTTCGCGCGCGTGCAGATCGGCGCCAAGCGCAAGTCGGCGCTGGATAGCTTCCGCCACATCCACAACCTTGGCCTGCGTTTCCACCTGGAACGGCGTACCGGCGGCCTGGCGCGGATCATCGAGCGCGGCACCGGCGCCATCGAGGACTTTCTCTACTACTGCGTGATCACCATCGCGCCGACGCTGTTCGAAATCGCCATCGCCACCAGCTTCCTGGTCTGGGCTTATCCGAACAAGTTCGCCGTGGCGACATTGCTGACTCTGGCGGTCTACGTGGCGGTGACCATCGGCATCACCGAATGGCGCACGCGCTACTACCGGCGCATGAACGAGGCCGACAACGAGGCCGCTGCGCGCGCCGTCGACAGTCTGCTCAACTACGAGACGGTCAAGTACTTCGCCAACGAGGACTACGAGGCGCGTCGCTACAACGAGCAACTCGGGCGCTGGCAGGCGGCGGCCGAGAAGAGCTGGTTCGCGCTCGGCATTCTCAATGGCGCGCAAGCCATCGTCATTGCCAGCGGCCTCACCGTGCTGATGTGGCTGGCCGCCAGCGAAGTCGCCGCCGGCCGGATGACGGTCGGCGACCTGGTGCTGATCACCACCTTGCTGATCCAGTTGTTCATGCCGCTCAACATCCTCGGCATGATGTACCGCGACATCAAGCAGGCGCTGACCGACATGGGGCGCATGTTCGATCTGCTTGGCGAGAAGCGCGAGATCGAGGATCGCGCCGAGGCGCCGGCGTTGCAGGTCAGCGGCGGCGCCGTGCGCTTCAATCAGGTCGGCTTTGCCTACGATGCGCGCCGGCCGATCCTGTTCGACGTCAGCTTCGAGGTGCCGGCCGGGCACACCATCGCCGTGGTCGGCGCCAGCGGCGCCGGCAAGAGCACGCTGGCGCGGCTGCTCTATCGCTTCTACGACGTCGGCAGCGGGGCGATCGAGATCGATGGCCAGGATCTGCGTTCGGTGACCCAGCATTCGCTGCGCCATGCGATCGGCATCGTGCCGCAGGACACCGTGCTGTTCAACGACACGCTGTACTCGAACATCGCCTATGGCCGACCCGAGGCCAGTCGCGACGAGGTGATCGCAGCGGCGCGCGCGGCGCAGATCCACGAGTTCATCGAGCGCTTGCCGGATGGCTATGACACCGTGGTCGGCGAGCGCGGATTGAAGCTCTCGGGTGGCGAAAAGCAGCGCGTCGCCATCGCCCGCACCATCCTGAAAAACCCGCCGATCCTGTTGTTCGACGAGGCCACCAGCGCGCTCGACACCGCCACCGAGCGCGAGATCCAGGCGCAGCTCGACGCCATCGCCCGCGATCGCACCACGCTGGTGATCGCACACCGGCTGTCCACCGTGGTCGGCGCCGATCAGATCCTGGTGATGGACGCCGGCCGTGTGGTCGAGCGTGGGACACACGATGAATTGCTGGCGTTTGATGGCGCCTACGCCAGGCTGTGGGCGCTGCAGCAGGCGGAAGTGGAGGCGGTGGCGTAGCCGCAGCTGGCTTTTGTGGGAGCGGGTTTCTGTGGGCGGGGGGTTATTCCGCGAGCTTCTGGCATTTCCCGGCCAAGAGCTCGCGGGATAAACCCGCTCCCACAGAAAGCAGAAGCTCGCGGGATGAACCCGCTCCCACAGAATGGCCGCACCGTCACGTAACTCGCTTCGCAAGCAACGTGACCTACAATGGCCTCATCGCATCCTTTCGACGACGTCCCATGTCCCACAAACCGCCCAACAACGCCAAGCTCGACCAGATCGTCGCCCAGAGCCGCAAGGCGGCCGAAGCGCGTGGGCATGGGTATCGCGAGCAGGCGCTGAAGATGTACCCGTGGGTGTGCGGGCGCTGCGGGCGCGAGTTCACGCGGGTGAATCTGATCGAGCTGACCGTGCATCACCGCAATCACGACCACGACTTCAATCCACCCGACGGCAGCAACTGGGAGCTGCTCTGCGTGTATTGCCACGACAACGAGCACTCGCGATTGCTCGATCACGGCTATGGCAGCCTGACCGGCGATGGCGCGGCGCCTGCGGCTGCATCGCAGAATCCGTTTGCGGCGCTGGCGGGGTTGCTGAAGAAGTAGGAGCGACGTGTACGTCGCGACCGTCCGATTCGGCGTGCCCTGGTCGCGACGTACACGTCGCTCCTACACCAGAACGGAGTCACGTAACCTGCCTTGCGGCCTACGTGACCTGCGTTCGCATCCTATTCGAAGCCATCCGCAAACAACCCGCTGACCACCTCGTAACAACCAAGGTCGGCGCCATTCGCCGGCCGCGGCCGGCCGAGGATGTCGTCGGCCGGCACATCCGGTCCCGCCGTTGCCGCGTCGATCAGCGCGCTCCCGGCGGCGGGTCGCCCATACGCCTCGACCAGCGCCCCGAAAGCTTCGCGGATGGTCGTGTAGCCGCCGTTGAACTGGCCAAGTCCCGGCACCCAGTGCGGTGTCATCACGCTGGTCTGCGCCGGCAGCAGCGGATCGGCCGTCACGCGGGTGCCGTCGTTGACAATGTTGAGCACGTCGCCCGCATCGAACGGCAACGCCGTGGCGCCGTTCCAGTAGGCGTTGCGCGCCAGCGTCGACGGGCGGATGGTCGACAGGTCGGCCGGCAGCGTGTCGGAGAAATCGGTCATCGTGCCGCTGGCATCGCTGAAGGTGTTGTGCACGAAGCGGATCGCCTCGATCGGCGGATTGGCGCCCTCGCGGTTGATGCGCGTGGCATAGGCGTTGGCCGGCAGATTGCCGACCACGGTATTGTGGCGAAACAGGATGTCGCGACTGCCCTTGACGCCGAGCGGCGAGCGCATCGTGTTGCCGCTGTTGCCGATCAGCAGGTTGTTCTCGACGCGGCTGTCGAAGGCCTCGAAGTTGGCCGTGCCGTCCTCGCCGAACAGGATGAAGCCGCTGCCGGTCGAGCCCTCCCAGTTGAGGAAGACATTGCGCCGGATAACTACATTGCGCGCACCAAGGTATTCGTCGTCGCCGCCATTGGAGTCTTTGACCACCACATAACTGGACGTGTCATTGGCATTGACGCGACCGCTGGCGGCGAAGTTGTTGAAGAACACATTGTCCTCGACGATCACGTCGTCGACGCTGTTGATGTCAATGTGCTCGTCCGATCCACTCTGGTTGTAGAACAGGTTGCCGACCACGCGGATCTGGCTGGCGCCGTTGTTGATCTTGAGGATGTCGTTGTTGAAGCTGTCGTGCAGGATGTTGTCGCGCAAGGTGATGCGCCGGGTTTCGGTGGCGAAACCATCCTGGATCTGCACCACCAGAGCGCCGGCCCCGGCGCCGGAGTGGGCGATGTCGAAGCCCTCGATGCTGATGCCTTCGATGTTGGCGTTGTCGTTGTATATCGTCAGCACCGCCTCGGCGGCGCGCAGCCGCGCCTGATACGGGATTTCCGATCGCACCGTGACGCCCACCGGGAAGTTGCCGCGAATGCGGATGCGCCCGCTGTAGGTGCCCGGGCGCACCAGGATCAGGGATTGATCCGGCACGCGATCGAGCGCATAGGTGATCGTCGCCCACGGCGCTGCCAGACTGCCGCCGGCGGGCGCGTCCACGCCATTGGTGGCGACATAGAATGTCGTCTGAGCGTTCGCGATGCTGGTCAGCAGCAGGATCGACAGGCCGATCAGGAATCGGTACATGGCAGCGGTTCGCAGGCTCGGATGTTCCACAATGATGCGCGGGATTGCGCACATGCGAACGTGCATACGTCGCGGAGTGGGGCGGGCTGACAGCGAGGTTCGCACAGGCGCCGCAGGATCGGGAGTCGCGGTGGCGGATTGAACAAGGGGCAGGGGGCGGGGGCCCAGCCTTGCGTCACGGTCCAGCCGTGCGGTGAGGTTGTTCCCCTGCCCCGTGCCCCTTGCCCCTTTTCAGCCCGGTGCCCAGACAAGCCAGCCCAGCGGATGGTGGGCCCGCGCCACGGTCAACATGAAGGCAAAGGTCAGCAGGGCGAGGATGTAACTGACCAGACGCGCGCGTGGGGTGCGTCCGCGCTTGAGCGCGAAGCTGCCGAGCACGACATAGACGACCAGCAGGACCAGTTTGACGGTCAGCCAGCCGTTGGCATACATGGCGTGCGGCAGGATCGTCAGCAACATCAACGCAGCAGTCAGCAGCACGCTGTCGATGCTGTAACTGAGGTAACGCAGCGGCGCCGCCATGGCCCAGTTTTCGCGCTTGAGCTGAACCAGCAGGCCGCGCAGCAGAAAAATCGCGCCGCTGGCCAGCACTGCGGCGACATGCACCCATTTGATCTGTGAATAGAATTCAATCATGACTTGCCCCGTCGGTGACTCCCGCGACGCTGTCGCGGGAGTCTCCTGAGTTTTCAGCTTTGTTGGGCTGCTGGGTTACACAAGTTCCGTGGCACCTGCCGGCACTTCACGCTTCGGCATCACCCAGAGCCGCAGCACGAACCAGGACAGCGCCAGCGCACCGATGCTGAACAGGGTATCGCCGGGAACGCGCATCCACACCAGCAGTTCGACGATCGGTTGCTGCATGAACTCGGCCGAGCGTGCATAGGCGTAGCCGTGGCCTATCGCCGCGATCAACTGCATGATGCCGAGCGGCAACAGCGTCAGCAGCGCCATCAGCGAGAGCCCGATGTTGAGCGACCAGAACGCCACCTTCAGCGGACGCGTCTCCCATACCATCTGACCACGCAGTCCGCGCAGGCAGAACAGCATCAGCGCGATGCCGAGCATGCCGTAGACGCCGAACAGCGCCGTGTGTCCGTGCAGCGGTGTCAGGTTGAGGCCCTGCATGTAGTACAGCGAGACCGGCGGATTGATCAGGAAACCGAACAATCCGGCGCCGACCAGGTTCCAGAACGACACTGCAATGAAGAACATGATCGGCCAGCGGTAGCGCGCCATCCACGGCGTGGCGTGACCCAGCTTGAAGGTCTGGTAGGCCTCGAAGCCGATGAAGGCGAGTGGCACCACTTCGAGCGCGCTGAAGCTGGCGCCGAGCGCGACCACTGCGGTGGGCGTGCCGACGAAGTACAGGTGGTGCAGGGTTCCGAGCACGCCGCCGGCCATGAAGATGATGGTCGCAAAGAGCACCGCCACCGTTGCCGTCGAGGTCTTGAGCAAACCCAGGCGGGTGAAGATCAGCGCCATCACCGCGGCTGCGAACACTTCGAAGAAGCCCTCGACCCACAGGTGGACCAGCCACCAGCGCCAGTACTCGACCTCGGAGATGTGCGTGTGCTCGCCCCACATCAACGCGGCGCCAAAGAACAGACCAATGGCCACGGTGGACAGGAACATCAGCGCGATGATCGATTTCGACTCGTGTGCGGGGCCGCGCAACATCGGCCACAGCGAGCGTCCGACCAGCGTCAGCCAGAGCAACAGTCCGATGAACAGGTACCACTGCCAGAAGCGGCCCATGTCGGCGTACTCCCAGCCTTGATGACCGAACCAGAAGTTGTATTCGAGGCCGAGTTTCTGCATCACCGCGAACCACTGTCCGGCGAAGGACCCGACCACGATGATCAGCAGGCTGACAAACAGGAAGTTGACGCCGAGGCGCTGGAACTTCGGCTCATGACCGGACAATGCCGGTGCAATATAGAGGCCGGTGGCCAGCCAGGCGACGGCGATCCAGAGCACGGCGAGCTGCGTGTGCCAGGTTCGCGCGAGCGAATAGGGCAGGTACTCGGCGAGCGCGAATCCGTAAGCTTCCTGGCCTTCGACCTGGTAATGCGCGGTGATTGCGCCGAGCAGAATCTGCGTCAGGAACAGCGCCAGGACGACCCAGAAGTACTTGGCGGTGGCGCGCATCGAGGGCGTCACTTTCAACGCCGCGAAGGGGTCGCTCGCCGGGATCGTGTGGGTGCCGTCCTCGCGCGAATGACTGACCGCGTACCACCAGCCGAGCGCGCCGATGCCGGCGATCAGGAACAACACGCTGAACACCGACCACAACCACAACGACGGTGGCGGCACGTTGTCGATCAGCGGCTCGCTTGGCCAGTTGTTGGTATAGGTGACGCGAGCCGCTTGCGGCTGAGTGCTACTGGCCGGCGACATCGTCTCCGGACGTTCGGTCCCGGCCGCCCATGCGGTCCACCAGATGAATGCGGTCAACGCGCGTCGATGTTCCAGCGTATCGACGGTGTTGTTCTTCATCGCGTAGGCCTCGCGCAGCGTGGCTGTCGCGGGGTCGTTGCCGAACAGACTGATGTAGTGCGCCGCCACGTTGGCGGCTGCGATCACGCGTTCGCGCGGCAAGGTGATGGTGCCGCTCTCCGGATCGTGACGATTGCTGCGCATCAGTGGCGACAGGCGTGCGCGCAACGTGCCCTGTTGTTCGCCGCTCAGCGCATCGTAGCCGGCGGCACCGAAGTCGCTGCGCGCCCACTGATCGAGCACATCGAGCGCTTCGCGGTGCAGCCAGTCGGCACTCCAGTCAGGTGCGACGTAGCTGCCGTGACCCCAGATCGAGCCGAGCTGCATGCCACCGATGGATTGCCAGACCTGGCGTCCCTGCTCGATATCGGCGCGGCTGTAGACCAGTTCGCCATCGACGCTGACCACGCGTTCGGGCATCGGCGGCGCCGCGCGAAAGATCTCGGTCCCTGCCCACAGCAGAATCGAGAATGAAACCACCAGCAAGGCCGTGAGGCCCAGCCACAATTTGCGAGTCGTGCTCATGACGTCCTCCAGATAATTGAGGACAATTCTCAATCGCACGGAATTCAGGTCCAATGACCCGGGTCAAGCGGGCGCGAGGTTACCGTGGCCAGAAGGAGTGGGGCCGATGACCTGGGGGACCGTTCGCGGATCGGACCGGGCGGCAATTGCGCGGGGTTCCTTTCTTGTCCGCAAAGGACGCAAAAGACGCAAAGGATGCAGGGGGCAGTAGCTCAATCCGCCACGCCCAGCCGCTTGCGCTCCAGCCGCCGCAGAAACTCGGCCATGACCCGTCGGTACAGATCCTCGCCGAGATAGGCGTCTTCGACGCCCCAGTCGATATTCGGGTTGTCGTTGACTTCGATGATCACAACGCGGTCGCCAACCTGCTTCAGGTCGACGCCATACAGGCCGTCGCCGATCTGGCTGGTGGCGCGCAGCGCCAGTTTGACCACGTCGCTCGGCACTTCGCGGATCGGTAGTGTCTTGAAGTCGCCGCTCCTGGCGTCGCCCTTGGCGGCGTGGTTGTAGATCTGCCAGTGGCCGCGCGACATGAAGTATTGGCAGGCGTACAGCGGCTCACGATTGAGGATGCCGATGCGCCAGTCGAAGTCGGTCGGTACATATTCCTGTGCCAGCACCAGCGCGGTCTGCTGGAACAGTTCATCGGACGCACGTTTCATTGCCTCGGGGTCGCCGACTTTCACCACGCCGCGCGAGAACGAGCCATCGGGCACCTTCAGCACCAGCGGAAAGCCCAGCGTATCGCCCAGTTCGATCAGTTTCTTCGGCTCGTCGCGATAGAGGATCTCGGTGCGCGGCGTGGGCAGCTTCCGGCTCTTGAGCAGATCCGACAGATAGATCTTGTTGGTGCAGCGCAAGATCGAGGTCGGGTCATCGATCACCACCATGCCCTCCTTCTCCGCCTTGTTGGCGAAACGGTAGCTGTGGTGGTCGAGCGACGTCGTTTCGCGGATGAACAGCGCGTCGTATTCGGCAATGCGCGCGTAGTCGTTGCGCGAAATCGGGTCGACTTCGATCCCCAGATCCTTGCCGGCCTCGACGAAGGCCTTCAGCGCCTTGCGGTTCGACGGCGGCCATTGCTCCGCCGGGTCATGCAGCATGGCGATGTCGTAGCGATATTTCCGCCGTGTGCGCTTGCTGCGCCAAAGCTTCTTGCTGAAGCGGTCGAGCGCCGTGGCGAAGGCATCTTCCTGGGCGTCGCTCAGCGTGTGCATGCCGGCCGGTTTGATCGAATTGATCTGCCACACCCGGTCGCGCTCGAATTCGATGCGCAGGATCGGGCATGGAAAGGCCTCGAACACCTGTCGCGCCAGATCCTTCAAGGGCTCCGAAGCGGTCTCGCCGAAGTACGCCAGGATGCTGAAATCGGTGGTGTCGCGTTCCTGCGCCAGGTACCGTGTCAGCTTCTGATTGAGGTCCTCGATGTCGAGTCCGTACAGCGAGCGTCGGCGCAGGTCATTGATCGTGCGCACCGACGGCGTCACCTTGTGGCCGCGCGCCTCGGCCAGCAGCGACACGTAATAACCGGTACCCAGGTACTTGTAGCTGCGACAAAGGTTGATGACCTGGGTGCGCTCCTCGTCGGAGCGGATTGCCTCTTTCAAGTAATCCTTGGCGCTGACCACGTTCTCGGAGGGCGAGTAGCTGCTCCAGTCCGATGCCTTTTCGACCACGATGACGAGTCGGCTCATGGCCGGGTCCGCATCGACGAGCGCAACTGCGGCCTTTGCATATGCTCAGGGTCTGCTCTGGTGTCCTGCACGCTCGCCAGCGCCGCAGGTCAGGCCTGCGGGCTGGACAGGGATCGGGAGGCAACGGCGACCGGCCGTCGCGGGAGGTACGACCGGCTTGTCAGCCGGGGCCTCGCTCAGTGCATAGTCTTGCACAGGCCCGTTGAGCGTTGACATCGGATGAGCGAGCACCGGCAGGGCAGACGTGTGGCGATTCAGGGGCGATTGGGGAAGTCGCCCACGCGCAGCGGGCCGCGTGGGCGCTCGCCGCGCCTGCGCCGGGCTGCACAGCGCGATCTCCCGGCGCTGGTTGCTCTGGAGCAGGCGGTTTTCAGTGGCGACCGACTGACGCCGCGTCAGTTCCGCCATCACCTCGATGCGCCGAGTACCGATCTGATCGTTGCCGCCAGTGCTGCCGGCCTCGATGGGTACGCGCTGCTGTTCCGGCGCAACGGAAGTCTGGTCGGGCGCATCTACTCCATAGCCGTCGCGCCTTCTGCGCGCGGCCAGGGGCTCGGCGACCGCCTGCTGCAGCGACTGGAAGCCATCGCTCGCGCCCGAGGACTGACCGAAATGCGCCTGGAAGTACGTCAGGACAACGCCGCTGCCATCGCGCTGTACGAACGGCGTGGCTATCAGCGCTTCGGCGAACGCCTGGCGTACTATGAAGACGGTGGTGATGCCGGGCGCATGCGCAAGTCGTTGCTGCCACGACGCCGACGCCGCGATCGCCACACGCGCTGATCGCGGACGCTTGGCAACGGCGGCGCCGGCGTGCATCTTGTCCACACACCGCGAGGGCTAGTGTAGTTCGGCAAAAGTAACTGCAATTATTTCCGCGCCTTTTGACCCGAATGCGTCGTTGTTCGTCGTCGCGATAGCCCTGCTATGACTCCTCCTCTCGCCTAGCCTCGGGCCAAAATGCATCAGAAATTACTTGCACTTACCTTCGCCGCACTACACTAGTGTAGTGCGGCGCAAGTAACCGGATTTGTGCTGCACCGGGCGAGAGGGTGCGTTCGGGTCGGAAGGCGCGCAGACGAGTGCACTTCGATCAGTCGCACGCGCCCGGTTTCTCGGTAATTCGCCGCGGGTTTTCCGGTAACTGCGGTAGACCACGCAAAGCTGCCCCGCACGACTTCAGGAGACCGGCATGCGTATCGACTCTCTCGCCCTTGCCCTCGGCGGCTTGTGCTTCCTCGGCTTCGGTGCGGTCATGCTGGTATCGCCGCACGTGGCCTGGGCCAGCCTGGGCCTGGATCTGCCCGCTGGCGTGCCGACCACCGAGATCCGTGCGTTCTATGGTGGCCTGGAACTCGGTCTCGGCGCGCTGCTGCTGGCGGCGATGCACAAGATCCAGTATCTGCGCGCCGGTCTGGTGCTGGGCTGCGTCGCCTACGGTTCGATTGCGGGCGCTCGCGCCATTGGCATCATCGTCGATGGCAGTAGCAGCAGCACCTACATGTGGGTTGCGACAGCCGTCGAAATCGGCTTCGCGCTGCTGTTCCTGGTCGCGTTGAAGCGCAACGCGCGTTCACGCTGAGCGAGCTCGCTGCCCCGGTTTTGCGCCGGGGCTCCCGCACTCAGGCGCTCATGCGCACGACGACGATGGCCAGGATCAGCAGCAGAGCCAGCGCCACCGCAGCGGGTGTGAGCAGCCCCCAACGTTCCTTCGGCAGGTTGTCCGGCAAGAAGCTGCCACGCAGTTGGGGGCGTTTGTTCGGGTCGGGTTGCATGGACTTGGCTCGTGCTTGCGGCGGGTCCGTGATTATCGTCGCATTGAGGAAGGTGTCGTTTCCGAAGATCGCTGACCTGCGCGACTGCGTTGCCACAGGCGCGCGCCGTAGATGCCCAGGAGCAGCAGCGGAATCAGCCCCAGCCACAGCGCCCATCGAGTGATCTGGCGGATCCAGTCGGCGCGGATTTGCTGTTCGACCTTGGCGAAGTCCGGTGCCGGGCAGTCGCGGCCGAAGCTGGCGCCCCAGGGAACGTAAGGTCCCTCGCGCAGGTAGCGCCGATAAATGGCCTGAGCGCTGTCCGGCTCGCGATCGATCAGCCAATGCGTGGCCTCGCAGAGCACCGCTGCGAAGGCCTGCGAGCGCGGCGGCAGGATGTCGGCGGCCTTGCCGGCATGGCCAGCGGCGACCATCCGGTAATGGAAGCGCTGCAACGGTTGCGCACCGCTGGCGGCGACTCGCGCGCGCTCGTCATCGCTGGTCCACGGGCCTTCGACCTTGAGGTCGCTGCGTGGATTGTGCACCGGGTTGTAATCCTCGTCCCAACTGATCGGGCTGTTGAGGTCGTAACTGCCGCCCCAGATGAAATAGTCGGGGTCGCCCTCGAAACCCATCAGTTCCATGCCGTGCCAGCGCGCCACCTCGGCGGCCTCGAACCAGGCGCGCGCCTGGCCGACGCGCGTCCAGGCATGGGTGGCCTTGCGCGCGGCGATGTAGCGCTGCGCCTGTTCGCGCGTGGCGGCATCGTCGAAATAGGCCGGAGCGACGTCGAAGCGTTGCTCGCGCATCAGGCGGCGCGCGAGCAGGGCGCGCAACTGGTTTTGCGGCGGCGCCTCAACCCAACTGCCATCGTCCTCGTCGCTTGCCCTGGCGTCGGTTCCGGCTGCCGGCTGCGGCGCAATACGGTCGACGAAGGCCTTGAGCTCGTCGACGCCGACCACGCGTTCGGCGACATAAGCGGCGTCGGCCCAATACTCGTCGGCTGCGGCGTACAACAGTTCCAGCGCCTGCAGGTAGTCGCCACGCGACAGCGCCAGCGTTCCCGCCTCGCCCTGCACGCGACAGCGTGGCTTGAGGTCATCGCTGCCCCATTCCTCGCCCTCGATGCGGACCAGGCCCCAGTGCTCGTCGGCGGGAAAGCCTTTCGCCGCCTCGGCATAGGCCTGCGCAGCATTGTCCAGCTCACCTGCACGCAGTGCCAGTTTGGCGCGCACCCAGGCCGCCAACGGTGTCTGCGCTGCGGCTGCGAGACGCCCGGCCTGTTCGAAACGTCCCGCGCGATAGGCGATCGCCGCCAGCCGATCGGGCTGCGGCACGCTGGGCGCCTGGCTGATGCGATCGAGCACGGCCAGCAGGCGCGGTCCATCGGCCGGTGCGTCGAAGCTCGGATACTCGTTGTCGGGGTCGGGCGCGATCAGCTCGTTGTAGCGACTGTAGAGAAAAGCCAGCAGCAGGCGCGTGCCGGTGGCATCGGCGAGCAGCGCATCGACCTGCTGCGGATCCTTGACCGCCGCGCGCGCGACGAACAGCAGTGAGTTGCGCCCGGAGGTGGAACTGTGCGCCGCTTGTTCGGCATACAGGCGCACGGCGCCGGCGATGTCGCCGGCCGCGCGCAACAGGCGCGCCTGTTCCCCGTAACTGGCCACTGCCAGGCCGAGAGGATCGGCGCTGCCATCGCTGACTTGCGCGCGCGTGCGCTCGAAGGCGGCGATGGCCGCATCGGAGTCGCCCATCAGCGCGGCCGCGCGCCCCGCCATGAAGCTGGCCCACGCACCGCGTCGGCGGCGCTCGCTGTCAGGCAAGGCCTCCACCGTCTGGAAATACTGCAGCGCCCCGGGGACGTCGTCGTTGTTCCAGGCGACTGCGCCTGCCGTATACAGCGCCACGTCGCGCGGCAGGCCGGCTGCGGCGGCAAGCGCTGCCGGCGCCGATTCGCTGGCGCGCACATCCGCAAGCGTCGCGGCGGCACCCTCGGGCAGCCCTTCGGCTTCTGCCTTCGCGCGCAACTCGTCGGTGTCCTCCCACGAGCTCCATTCGACGGGCTTGAAGGAGGCCACAGCCGGCTGCACCAGGCGCGCGACTTCGAAATCGAACACGCCCTCCGGCAAGGTGCGCATTACCGAGTCGCGCCGGTCCAGCAAGGTCATCGGAAAATCCGGGCCGCAGGCGTATGCCGGGCCCGCGAGCAGTACGCCGAGCGTCAGCCCGAGCAGTTTGCGACGGCCTGCGCTGGAGCTTCCCGCATTTCCCGTTGGCGTCATCGGACACTCCATTGCGCTTCGAGAGGCTGCGCGCAACGCGCCCAGCCCAAAGTCATGCTCTCGCCGGCTGCCAGCCAGCTCGCGTCGGCCGGCGTCAGTCGCAGCGTTCCACCATCGTAGTCCAGACGATAGCGCCCCAGCGCGTCGCCGTGGCGGCAGTGCGCGGGCAGTTCGACTATCGGCGTGGCAGCGTCGAGGTTGCCGTCATTGCGCAGGCGCAGATCGCTGGCGCCGGTGGCCGTTGGCTTTGCCAGCACCACGAAGTTCGACTGCAGCGGCACGCCGGCAATCACCGCGCCGAGGGTGCGCGCGCTCCAGCCGCGCGCATCGCCGCTCACCGGCAGGCGGAACCAGACCCAGCCGGTCAACGCCTGCGGGGGATCGGCGCCGACTTCCGCCAGTAGTTGTGCCACCGCGCGCGGATCGGCACGCAACTCGAAACCGGCCGCACCCGTATGTTCCATGGGTCCTTCGGCATCCACCGCGCGAACGGCACCGGTCGCGTCGACGTCCACGCGCACGCCGTAAGCCGGCAGCGCCACCAGAAACGGCCGCCGCGTGCGCGCCGCCCAGGCGTCGATCCAGCTGCGCGCGCGCACGTCGTCGAACAGGCCTTGCTGCGGCCGATCGACCGCGTGCACCTGCAACACGTTGGCATCGGCAGCGGCGAGCAGCGCCTCCAGTTCCGGGCTCTCCAGCCAGGTCGGCAGAGCGGTGATCGACAACGCGTAGGCTGGCGGCAGTGCGACGCGCAGTTCGCGCAGCCACTGCGCATAGTCGGCCAGCGCCGCCGACGCGCAATCGTGATCGATCTCGATCCCGGCGACACGCACGCCGGAGGCGCTCCAGCGCTCCAGCAGCGGACCGAGGTGGCTCCACAGTTGAGCGACCGGCAGCGGTGCGCGCACGCCTTCGATGCGCACCACCGCGCGCGCGGGTAGCTGCGTAGCGTTCAACGCGGCCAGATCTGGCGCCACCTCGATCACGCGCTCGCCGACCACCTGCAGCGCAAGCACGCGCCAGCCGGCGAACTGCGGCGCCTGCGCAGCGACCGCCTGGGTTACCGCAGGCGTCCACTGGCGCTGCCAGATGTAGGCGTCATGCGGCAACGTGCGCTGCGGTTCGCGCGAGCAGGCGGCGAGCAGCAGAGCGAGCGCGACGAGTCGAAGCAGTTTGCTGCTTGCTGGTTGTGGGTTGTTGGCAGCAGGATCAAGCGCGCAAAGCCGCGCATTGCAAGCCCTGGCTGCCAGCAGCCGACAACCAGCAAGCAACAACCGCTGCATCAATCCTCCCGCGTCACCTTCAGCACTTCTTCCACCGAGGTGATGCCAGCGACGCACTTGCGCCAGCCGTCTTCGAGGATCCCCGGGCTCGAGCGGCGCGCGATGCGCTCGAGTTCGAGTTCGCCGGCCTTGTCGTGGATCGCCTGGCGCATCGCTTCGTCGAGCGCGACCAGTTCGTAGACGCCGGTGCGGCCCTTGTAGCCACCGGACTTCTGGAACAGGTCGCGCCCCGGACGCCACAACATCTGGCCGCGCGCCTGCGGGTGGCCGAGACCGGCCAGTTCTGCCGGAGTTGCCGGATACTGCTCGCGCAGGTTCGGGTCGAGCACGCGGACCAGGCGCTGCGCCAGCACTCCGATCAGGCTGGACGACAGCAGGAACGGCTCGATGCCCATGTCGCGCAGTCGGGTCACCGCGCCGACCGCGGTGTTGGTGTGCAGCGTGGACAGCACCAGGTGACCGGTCAGCGACGATTGCACCGCGATCTCGGCGGTTTCCAGGTCGCGGATTTCGCCGACCATCACCACGTCCGGATCCTGGCGCAGGATCGCCCGCAGTCCGCGCGCGAAGGTCATGTCGACCTTGGTGTTGACCTGCATCTGGCCGATGCCGTCGATGTAGTACTCGATCGGATCCTCAACGGTCATGATGTTGCGGCTCTTGTCGTTGAGCTGCATCAGCGCCGCGTACAGGGTGGTGGTCTTGCCGGAGCCGGTCGGGCCGGTGACCAGCAGGATGCCGTGCGGCCGGTGGATCAACTCATCCAGGCGCCCACGGGTGGCTTCGTCCATGCCGAGTTCGGTGAGGTTCAGGCGTCCCGCCTGCTTGTCGAGCAGACGCAACACCACGCGTTCGCCGAAGCTCGCCGGGATCGTGGAGACGCGCACGTCGACCGGACGGCCGGCGATGCGCAGACCGATGCGGCCGTCCTGCGGCAAACGTTTCTCGGCGATGTCGAGTTTGGCCATGACCTTGATGCGCGACACCACCGGCGAGGCGATCGACTTCTGCGGCGAGAGCACCTCGCGCAGCATGCCGTCGACGCGAAAACGCACCACCAGGCGGTTTTCGTAGGGTTCGATGTGGATGTCGGAGGCGTTCTCGCGCACCGCTTCGGCGAGCAGCGCGTTGATCAAGCGGATGATCGGCGCGTCGTCCTCGCTCTCCATCAGGTCGGTTGGTTCGGGCAGTTCGTCGGCGAGCTGCTTCAGGTCGAGCTTCTGGTCGATGTTGTCGGCCATCGAACGCGAGTTCTCGCCGCCGCCTTCGTAAAGTTCCTGCAGCAGCGCCTCGAAGCGCTCGGTCGCCACCTTTTCCGGCGCCAGCGGCGTCCCGAGAAATCGCCGCAGTTCCAGCAGCGCCTCGGGCTTGACGTCTGGCCGACAGGCGATGCGCGCCTTGCCATTGGCGAGGCCGAGCACGGCGACGCCGTGCTTGCGCGCAAAACCGAAGGGCAGTCGGGGCAGTTGGGTCATTGGGTCGCAGCAGATTGGGCAGATCGGCATTCTCCCTTATCGGCGAGTCCGCGCGACACGCCGTTGCAGGAGCGACGTGTACGTCGCGACCGGTACAGCAATGAGTTCTGCGGACGCGACGTACGCGTCGCTCCTGCCGCAGCCAGTGCTCTCTCGCTCAGTTGCCTGGCGGCAATTCCGCCGCCGGCACGCCCTTCTTCATGAAGTCCTCGTACTCCGGCAACAGCGGCATCTGGCTCTGATCCAGAAGGCCATCGCTGACCTCGCGCGCGCGCAGTTGCTCGGAACGCATGTAGTTGTACTTCTCGCTGCTGATGCGCGTTTCGGTGATCGCATCGCGGGCGATGGTCGGCTTGAGGAACACCATCAGGTTGCGCCGTTCCTTGGTCGTGCTGCGGCTCTTGAACAGATTGCCGAGCACCGGAATGTTGCCGAGACCCGGCACCTTCTGCACCGTCTCGCGCAACTCCTCGCTGGTCAGGCCGCCGATCACCAGCATGCCGCCATCCGGGATCAGTACCCGCGTGGTCAGCTTGCGCGAGTTGGTCACCAGGTCGACTGCGCCGGAGGTATTCGGGGCGATGCTGGAGGCTTCCAGATCGAGATCCAGGACCACCGAATCGCCCTCGTTGATGTGCGGCGTGACGCGCAGCTTGAGGCCGACTTCCTTGCGGTCGATGGTCTGGAACGGGTTGACCACGCCACTCTGATTGCCGCCGATGCCGCCGCCACTGACGTTGGTGGTGCCGGTCGAGGCGTACTGGCCGGTCAGGAACGGAACTTCCTGGCCAACACTCAGGACCGCTTCCTGATGGTCGAGGGTGACCGTCGATGGCGTCGACAGGATGTTGGTGTTGCTGTCGCCGGTCAGCGCCCGGACCAGGGCGCCGACCTGGAGGATTTCGTCGTCCGTGCCGGGCAGCGTGGTGGTGCCGAGAATGTAGCCGAGGCTGAGACCGGCGGCGCCGGCCAGCGAGGCCGGATTCTGCGCCAGTCCGAAGATGCCGCTGCTGCCGTTCACGCCGACAAAGTTGGTGCCGCCGATGACGCCCTGGTCCGTGAAGTCGTCGGTGGTCGCCTGCCATTCCACGCCAAGCTGGCGTGCGGTCTGGTCGTTGACCTCCGCGACGATCGCTTCGATCAGCACCTGAGCGCGACGGATGTCGAGCTGGCGAATGACGTTACGCAATTCGCGCGTCACTGCCGGCGGCGCCGTGACCACCAATGCGTTGGTTTCCTTGTGCGCCTGGATGAAGCTGGTCCGCGTGCCCGCCTGGCCGTCCTGGCTGGGTATCGCCTGCTGGCCGAGCAGACTCGACAACGAGGATTCGAGGATCGGCACCAATTGTTCGGCGTCGGCGTAGCGCAGGTAGATCACCTGAGTGGAATCGCCTTCGCCGAGCGGCGTATCGAGGTTGGTGACCAGCGCACGCCAGCGCAACCGACGACCCTTGTCGCCAGCGATCAATACCGAATTGGTGCGCTCGTCGGCGGCCAGCTTGTTGCCGGCGGCATCCCCGGCGGGCTGCAGCATGGTCAGCGTGCGCACCACCTCCGAGGCATTCGCGTGGCGCAGGGCGACCACGTCGATCTCGCTTTCGCTGGCCTGGTCGAGGCGCGCGATGATGCTCTCGATGCGCGCGACGTTGCCGGCGCGGTCGGTGATCACCAGGCTCGACGAACTCTGGTGCGGGATCATGTTGGCGCCCTGCGGCAACAGCGGACGCAAGGCCTGGGCCATGTCGGCCGGCGTCACATGCCTGAGCGTCAGGATGCGCGTGACCAGCGCGTCGCTGTTGCCCGAATCGATGCCGCCGTCCTGGCCGGCGGCCTGTTCGGGCACGATCTTGACGATCTTGCCGGCCGGCACAGCGGCGAATCCGTTGACGCGCAATACCGACAGGAACACCTCGTACAACTCATCCTCGCCGAGTGGCGACTGGCTGATCACCGTGACCTTGCCAGTCACACGCGGGTCGACCACGAAATTCTTGCCGGTGGCTTCCGAAACCAGGCCGATGAAGCTGGTGATGTCCGCGTCCTTCAGGTTGAGCACTTGTTGCCCCGGCTGTGCCGGCGCGGGTTCGCCGGAGTCATAGGCGGGCGACTGCGCGAGGGCGGGCGCTGCGGCGATGGCTAGCGACAAGGCGAGTGCCCTGGTGAAACGTGAAACGTTAAACGTGAAGGGGGCGCGCACGATCTTCGAGGCGCACCGGTCGCTTTTCATTTCACATTTCACCTTTGACGTTTCACTGCTGCTGGTGAAACGTGAAACGTGAAACGTAAAGGGGGCAGGGACAAGCTTCGAGGTACGCCAGCCGCTCTTCATTTCACGTTTCACTTTTAACGTTTCACTGCTACTGGTGAAACGTGAAACGTTAAACGTGAAGGGGGTGAGCACAACCTCCGAAGCGCGCCAGCTGCTCTTCATTTCACGTTTCACCTTTGACATTTCACTGCTCTTCATTGCGGCATCCGTATCGCAGGTAGCGTTTTTTCCGAACCGTCGCGGCTCACGGTCAAGCTCACCGCGCCGGCTGATTTCAAGGAATCGAGCGCAGCGTATCCAGACTCGATACTGTCGAGCCTGCGACCATTGACCGCGGTGACGATGTCATCGGGCTTGAGTCCGGCCTGGGTCAGTTGCGCACCGTAGGTATTCGAGCTGACACGAAAGCCGGCCAGTTTGCCGTCGACCATCACCGGCAGCACGCTGAAAGCCTTGGCGATGCTGCCCGGATCGACGATGGCTTGCTGGCGCACGGCCTCCCAGTCGATCGGCGTGGTCACCACCGCCATCGGGTTGACGCTGCCGGGGGCCGACCGCGGCAAGTGATTCAACCCGATCAACCCGTTGCTGCCGGCGGCGACCGCCGGGCGCTGCCCCGCAGAACCCGGCGCGTCGGCCGATCGACTGATCTGCGCCTGACGCAGGCGCAGGACTTCGATGCGACCTGCGGCGTTGAGCACCACACGATCCGGGTAAATGGCCTGCACGCGGACCCCGTTCGGAAACTCGTCGCCGACCTTGTAGACCTTTTCGGTCTGTTGGTCGTCCGCGATCACCGCGCGCGCCAGACGTTGGAGGTGGTGCGAATTGGTGCCCTTGAGAATGAAATTGAGCGTGGTATCCGGCGCATCGGCGTAGGCGCCGCCGGCGGGATCCACCGCGCTGCCGAACAAGCGGAACTGCGCCAGCGGCAAGCTGTGCTCGGGCAAGGTCGCACTCGGCATCGGCGCGTCGAGCAAAGGCGCGTCTGGCGCCGGCGTCAGCCAGTGCCAGAGCAGTTGCGTGAGGCTGAGCACCATCCAGGTCAATGCAACGGCGATGACCAGCGCTGGCAACCAGCGGCTCTGGACAATGCGTGGCAGGGTTGCGGTGGCGCCCATGACGATCAGTTTCCGTCGGAACCGGTCGTGGCAGGTGCCGGCGCTGCTGCCGGAGTGCTGGCGGCGCCTTCGTTGCGCGCCGGGCGCGGTCCGCGACCTGCGCCACCGCCACCGCCACTGCGACCGCCACCGCCACTGCGACCGCCCGGGCCGCTGCGGCCACCGTCGCGACGCGGGCCACTGCCTGGGCGACCGCGGTCGCCGCGCGGCCGCGTCATCTTCAGCGGCGGCACGTCGGCCAGCAGTTCATTGGTGATCGGTTCGACCGGAATCCGCTGGCCGATGAAAGTCTCGATGTCCGGCAAGCCGATGGCATAACGCTCGCAGGCAAAGCTGATCGCGTCGCCGCTGGCGCCAAAGCGCGCGGTGCGACCGATGCGGTGCACGTAATCTTCGGCGTCCTGCGGCAGGTCGTAGTTGAAGACATGGCTGACGTCGGGGATGTGCAATCCGCGTGCGGCGACATCGGTCGCCACCAGGATCGCCACCTCGGAGCGCTGGAAGCGCCCAAGCAGAGCCTGGCGCTTCTGTTGCGGCACATCGCCGGACAGGATCGCGCTCGGCAGGCCATGCTTCTCCAGGCGCTCGTGGATCTGCTCAGCGGCGAACTTGGTGTTGACGAAAACGATCGTGCGCGGCGCGTCCATGCGCGACAACAGGCCGAGCAGCAACGGCAGTTTTTCATCAGTCGCCGGGAAATACACACGCTGGCTGACGCGCGTGGTGGTCACCGTATCGGACTCGACCTTGAGCGTCTTCGGACTGTTCATGTGCTCGTAGGCGAGTTCCAGCACGCGGTGCGACAGCGTTGCCGAAAACAGCAGGCCCTGGCGCTCGCCCGGCGGTGGCATCTTGCGCAGCAGGTAGCGGATGTCCTTGATGAAACCCAGGTCGAACATGCGGTCGGCCTCGTCGAGCACGACGACCTCAATCGAGCGCAAGCTGAACACATGCTGCTTCAGGTAGTCCATCAGCCGGCCCGGTGTGCCGATCAACACGTCGCAGCCTTCCGCGAACTGCGCGCGCTGCTTTTCGTAGTCGACCCCACCGTACACCAGGCAGATGCGCAAACCGGTCTGGGCGCCCAGTTGCAGCGCGTCCTTGTGAATCTGTATCGCCAGTTCGCGGGTCGGCGCCAGGATCACCGAGCGCGGATCCTGCACGCGGCGATCGGCCTTGGCCGGACTGGTGAGCAGTCTTTGCATCAGCGTCACCAGGAACGCGGCAGTCTTGCCGGTTCCGGTCTGCGCCTGTCCGGCGACATCGACGTGTTGCAGTGTTTCCGGAAGGGTGAGCGCCTGAATCGGCGTCAGCCGGGTGAAGCCTGCCTGATGCAGGCCGGATGACAGCGTCGGGTGCAGACCCAGGCTGTCGAAATCGAGGTCAGTCAGTGTGCGTTCGGTCATCTATCCGTGTTGTCCGTATTGTGAGGCCGATGCCCGGCGCAATTGCGCGCAAGTCGGGCACCAACAATGTCCGGGCCATGTCACAATGCTGTCCAAGGCTCGGGAATTCCTTTTCGATCAACACCTTGAGCTTTGCCTCCAAGCCTGTCGCAGGCCGCGGATGAGAACGCGATGGGTTGAAAATGGACGCCGGAGTCACCACACTCCCCGCGTGCCGGCAGCATCCCGCGCTTGCCCCGTATCCGTCGCATCGCATGGAGATGCCGGTTGTCGGGCGCGAGTTTATCCCAATAGTTCATCGAATGGCTGGAGTTACCTTGTGAGCGACGAGATTTCCCAACTCGGCAGCAGCGATTTCGAAGCTTCGGTCCTGAAGTCCGATACCCCGGTGCTGGTCGATTTCTGGGCCGAATGGTGCGAGCCGTGCAAACGCATGGAACCGTTGCTCAAGGAACTGGCCAGCGAATTGACCGGCAAGCTCAAGGTGGCCAAGGTCAACGTCGAGGCGCATCCCGCGATCGCCAATCAGTTTCGTGTGCGCGGCTTGCCAACCTTCATGCTGTTCAAGAACGGTCAGGTGCACTCGACCCAGATCGGCGCCATCAGCAAGAGCCAGTTGTCGCAGTTTGTGGCGAAGGCGATCTGAAAGAAAGTGCGGGGCTGGGGACTGGGGGCTGGGG
>CALEZI010000004.1 GCA_937928755.1 uncultured Rhodanobacteraceae bacterium | reverse complement strand
CGCCGGGCAACAGCACGCGAGGGGCCTGGCGGATGACTTCCCAGTCGCGGCTGACGCTCACGCTCGCCTGCGCGCGCTCGAGCGCGGCGACCACCGAGCCGATGTTGGCGACGCCCGAGTCGATGACGACGATGGCGCTCACAGTACGCCCTTGGTGCTCGGCAAGGTGTCGCCCTCGCGCTTGAACGCCTGGCGGAAAGTGCGCGCCACCACCTTGAAGCAGGCTTCGACCATGTGGTGCGCATTGTCGCCACGCACCGTCAGATGCAGATTGGCGCCGAGCGTGTCGCACAGCGAACGGAAGAAGTGCGGCACCAGTTCGGTGGGAAGCTCGCCCACGCGTTCGCGCGGAAATTGGCCATCGAACTCCAGCCAGGCGCGCCCGGAGAGATCCAGCGCGGCCTGCGCCAGCGTCTCGTCCATCGGCAGCGTGAAGCCATAGCGGCCTATCCCGCGCTTGTCGCCGAGTGCCTGCTTCAATGCCTGACCCAGCGCCAGCGCCGAATCCTCGACCGTGTGGTGCTCGTCGATATGCAAGTCGCCGACGCACTTGAGCTTGAGCCCGAAGCCGCCGTGTTTGCCGAGCTGTTCCAGCATGTGGTCGAAGAAACCGAGGCCGGTGCTGATTTCAGGCGAGGTCTCGGCATCGAGGTCGACCGAAACTTCGATGCGCGTTTCCTTCGTGGCCCGCACGATCTGCGCAATCCGCGGCGTATCCAGCAGCTGCCGCGCGATCTGCGGCCAGGACAGACCTTTGGGGCCGCATCGGATGCCGGCAATCCCGAGGTTTTTCGCGAACTCAAGATCGGTATCGCGATCGCCGATCACCGCACTGCGCGAGCGATCCCAGCCGGGGTCGGCGAGGTAGTCGAGCATCAACCCAACCTTGGGCTTGCGCGTATCGCTCTGCTCATGCGGAAAGTGGCGATCGATGCGGATCGCCGCAAAGCGGATGCCCTGCGACTCCAGGATGTGCAGCATAAGGTTGTGCGCCGGCCAGAAGGTGTCTTCCGGAAAGCTCGCCGTGCCCAACCCGTCCTGATTGGTGACCATCACCAGTTCGTAGCCGGCATCGGCCAGGCGCTTGAGCGGCACGATGACGTCCGGCAACAGCCGCAGCTTCTCGAAGGAATCGATCTGCTCGTCGGCAGGTTCTTCGATCAGGGTGCCGTCGCGGTCTATGAAGAGGATCTTGCGCATGGGTAACTGGTGTCGGTTGGTGGTGTTGGTGGAGGTTGATGAGTTCCTGTCGCCGCCGGCGGCGCATTCATTCGCGCGTCAAACCTGTGGGAGCGGGTTCATCCCGCGAACGCTCTCGCGGAATAAATCCGCTCCCACATGAAAATCAATGCCTCATCGCATGTTCGGCGCAAGCGACGCGCACGTCGCTGCTACATGGCGGCGAGGAAGGCATCGTTTTCGGCCGGCGTACCGACGCTGACGCGCAGGCAGTTCGCCAATCCCAGGTAATGACTGACGTCGCGCACGACCACGCCGGCGTCGAGCAGGCGCCGCCAGATGGCTGCGGAATCATCGACGCGAAAGGCGACGAAATTGGCGTCGCTCGGCCAGACGTGGCGCACCCGCGGATGCGCATTCAGCGCAGCCGCAAGGCGCGTGCGCTCGGCGCGAGTCGCCGCCAGATGCGCGGCGCGTGCAGCAGTGGCTTCGGGCGTGAACGCGGCCAGCGCCGCTGCCAGGCACGGCGTCGGCACCGGATACGGCGCCATGATGCGGCGGATCAGGCCGATGATCTCGGCGCTGGCGATGAGCACGCCCAGGCGCGCGCCGGCGAGTCCATAAGCCTTGGACAGCGTCCGCAGCACCACGAGATTGGGGAAATCGGCGAGGTCTGCTGCCAGCGACGGGCTGTCGGCGAACTCGGCATAGGCCTCGTCGACGACCACCAGTGCGCGTCCGGCGAAAGCCTGCGCCAGTCCACGAATGCGCTCAACCCGCACGCTGCCGCCGGTCGGGTTGTTCGGCGTGCATACGAACACCAGCTTGACCGGATGGCTCTCGGCCGCTTGCAGCAGCGAAACGCTATCCAGCGCGAAGTCATTCTCGGCTCTGAGCGGCACTGAGACGACGCTAGCGCCCTGCACGCCGGCTGCGACGGCGTACATGCCAAAGGTTGGCGGCGAGACCAGTACCGCGTCGCGACCGGCCCGACAGAACGCGCGCACCAGCAGATCGATCGCCTCGTCGCTGCCGCGCCCGACGAAGATCTGCCGGGCCTCGACCGCATATGCGCTCGCCAGCAGCTTGAGCAGTGCCGCAGGCTGCGGATCCGGGTAGCGGTTCAAATCGAGCGTATCGCCGGCGAACGGCAGCCACGGCGACTCGTTGGCATTCAACATGACCGCTGCGTGCCCGGCCTCCATGCGCGCCGAGCTGTAAGGCTTCAGCGCCAACAGTTCCGGTCTGGCGAGCCCGAGCACGCTCACGGACGGCCCTCGGAAGCAATCGCGCGCAGGCGCAACTGCACCGCCAGCGCATGCGCGTCGAGGCCCTCGGCCTGCGCCAGGGTGATCGCGGTCGGACCGATCGCCTTGAGGCCTTCGGCGCTGGCCTCCTGCACCGTCACCAGTTTCTGGAAACTCTGCACCGACAGACCGCTGAGCGTGCGCGCGTGGCCGTAGGTCGGCAGCACATGGTTGGTGCCGCTGGTGTAATCGCCGAGCGACTCCGGCGTGTAGCGTCCGAGAAACACCGACCCAGCGTTCTCCACCGACAACAGAAGTCGACGCGGATCGGCCACGTTCAGGATGAGGTGCTCCGGTGCATAGGCGTTCGAAACCTCGATCGCCTGATCCAGGTTGTCGACCAGTATGGCGCGGCTGTGGGCCAGCGCCTGACTGGCCTGGCGGACGCGCGGCAGCTCGCGCAGCAGTTGCACCAGTGCCTCGTCGACGGTTTCGATCAGCCCCGGATTGTCGGTCACCAGCACGGTCTGCGAGTCGGGTCCGTGTTCGGCCTGCGACAGCAAATCGGCCGCGATGAATTCCGGCTCGGCCATCGCGTCGGCGACCACCAGTACTTCCGACGGCCCGGCCGGCATGTCGATCGCCACCCCACCCGGCTCCTGCGACACCATCAGCTTGGCGGCCGTCACGTAGGCATTGCCCGGTCCGTAGATCTTGTCGCAGCGCGGCACGCTGTCGCAGCCGTATGCCATCGCGCCGATCGCCTGCACGCCACCGAGCTTGTGCACACGGGTCACACCGCATGCCTGCGCTGCGTACAGCACTGCCGGATCGGCGCTGCCGTCCGAACGCGGCGGCGTGCACAGCACGATTTCGCGGCAACCCGCCAGGCGTGCCGGAATGCACAACATCAATGCGGTCGATGGCAATGGTGCACTGCCCGCGGGCACATACAGTCCGACCTTGACGATCGGCAAGGGCAGGCGTTCGCACATCACGCCCGGCGCGGTCGACAAGGCTATCGGCTGCGGCCGGGTCTCCCGGTGGAAGCGCTCGATTCGCCGACGCGAATCGTCGATCGCTCGCTTCAACTCGCCGCCAAGTTGCGTCGTTGCTGCCGCGAATTCGGCGGGACTCACCGCAAAATCCGCCAACTCGCAGTTGTCGAAGCGCCGCGTCAGTGCGCGCAAGGCGCCGTCGCCGTCGGCGCGCACCTGATCGAGAATGCGCCGCACCTGAGCCAGCAAGTCGTCGCTGTTGCTGCTCGCCGGGCGCGCGAGTGCCTGCGCGCGTTGATCGCTGCTCGCCGAGGCCCAGCGGAAACGGCGCAAACCGGAAAAGTCGAAGGTCGTGGTCATGCCAGCATCTTCTCCACCGGCACCACCAGCAAGTGGGCAGCGCCGGCCCGTTTCAGATCTTCGAGGTGCTGCCAACTGATCGCTTCGTGGCAAACGGCCTGTACGGCGAGCGAGTTCATCGGCGTCTCCAGCCGGCTGACCGCCGCCGGGTCGCCCTTCGGCAATACCGCCAGAACCTCGGCGAGGCGCGCCGCGTCGACCTGAAACAGCACCAGCTTGGACTCACGCACGCGGATCACGCCATCGATGCGGCGCAACAGCAACTCGCGCAACTCGGTACGCTCGTCCGCGTATTCCTGACGCGCGCCAATCAGCACCGCCTCGCTGTCTAGAATCGACACCACCTCGCGCAGTTGGTTGGCGACCAGAGTTGCACCGGATTGCACCAGGTCGCAGATCACATCCGCCGTACCCAGGCGCGGCGCGATTTCGACCGAGCCATTGAGCACCACGACCTCCGCCGACACACCGTTCCGCACCAGATAATCGCCGAGCAGATGTGGATAGCTGGTGGCGATGCGCAGTCCCGCAAGATTCGCGGGACCTTCATAAACATCGTCCTGCGGCACGGCAATGGACAGGCGGCAACGGCCAAAACCGAGCTCGCGCAGTTCCACGAATGCCGCTGTACCGTCCGCGCCGGCACCGATGCTCTGCTCGCTGGCGACATTGCGACCGACGATTCCCAGCTCGCAGACGCCTTGCGCGATCAGCCCGGGAATATCGTCGTCGCGCACCAGCAGCAGGTCGATCGGCAGCGACTCGCCGAAGCAGAACAGTTTGTCGCGGCTCTGGCGGAATTTCAGTCCACAGCGCGCCAGCAGATCCTGCGACGGCTCGGAGAGCCGGCCGGATTTCTGCACTGCGATGCGAAGTCTGTCTCTGGGTTTGGTCATTGGAGGCAGTGGTTGGTTGTTGGTCTTGGTTGTTGGTTGTTGGTGGTGTTGGTTGTTGGTTGCTGCCCGCGTCGGATCAGCCTGCTTGGATTCTGGTGGGTACAGACTCGTCCGATCACGCTGCCGCGCTGCCGCTGGCGGCGTCCAAACCCGTCCGAACCCACGAAGGCTCGATTACGCCGGGCAGCAGCCCGGTCGCGACCAACCAGTCGCTGCTATCCCGGCCAACGCCCCTTCCGCTTCAGGCGATCGGCCACTAAAACGTATCCGCCATGTTCGCCGGCCAGGAACCGGGCAACACGGCCAATCGTGGTCACGCTGACCGCCGTGCGATCATGGATCTCGCGGTAGGCGACTTCCTGCATCAGCAAAGGCACCACACGCCAGCGATCGGTGAGAGCCTCCAGTTCCGCCGGGGTGGTGAGGTCGCGCAGAAATGCGCGAACCTCGTCGACGCTGCGCAACGCCAACAGGCCTTCGCAAAGGAAGTCCAGTGGCGTCGTTTCGGTTGGTTCCGGCTGCAGCGCCCTACGTTTCATTCACGTAATAGTGCATTAGTACATTGATGGAAAGCATAGTTCGCCTGGGGCCAAGCGTCAACCGCCGCGAACTCGCGGTCGCGACCACGGCGGATGCGGCCGATCGACACACGGTCGCGGCATGCGGCAGTCGCCACCAGGGTGGCGCGCAGCCCGCCGCCTGCCGCGCATGCGCTCGATGCATTCGGGGAACTGGCGTCCGATGAACACCGTCCTGACCCGCGTCGGCCGAGTGGATCGAAATCGACGGGGCCGCGGAATCCGCCGCTGCGGGCGCAACACTTGTCCGGCGTCGCCGGGTCGGAGTCGTGGTAATCGTCGACACGCGAGTGCGTGGCCGATCAGGTCGCACCCGGCCAGGGTGTCGCGCCAGATACCAGCGGCATCGAATACGGGAACAGGGCGCCAATGCCGACGATGGCAATGGGCTGGCGTTGGCCGTTCGTGGCGCAGATGCTAGTGTGGTTTGCCATTAATTCGTTGAATAATTTCCGCGCCTTTTGACCCGAATGCGTCGTTGCCTTGAGCCCGTCGGCATAGCCGCCGGGCGTTCAACCGATCGTGCGGCATGCCGCACAAGCTTGATCGGTCTCACTGTCGCCACAGCCCTGCTATGACCTTCGGTCCCGGCCCGCAACAAGTTGCGTGCGTTCAAGCCG
>CALEZI010000003.1 GCA_937928755.1 uncultured Rhodanobacteraceae bacterium | reverse complement strand
AATCGAGTCAAGACCGGTGCATTCAACCGCTCCGCCATCCCTCCGACGTAACACTGTCGCCGACCGGCGCGCCTCGCGGCGAGGTGGCCGCCGATACTGCTCGGCTCATCCATGAGCCTCGCCCTTCGCTTTCGCTCAGGGTTGAGTGCGGCCGCGGATTATGGCGCAAGCGCAGCGCTCAGTGGCGGGTTGGCGGAGCCTGATTTCGCGTGGGCTCGACGGGTGCAGAGCTGGCCAGCGTTGTCGTCATTCAGCCGAGGTCGTATTCCAGCTTCACCTTCTCCACGTGCGCTCGGGTGGTGGCGTCCATCGGCGATTTTTCCGCACGCGCGATGATGTTCTTGAGCACGCGGCGCTCGTCTTCGTCGATACCGCTGTCGCGCATGGCCAGTCCCAGCAGGAAGTTCAATTCGGCGACATCGAGTTGACCGTCGTTCATGAACACCTTCATCGATTCGATGGTGATCTCGATATGGCTCTTCGGTTTGATGGACATCGGAGGCCTCTGTGGTGAATTCGCGATCGACAGGCTCGAGCGGGAATGTGATCAGAAGGAAAACTGGGTTCGAGCGCCTCGCAGCAGCGATGCTTGCACGAAATGCTGCGACTTCCAACGATGATCGCTGTCTGTGTGCGCTGGCGCACCGAACCCGTGGTTGATCCGGTCCAGAGTCCGTCGGTGGCATCGATCGCGAACCCGCTCTGCGGGGGAGTGCTGTTGTGCAGAGCGCGGGTCCGATAGCCCCTGCACGCCCGAATCTGTTGCAGGAGTCAATCATGGCCAACACAGGCAAAGCCCCGACCTTTTGGGTCTGGGTGGTTTCACTGGTGCTCTACATAGTCGCGCTGGCGGCCCATTTCGGGCTGGTCAAGATCGCGCCTGAAGTGGCAGCCGGCTGCTGGATCATCGGGCTCGGTCTGTTGCTGCTGGCGTGCCGGTTGCGCGGCTTGTAGCGGGCGCTGATGCGTAGCTCCGCGTTTGCCAGTCGGCCCATTGCCCAAGTCTCCCCATGCGC
This sequence comes from uncultured Rhodanobacteraceae bacterium, assembly GCA_937928755.1. Taxonomy (GTDB): domain Bacteria; phylum Pseudomonadota; class Gammaproteobacteria; order Xanthomonadales; family SZUA-5; genus JADKFD01. Next base: position 7,794 of record CALEZI010000003.1, on the reverse strand, counting down.
TCGAAAGACTGACCATCCGGGGTCAAAATAGTCCCACGAATCAATGACAACCCACTAGCGGTGGAACTCGATGGCGCTGTCGCTGATGACGATGCGCGCGCCGGCGCACTGGCGGCGGCTCACTTCGCGCGCCAGCCATGCCAGCAGGGCGTCGCGAGAGTGTGGCGCCAGCGCCGGGATCGCCTGCCATTGACGGGCGTCGGGCACGTCAATGAAGGCAATGCAGTCGCCGCCGCCGAATTCCCACCAGAATCGATGGCTGCCACTGGCCAGCGTCAGTGTGATGTCGCCGCTGCGGCCGTCCTGATTGATCTGGATCTGACCGAACGCAGGCATTGCGGGCTCCGGGCTGACTTGAGATGGAACGGATCCATCGACTGCATTGGCACTGCGCGTCCGGCTCAGTCCGCGCCGCGTGCACCCTGGATCATCTCGGAGACGATCCAGCCATAGAGTCGCAGCCAGGCGGCGCGGGCGTCTCCCGGCAATCCGCCTGGGTGGGCGCGCTCCAGTGACCACAGCAGCGCCTCGCCGACCAGCGCATAGTGCTGTGGCTGGGTGCCGTAGGCGACATGCCGTGCACCAAGCCGGCGCAGGCCGCCGATCAATGTCGCCGGATCGTCGACGAAGCCGATGATGGTGGCGATGGTCTGTGCGAATTTCTCCTGTTGCGACTGCAATTCGGCCGGAAACAACTCGCGCGCGGCTGGCGCCAGCTCGAACAGGCGCGCGTAGAAGCGCGCAGCGAACCCGCGCGGATCGGCGGCTGCCGCCGCAAAGCTTACGCTCAACACCTCGGCATCGGCGCGCAATTGCGTCACTAGGTCCGGGTTGGTTGCCTGCAGCATGTTCGATTCCTCGACCCTCGGCGGATTACAGCAGAATGGAGAAACGACGTACGATGGCAGAAGCGGACATTCGGGTGGGCCTGTCCTGCCAGTTGCCGCACACTTGCCGCTGCCTGCCGTCGCCAGTCACACTTCGCGTTCTTGAAAAGGCCTCAGGTACTCGATGAATCGCCCGCAGGTCACTCATCTGCTCGATGCCGCAGGCGGCGGCGATGCTGGCGCGCAGCGCGAGCTTTACGACCTCGCTTACGTAGAGCTGAAACGCATCGCGCGTGCGGCGCTGCGGAATTCGGGCGGCGCATTGACGGTCAATCCGACCACGTTGGTGCACGAGGCGTACATGAAGATCGCCCGCGGCGCGGTCGTGGCGATGAATGACAGCCAGCATTTCTACAGTCTTTTCGCGCGCGCCATGCGCCAGGTCCTGCTCGACATCAGTCGCCAGGGCGCTACCGTCAAGCACGGTGCCGGCCAGATGCGCGCCGAGCTGACCGAACGTATCGCCGACGAAGCGCGTCCTCTGGATGAGCTGATCCAGATCGATGCGGCCCTGTGTCAGTTGGAAAAGGCGGATCCGGAACTCGCCGAGATCGTCGAGTGGCACTTTTTTGCGGGCTTGAGTTTTGTCGACATCGCCGCTGCCCGCGGAGTGACCGAGCGGACCGTGCGTCGCCATTGGGAGATGGCGCGCGCGTTTCTGCTCGACGCTTTGCCGGGGTTGGCGACGGGAGCCGGAGGCGAGGACTGATGGCGGGCGCGCTGGCCCCGGATCGTTGGCGTCGTCTGCGCCCCTTGCTGGATCAGGCGTTGGACCTCGACGACGCCGCGCGTCTGCGTTTTCTGCGCGAGTTGCCCTCCGAAGCCAACGAGTTGCGCCCGGACCTGGAGCGCCTGATCGCGCGCCATCAGGCCACCACGGGCCTGTCCAGGCCGGCTGCCGAGCTCGCCGGTCCGGCGCTGGCGCCGACCGAGATCGTCGCAGCCCGGTCCGACCCGTTCATCGGTCGCCGCATCGGCCCGTACCAACTGACGCGTTTGCTCGGCGCCGGTGGCATGGGCGCGGTGTACGAGGGCCAGCGCATCGAGGGCGGCTTTCGCCAGACGGTGGCGATCAAGCTGGTCGGAGGCATCCATCCAGGGCTCAACGCGCGCTTCGCCCGCGAGCGCCAGATCTTGGCCGAGCTGCGCCATCCGCAGATCGCGCAACTGCTGGATGGCGGCGAGACCAGCGACGGCATGCCCTATTTCGCGATGGAGTTCATCGACGGCCATCCGATCACCGAGTACGCCAACGCCATCGGTATCGATGTCGATGCGCGGTTGCGGCTGCTGATCGAGGTGGCCGAGGCGCTGGCTTATGCGCATCGCCGCAACGTGATCCATCGCGACATCAAGCCGACCAACATCCTGGTCAATGCCGATGGCCAAGTGAAGCTGCTGGATTTCGGCATCGCCAAGTTGCTCAAGGGCGAGTCGGGCCCGACATTGACGCATCAGCGCATGGGGCCGATGACGCCCGAGTACGCGGCGCCCGAGCAATTCCGCGGCGGCGAACTGAGTGCCGCCACCGATATCTACCAGTTCGGCGTGCTGTTGTTCCGCCTGCTTGCCGGGCGACTGCCGTACAACGCCAGTTGCGACGACGGCCTGGCATGGGCGCGCGCCGTTTCGGAACAGGAGCCGTTGAGCCTGACCAGCGCGTTGCGCGAAGCGCGCCGTGCAGTCGCCGGCAACGCGTCCGGCGAAGTGACGCTGCGGCGATTTGTGCTGCGCCGCGGCACCGATCTCGATGCCATCGTGCGCCGTTGCCTGGCCAAGGAACCTGCGGCGCGCTACCCGAGCATGGACGCGGTGATCACCGATCTGCAGGCCTACCTTGCGCCGACGCAACGCTTACGGAAGCGCTGGGGCAGGGGAATGCTGGTTCCGGCAGGCGTCGGACTGGCGCTGCTCCTGGCGATGGCTTACCTCTGGCAATCCTGGCCGGTCGCGCCGGATTCCCCGGCCGCCGTTGGCGAAACCGCCTGGAACGACGAACCTGCGCTGATCGCCTTCGGACTGCGACCGGAGAACCTCTACGCCGATCAACCGGGCACCACGGGATTGATTCGCCAGGCGCTGATCGCCGAGGGCCGCGGCAATGCGCCAGCGGCGCGGGCATTGCTGGCCAGTGCCCATCGGTCCGACCGCCGCAGCCCGATTCCGTCCCTGCTGATGTCCTACTGGATCACGGTCCTCGGCGACGACCAGCAACTGCAGTTTTGGCGCGAGCAGGCGCGCGAACGACTGGAATCCATCGACGATCCCTACCTCGACCTGCTGGCGCAGTTCTTCCGCAGCGACATCGACGACACCGTCGAGGAAAGCCTGCGCTTCTCTGCGGCGATACTGGAGATGCGTCCGGACGCCTGGTTCATGCGCGTGGCGCGCGCGCACGCGCTGATCCGGCGCGGCTTGCGGCAGGCCGCGTTGCGCGAGTTGCAGGCGGTGGACGTCGACCGCCTGGGCCACCGCCTGCTGGTCAGTGCCATCGCCGATCGCGGTTCGCTGGGCGACCTGGCTGGCGCCTGGGCGAGCTTCAACGAACTTGAGGTCGCGGCCGAAGATCCAGACCGTGCCGTCCTCCTCGCCCGGCTGACCTATTCGGGTGGCGACCTGGTCGGCGCGCGCGATCTTTATCGCGCCGCCGTTGCCCAGGCACAGTCCGCCGCGCGCTTCGACATCGAGTCGCGCGGCTTGCTGATTGCGGGAATCCTCACCGCTGCGTTGGGCGAATTCGACGAGGCCGAACCGATGCTGCGCCAAGCCCAGGTACGCCTGAACCAACGGCAGCAGTTTCACGATGCCGCCGACGCCGCGTTGTCGCTGGCGCAAATCGCGGCACAACGCGGCGACGCGTTGACGGTGCGGACGGAGATCGACAACGCACGTGCGCTGGTCGCCAAGAGCAGGTCCGACGCCCGTCGCAGTCAGGTTGAATTGTTCGACGCCCGCCTCACCGGTGCGACGCCGGCCTTGCCCAAGACGCCCGATGCCGACGACCAGAGCGGGCTCAGCGCCTTGTTTGCGGCGCGAATTGCCGCCGTGGCCGGCAATGCCGATGCGGCGCGCGAGTCGCTGCAGCGCGCACGCGATTACGGTATCGGCGACACCGTTTTCGTCGAGGAGGCGGCGTTGCTGGCGCGCGAACTCGGCGCGCCGGCCTTCGAGTTGCAGCCGATCGATCCGCCATTCGGTCCATTTTCCCGTTATGCGGCACGCTCGGCGCTGGGTGCGGGCGCGAGCATCGTGCCGAATCCGGGTGGTGCACCTTGACAGTTGCCGGTTGTCGACCAGCGACGACGGCGTTGCGCATCCCAGGTGGCGCTTCGCTGGACGCCTCGCCGAATGGCGGTGGTCGGTTGTACCCCAGGATCAGCGGACTCGACCCGCGCCCGCCGCATGCAAGGCCGCAAATCTCGATGCAAGCGAACCGCCGCGCGGCGACAGCGAGACCAGTTCTGCGGAATTGAGTTCGCGAACGGCCCCTTTGGCGAGCTCACCCAACGACAGATTGCCGATGGCGACGCGCACCAGGCGCAGGGTGCGGACGCCGTGGGCTTCGAGCAAGCGCCGGATATGTCGATTGCGACCCTCGTCGAGGGTGATCTCGAGCCAGGCATTGCGGGTGCCGCTGCGCAGTACGTCGATTTGCACCGCTGCCAGGTGCTCGCTGGTGTCCACGACGCCCGCCCGCAGTTTCGCCAGCAGTGCGTCGTCCGGAATGCAGTCGATCTGCACGTGATAGGTCTTGCTGATGGCGCTTGCGGGGTCGCTCAGCCGTGCCGCCCATTCAGAGTCGTTGCTGAGCAGCAACAGGCCCTCGCTGGCCTTGTCCAGGCGGCCGACCGGCGCCACCCAGGGCAGATCGAGTCCGTCCAGGCAACGATAGACGGTGTCGCGCCCGCGCTCGTCGCGCGCGCTGGTGATCAATCCACGTGGTTTGTTGAGCATCAGGTAACAGCGGCGTGGGGCCTTGACCGACTCGCCGTCGATGGCGATGCGGCCGGCGACCGGAAATGGGCTCTCTGGATTGCGCACGATGCGGCCGTTGACGCTGACCCGGCCAGCGCGGATCGAGCGTTCCGCTTCACTGCGCGAACACACGCCGAGTTTTGACAGGGTGCGCGCGAGTCCGCTCATCAGAATGGCCAGATTCGCGGAATCAGCAACACCGATGCGAGGAAAAACACCAGGTTCAATGGAATTCCCGCGCGCAGGAAATCGCTGAAGCGATAACCGCCGGCGCTGTAGACCATCATGTTGGTCTGATAGCCGACCGGCGTCGAAAAGCTGGTCGAGGCGGCGAACATCACTGCCATCAGGAACGGCATCGGATCGACCTCCATCGCGCGCGCGAGCGAGATCGCGATCGGTCCCAGCAGCACGGCGGTGCCGTTGTTGCTCATCACCTCGGTCAACAATGAGGTGGCCAGATAGACCAGCGCGAGCGCGATCCACGGGCTGTTGCTGTCCGATGCGCTGACCAGGAACCCGACCAGATGCGCCGCCAGGCCGCTCTTTCCCATGGCAAGGCCAAGCGGAATCATCGCGGCCAATACGGCAACGACGCGCCAGTTGACCGCCGCGTAGGTCTCTTCCAGCGTCAAGACTCGCGTCATCACCATCAGCAGGATGCCGGCCAGCGCGCCTATCGTGATCGGCACCCAGTTCATCGCCGCCGCGAACAGCACGGCGATCACGATGCCGAGTGCGGCGCGCCCCTGGCGAGCCGCGGCCGGCCGCGCCGAACGTTCGACCAGGATCAGATCGCCTTCCCGGCGCAGATCCGGCAGATCGGCGCGGCTGACCAGCAGCAGCAGCGCATCGCCGACGGTGACGGAAATCGAACTCAGTTCGTCGCGAATTGGCGTGCCGCGGCGGTGCAGCGCCAGCACCAGCGCATTCTGGTGCAGTTCCATGCGCAGTTTGGCGATGGTCTCGCCGGCAAAACGCGAATCCGGCGGGATCAACGCCTCGACGACTTCGATGTCGCCGCTTTCGAGCATTTCCAGGCGCGGCACGAAGTGCGGCGTCATGGTCAATCCCAGGCTCTCGCGGAATGCGAACAGATTCTGCGGCGAGCCTTGCACCAACAGGATGTCATCCGGTTGCAGCACGAGGTCCGCCGGCGCCAGCATCTTCTCGTCGCGGCGGAGAATCTCGATGATGCGCACGCCATGTTGCGCCTCGATGGCGCTGGTCCGCAGATGCTGGCCGGCGATGCGACTGCCGAGGCCAACGCGCAATTCGGCCAGATAGTCCGACAAGCCGTATTGGGCCATCAGCTCGGCGCCACGGTTCGCCGGCAGCAGCCACGGTGCGATCAGCAGCAGGTAGAGCAGGCCAATGGCGAACAGGATGATCCCGAGCGGCGTCGGCGTGAACATCATCAGCGCGGGCATGCCGGCGGTTACCGCAATCGACGAAATCAGCAAGTTGGTCGATGTTCCGATCAGCGTGCATACGCCGCCGATCTGGGTTGAATAGGACAGCGGAATCAGCACCTTGGCCGGCGAGATCCGGTGACGTTCGCAGGCTTCCAGGACCAGCGGCAGGAACACGGCGACGGCGGCAGTGTTGTTGACGAAGGCGGATACCGGCCCGGCGGTCATCGTCGCCATGAACGTGAGCCGCATCGGCGTGGTGCCAAAGCGCACCAGCGCGCGCCCGATCCAGCCGAGGGCGCCGCTGCGCATCAGTCCCGCACTGAGCACGAACATGCAGGCGACCGTGATCGTGGCTTCGCTGGAGAAGCCGCTCAGCGCTTCTCTGACGTCGAGGATGCCGCTTGCCGTCAACGCGATCAGCGCCGCGAATGCTATCCCTTCCGGCGGATACCGATCCTGGATGAAGCCCACCGTCGCGCTGACCAGCACGACCAGCACGATGAAGGCGTCGAGCGTCATCGAAGCGCGCCGTCAGGACGCGCGCAGAGCGCTTTTCAGCGCCTTGCGGATGATCGATTCGGCATTGTCGCCGGGTTGCGCGGCGGCTTGCACCAGCTTGCTGACCTCGGCCGGTTTGTAACCAAGCGCCTGCAGCGCGACGCTGGCTTCGGTCACCGGATCGTTGGGGACCGCTCCGCGCGCGCCGAGTACCGCGGCGGCGCTTCCGCCCACGGCCTCGACCTTGTCCTTCATTTCCACGATCAGGCGTTCGGCGGTCTTTTTGCCGATGCCGGGAATGCGCTGCAGTGCAGCGATATCGGCGCGCTGGACCAAACGGGCAAAATCGTCGACCGTGACCCCCGAAAGGATCGACAAGGCGGTCTTGGCGCCCACGCCGGAGACCTTGATCAGGGTGCGGAACAGACCGCGTTCGGCTTCCTTGGCGAAGCCATACAGCGAATGTGCGTCTTCCTTGATCGCAAGGTGGGTGTGCAGCGTCACTTCGCGGCCGAGTTCAGGCAACTCGTAAAATGTGCTCATCGGCGCCTCGATCTCGTAGCCGACGCCAGCGACGTCGAGCAGCAGAGACGGCGGTTGTTTGCTGGCCAGGATGCCGCGCAGGCGTCCGATCATGAGGGGTCGGCAATCACGTGGGAATCAGGGGCTCGACGCTGCCGTGCAATCGTCGCGGAGTCAATGGTGGCGATGCATGCGCCCTGCCTGTGGAAGGGCGAGGGGCGATTTGGCGCGATATGCGCCGGCGGAAGCCTGTGATGACCGCGCGCCCTGATGTGAATGTCGAGCAGCGATTGGTCCGCAAAGGACGCGAAGGACGCACAGGAAAGCGGAAGAAAGGATGCGTATCGGCGCAGACAGGCATCCATGCGTTGCTTTCGTTTGCGCTCAAGACGTTCTTTGCAGACAAGAAATCGCCTCAAAAGAAATCATCAACCAGATCGGGCCTAGTGTGGTTTGCCATTAATTGGCTGAAGAAATTTCCGATGCATTTTGGCTCG
>CALEZI010000002.1 GCA_937928755.1 uncultured Rhodanobacteraceae bacterium | reverse complement strand
TACCGGCCTGTCACGCCGGGGGTCGCGGGTTCGAGCCCCGTCCGCTCCGCCAATCCTGACACGGGCGCCTTATGGCGCCCGTGTCATTTCAGGCACCAGCCATCCACCGTTACAACAGGTTTTCGATCATGCTGCAGGCGATCCGCGAGAAGTTTTCCGGCTGGGTTCTGATAGTCATCGTTTTGCTGTTGATGGTCCCGTTTGCGCTTTTCGGCATCAACAACTACTTTCAGACGCAGATCGACAGCTACGTCGCCAAGGTCAATGACGTCGAGATCTCGCCGCAACAGTTGCAGGAGCGTCTCGACCTGCAGCGCCGGCAGATGCGCCAGATGCTGGGCGAGGATGCCGACATCGGATTTGTCGACACGCCCGACAACAAGCGTCGCCTTCTGGATGGCCTGGTCGACGAAGAACTGCGTGTCCAGGACGCGCGCGCGGCAGGTATCGAAGTGCCCGCCAGCAAGCTGCAGAGCGAGATCCTCGCGATCGACGCGTTCAAGCCCACCGGCACGTTCGACCAGGATGCCTATGTTGCCGTGTTGCGCAACATGAACCTGACGCCGGCGATCTTCCAAGACCGGGTCGCGCGCGACCTGATCGGACGCGAAATCGTTCAGCGCATCAGCGGCAGCGCCTTCGTCACTGAAGCGGAAATTGACGCCTACCTGCGTTTGCAGAACCAGACACGGACGTTTTCCTCGGTGCGCTTGACCTCAGCCGATGAGGCCGCGCCGACGCCGACCGAGGATGAGATCGCCAAGGACTACGAGGCGCGCAAGGATGAGCTGATGACCCCGGAACTGGTCACGCTCGAGTACGTCGAAATCAAGACGGCCGACATGACGATCGTTGCGCCCACCGAAGCGGAGCTGATGGCGCGCTACGAGGATCAGAAGGATCGTTATGTGGTTCCCGAGCAGCGCCAGGCAAGCCACATCTTGTTCGAGGTTGCGGCTGGCGCCGATGCCGAAGCACAGAAAGCAGCTCTCGCCGAGGCCGAGGCCGTGCTCGCCGAGATTCGCGCCGGGAAGGATTTCGCCGAGGCCGCGAAAGCCAGCTCGGATGATCTGGGCTCGAAGGAGCAGGGCGGCGATCTCGGATGGATGGAGCCGGGCACCAACGATCCTGCTTTTGAGGAAGCACTGTTCGCACTCGAGTCGGGGGCAGTTTCCGAGCCGGTGCTGGGTACCAACGGCTATCACCTGATCCAGCTGCGCGAGATCAAGCCGGAGAGTCGCCGGCAGTTCGCCGAGGTCAAGGCCGAGCTCGAAGCGGAATTCCGTGCCACCGAGCAGGAGCGTCGCTTCTCGGACCTCGCTGGCGCGCTGGTCGACGAGATTCACAAGGATCCGCTGTCGCTGCAAGGCCCGGCCGAACGGCTCAAGCTGGAAGTCAAGCGGACCCAGCCGTTTGCGCGCAGCGGTGGCGTCGACATCGCTGCCAACCCCGAAGTCCTGTCCCAGGCATTCTCCGATCTGGTGCTTGAGCGCGGGCAGACCAGCGAACTGATCGACATCAGCAAGCAACACGTGGTCGCCATTCGCGTGGCCGAACGCAAGGCACCGGAACCGCGCGCGCTCGATCAGGTCCGCGCTGAAATCGAGGTCACGTTGAAGCAGCGCGCGCAGCGCAAGTCGCTGGACGAAAAGGTCAAGGCGCTGGAGGCGCGTCTGACTGCGGGCGAGTCGTTGTTGGCCATCGCCGAGGAACTCGGCAAGACGCCCGAGCTTGCCGAAGCAGTGGTGCGCACCGCCGGCAATCAGGACCAGGCAGTGCTCTCGCAGGTGTTCAAGCTGCCGCGGCCGGGCGCGTCGCCGGTGCGCAAGGCGATCCGCATCAGCGACGACCAGCATGCGTTGGTGGAGTTGACCGCGGTGGTGGATGCCGATCCGGCAGCCGTCGAGAAGGAAGCGCGAGACAACGCCAGGACGCAACTCGTGTCGCAGTGGGCGGATGCCGAAGCCCGAGCCTACATCGCGGCGCTGCGCAAGAACGCGCAGATCGTGATTGCGGAAGATCGGTTGTAGCCGTCGGCTACGGCGACGCGAGGCTGTCGGTGGCCGCTGTCTCGCGCAGCGATTCGCCGGTTCGGATTCGCGCCAGGCACTGCGCTCTTGTGGGTCCAGACTTGTCTGGACGCTGTTGATCAAGGCCCGGGAAAGCGTCCAGACAAATCTGGACCCACCAACAGCTCGCTACGTTGAGCCTTTCCCGCGCCCCGTGCCAGGTGCCTCAGCTGGCAGCCAGATCGCCCATGCTGACGTGGCTGTAGCCAGAGTCGACGTAAAGCACCTCACCGGTGATTCCGGCAGCCAGATCCGAGCACAGAAACGCTGCGGCGTTGCCCACATCTTCGATGCTGACACTGCGCCGCAGCGGCGCTGTACGCTCGACGTGGTCGAGCATCTTGCGGAAATTGCCGATGCCAGCGGCAGCCAAGGTCTTGATCGGGCCTGCCGATATGGCGTTGACGCGGACGCCCTCCGGTCCAAGGTCCTGCGCCAGGTAGCGCGTGCAGGCCTCCAGGGAGGCCTTGGCCAGACCCATGACGTTGTAGTTCGGCAACGCCCTGACGGCGCCCAGGTAGCTGAGCGTGAGCAGTGCGCCGCGGCGGCCATGCATCAAATCGCGCGCGCCCTTGGCCAGCGCCGCGAAACTGTAGCTGCTGATTTCGTGCGCCAGGTTGAAGCCATCGCGGGTAACAGCATCGATGAAGCGCCCCTGGATCTGCTCGCGCGGCGCGAAGGCGATCGAGTGAACCAGGATGTCAAGCCCGTCCCAGCGCTGCGCCAGTTCCGCGTACATGCGGTCGACATCGCCATCGACGGCGACGTCGCAGGCCAACACCGGCCCGCCACCGAATTCCGCCGCGGCGGCATCGACACGATCCTTGAGGCGCTCGTTCTGGTAGGTGAACGCCAGTTCGGCGCCTTCGCGATGCATGCACTGAGCGATACCCCAGGCGATCGATCGATGCGAGGCGATTCCGGTGATCAGTGCGCGCTTGCCCTTTAGGAATCCCATGCCGTTCATGCTCCAGAAGTGTGGGGTTGCCAGGATCGCGGAGCATGCCGTGAACAGGTCGCCGCGCACAGCCCGCCGCCGGCAATTCGCCTAGGATTTTTCCTGCAGCACAAGGGTCTGGCCAATGCGCAGGACGCTGCGTTTGTCGAGGCCGTTCCAACGCATCAGGTCGGCCAACTGGACACGGTAGCGCCGGCTGATGGTCCACAACGAATCGCCCGAAGCGACCCGATGGATGCGACTGCCGGTGGTTGCCACGGCTGCGGCGCGCGGGCTGCGCGGTGTGGCCTTGGGTAATTCGTTGGCGGCGATCGCAGAATTGGCCACTTCAAATACCGCCGCAGGCAACAGCATCGGCGCGCTGGCGTCGGATGCGGCGCGCGCGAACGCGCGTTGATTCCAGCGCTTCAGGCTTGCCGCAGGTACGCCGGCACGCGCCGCCAGCGCGTTCGGGTCGACGGGATAGGGCGGGTGAAACTCGATCAACCGGTCGCGGCTGTTGACGGTCGGCAACTGCATGGCGAAGCGCTGCGGCTCACCGATCAGGCAACCGAGGGCCTTCAGCTTGTCGATGTATTCGCGGGTGGTGCGCGACAGGCCGAGTCCGTCAAGTGATTTAAGGCTCTGGTGGTCGCGACCAGCGAGTGCCTTGCGCAAGCGATAGGCGCCCGCGTTGTACGCTGCGAACATCAGTTTCGGGTTGTTGGAGAAGGCATCCGCATTCAGCTTCAGCAGGCGCAGGGCAGCGGTGGTCGATGCATGGACATCAAGGCGATCGTCGCTGGATCCATGGCCGACCAGCCCAAAGCGGCGGCCGGTATCGGGCATCAACTGCCACATGCCGAGGGCTCCCGCGGGTCCGCGGGCGTCGGCGCGATAATGACTCTCGACGATCGGCAGCAGCATCACCTCGCTGGGCAGACCCTGCGCTTCGGCCTGGGTCAGCACGTACTCCATCAACGGCGCCACCGGCGCCAGCGTGGCAGCGAAGCGTTCGGGCTTGCTCGCGTAGCGGCTTATCCAGCGCTGCGGCCCGGCGTCGAGTTCGCAAGTGTTCCAGTGGCGTCCGCGGGAGAAGCGTTCCCAGAAATCGGGTGCCGGGCTCAACTGCGCTGGCGTGGGCATTGGCGCAACGGCGGGTGACGGGGGCGCTGCGGACGGTTGCGGGATCGGGGCAGGTTGGTCGGTCGCCGGCGGTGCGACCGGCAGGCTGCTGCACGCCGACAGCATCCAGATCGCCAGGGCCAGCGGCAGCAGGCGGCAGCCGTTGGCGAACTGCGCAGCGGGGCGAATGAGCGCACTCAACTGGCGTTCTTCCAGGCGCGCAACGCGGCGAATACGTCGACGCGGTCAGTCAGTCGCTTGCCGGCGTGTGCGGACGCTGCCGCGCTCACTGCGGCATCGTCGCAGCGCAGGAACGGGTTGCAGCGACGTTCGCTGCCGATGGTCGTCGGAATGCTCGGCAAGTTCCGAGAGCGGAGGTCGCGAACGTCGTCCTCGCGTCGCGCGAGGTCGTCGTTGGCGGGATCGACGGCCCGCGCAAAGCGCGCATTGGCCAGGGTGTATTCGTGCGCGCAATAGACCCGGGTCGATTCGGGTAACGCCGCCAGACGATCGAGCGAGCCGAGCATCTGCGCCGGTTCGCCCTCGAACACGCGACCGCAGCCCAGGCTGAAAAGCACATCGCCACAAAACAGGACTTCGCCGCCGATCCGCTGGTCGCGTCCGTGATAACAGATATGCGAACTCGTGTGGCCGGGCGTGGCGATGACCTCGAAGCTGCAGGTTTGATCGAGCATCACGCGATCGCCACCGGCGACCACTTCGGTCAGGCCGGCGATGCGCGTGTCGGCCGGGCCGATGCGGCGAGACGCTGGCCAGGATGCCGCCAGTCGCTGGAGGCCGCCGATGTGGTCGGGGTGATGGTGCGTGATCAGGATCGCATGCAGCGCCTGCCCGCTGGCCGCGAGGTGTCGTTCGACGACCCCGGCATCGCCGGGATCGACCACGACCGCGCCGGCGACGCCGTGCAGCGCAAAGATGTAGTTGTCCGAAAAAGCTGGAAGCGACAGAACTTGCATCGAATTTGCAGGCGCCGGGATTGAAGGGCAGGTGATCCGCGAATGACAGTCCGAGAGCGCAGACAGTGGTCGCGAGAGCGTCCGCGAACGGGGGCGGAATGGTCGCAGAGAGGCGAATTTCGGTCAATTCTCGGGCAAAGGGCAGTCAGCGGAGCGCAACGCGACAATTTCAGCGTCGAGCGTCGACCCGTCGGTCGCCGGTTACGGTTCGACGCTGGCGGAACGTTCGTCGCGCCGTCGCGACGCCAATCTGGCAACGACCGGGCTATGCTCTCGGCGATTCGTCGCTGGGTGGCCCGCAACCGATGTCGATTCCGGAACAACATCAGGCGTTGCCGGCGCACCTTGAGCGAGCCTGCGCGCTGCTGATCGAGGAGCGTTGGCGCCGCGCGTCGGGGCTGGCATTGCGCATCGGCCGCAACGCGCCCGGCGTGGTCGAAAGGCCCGGGCGCACTCGCTTCGATCTGGTCTGGGACCAGTCCGGTCAGGCGGTCGGTGGGCTGCTGCGCTGCCGCTGGCCCGGGCTGCCGCTGACGGACGGCGCCTTCTCGCTGGTGGTGCTCGACCGCCTGGCCATTGCTGGAACTGCCTATGCGCCGGTCCTGGCCGAGGCGGTGCGCCTGCTCGCCGATGACGGTCGCCTGATGATTCTCGATGTCGATCCCTGGGGCTGGCCGGGATTGCGCCAGCGGTTTGGCGGCGAGCGTGGCGCGGTGCCGTACTGGCGGGTGCACAAGCTGATCCGGGACGTCGGATTGGAAGACATCGAGGTCGAACATGCGCTGTGCTGGCCACCGCTGCCGCTGGCCCTGATCGAACGCCACGCTGGGGCCCTCGATCGCTTCGGCCGCCGCTGGTGGCCGCTGCCGGGCAGCATTTATGCGGTTTGCGGGCGCAAGCGCAGCAGCAACGTCATTGCGATCCCGGTTGCCCGCGACCGTCGCCATGGCCTGGTCGCCGCGCCGGAGGGCATGCGCCGTGCAGGATGAATCGGATCAGGTGATTGCCTGGACCGACGGCGCCTGTTCCGGAAACCCGGGACCGGGCGCGTGGGGTGCCGTGCTGATCTGCCGTGGCATCGAGCGCGAACTTTGTGGTTTCGAAGCAGCCACCACCAACAACCGAATGGAACTGATGGGCGCGATCGCGGCGCTGGAGGCGCTCAAGCGCGGATGCAGCGTGCAACTGCACACCGATTCGCAGTACGTGTGCAAGGGCATCCAGGAGTGGCTTCCGCAGTGGATCCGGCGCGGCTGGAAGACGGCCGCCGGCAAGCCGGTGCTGAACCAGGATCTTTGGGAGCGCCTTGCGGCGCAGTCGCGCCGGCATCGCGTGCGCTGGCATTGGGTCAAGGGTCACAGCGGGGTGGCGCTCAACGAGCGTGTCGACCAGATCGCACGCACTTGCCTGGAGCGCGAACGACTGGCGCTGCAGGCAGGTAACCCATGAGACAGGTCGCGCTCGACACCGAGACCACGGGCATGGCCATCGATGCGGGCAACCGCATCGTCGAGATCGGTTGCATCGAGGTGGTGCAGCGGGTGATCACGGGTCGCCGCTTTCACGCTTACCTCAATCCCGATCGCGACAGCGAGCCGGGCGCGCTGGCGGTGCATGGCCTGAGCACTGAGTTTCTGCTCGACAAGCCGCGTTTCGCCGATGTCGCCGCCGAGTTCCTGGCGTTCATCGATGGCGCCGAACTGCTGATCCACAACGCGAGTTTCGACCTCGGTTTCCTGAACGCCGAATTGCGACGGGCGCAGATCGAACTGGTCATCGAGGACCGCCATGCGGTCGTCGACACTTTGCGCCTTGCCCGCGAACGCCACCCGGGGCAACGCAATTCGCTGGATGCCTTGTGCAAGCGCTACCAGGTCGACAACTCCGGGCGGAGCTACCACGGCGCCTTGCTGGATGCGCGCTTGCTCGCCGATGTCTATCTGAGCATGACGGCAGGACAGGGCAGTCTGAGCCTGGACATTGCCGGCAGGTCCCCGCTGATGCCGACGGTCGAGCGCATCGGTCAATTGCGAATTCCACGACGCGCACCCACCAACGAGGAGTGCATGCTGCATGACGCACGCATCGGCGCGCTGGAACGCAAGAGCGGAACAACCTCGCTCTGGCGGCAATGGTTGCCCTGACGTCGACCGGGAGGCGCAGCGAGCCGCGTGGCCCAACGGGTTTCGTTTTCGACGGCCGAAGGGGTGACGCAGCGTAAACGCAAGTGGCAGAATGCGGCTTGCCTCATCGCCGGCCGGGGAGTTCGTCAGATGCTGCGCACTGGAAAGAGCGGACTGCAACAGGACCCAACGTGGTGGGCGCGGGGGCGCTTGCTGCTGGTGGCGATTTTTGCCTTGCAGGTGTTGCCGGCATGGGCATCCGGGGTGGTCGACGAGATATTCGCCCACAAGCACATGGGGGCAGCGACTTGCGCCAGTTCGGCCTGCCATGGCGCCAACCAACGCGCAGCCGATGCGCGCATCCTGCTCAACGAGTTCAGCGTCTGGCAGCAGACCGACCCGCATGCGAAGTCCTGGGCCACGCTCGGCAATGCCGACTCCCAGCGGATTGCCGCGAAACTGGGGTTGGGCAATCCGCAGGAGGCCGCGGTGTGCCTCGCTTGTCATGTCGACAATCCGCCCGCGGACAAGCGCGGAGAAAAATTCCTGCTGACCGACGGCATCGGCTGCGAAGCGTGCCACGGGGGCGCCGAACTCTGGTTGTCGTCGCACACCGACGACAAGCGCGATCGCGCCGCATCGCTGGCGGAGGGTCTTTATCCGACCGAGCAGCCGGTGGCGCGAGCGCGGCTGTGCCTGTCCTGCCACATGGGTACGCGCGATCGCATGATCACGCACAAGATCATGGGCGCGGGCCACCCGCGCTTGTCCTTCGAACTGGACACCTTCACCTGGCTCAATCCGCACTACGAGATCGATGCGGATTACGTCAAACGCAAGGGCGAGTTCAACGGCGCTCGCGATTGGGCGATCGGCCAGGGTATCTCGGCGATAAACCTGCTCGACATCCTGACCGATGAGTCCAAGGGCTGGACCGGCATCTTCCCCGAACTGGTGCTGTTCGATTGCCATGCGTGCCACCGGCCGATGAGCGGGCGCCAGTGGGGCCCGCGACCCGGCACCGGCCTCGGCCCCGGCGTCGTGCGCCTGAATGACGCAAATCTGGTGATGTTCCGCCACGTGCTCGGAGTGGTGGATGCCAAGGCTGCGGCCGATCTGCTGACCAGCACGCGCGCCTTGCACCAGGCGACGCTGACCAGTCGCGAGCGCACGTTCGCCGCAGCAAGGGCGCTGAAGGCCCAAGTCGAAGGTCAACTCGAGCGGGTCGCTGCGCATGATTTTGGGCCGGATACCTTGGGACAGGTGATCGGCAGTTTGCTCAAGGACGCCGAGCGCGGCGAGTTCCGCGATTTCGCGGCCGCCGAACAGGCTGCGCTGGCGGCACAGTCGGTGGTGGTTGCCTTCGAAACCGCCAAACAACTGGGCGACGCCGACGCCGCGGGTCTGCGTGCGGGCGTTGATCGCGTTTACGCCGCGGTCGACAAGGAAGACGCCTACAGCATGGCGAAGTTCGTCGATGCGTTGAAGGCGCTGCGCGCTGCGGCGAACTGAAGCTCGGGGCGCGATCTGCGCGATCCCGGCGGCCGATGCCCGCGCGTACCGCGGGCCAGCGCTGCGGCGGCGTGTCCGCCGCGAGCGTGCGCTGGAGGCCGCTGACAGCAGGCGTCAGTTGCGAGGTCCGACCACCGGCGCGACTTCCATGTCGCTTTCGCACGAAACGTAACAATGCGGGCGCCGTATTTGCGCCTCGCCCCATCATGATCCTTGCAGGCGACCACCGCGCAAAGGTCTAATCAGAGCCGATGCCCTGGCGTAGAGTCTCATGGGTCAATTGCCGCAAATCCCCGGTTACAAGCTGCTCAAGGTGCTCAAGCAGAGCAAGCGCTCGCGCACCTTTCTGGCAGAGCAACAGTCGCTTGCTCGGCAAGTGGCGCTGAAGGTCCTCAGTGAGGAGTTCTTCGACGATCCGGCGTTGCGCCAGCGCTTCATCGACGAAGGCAAGAGCGCTGCGCGGTTGAATCACCCGCATGTGCTGTCGGTGTTCGATATCGGTTCCGCCGGCGGCTTCCCGTTCATCGCCACCGAGTTCGTGCCCGGAGGCACGCTGCGCGATCGCCTGCAGCAACCGATGGCGCCGGTGGAGGCACTGCGGATCGCACGCGACCTTGCCAGTGCTCTCGAGTACGCCCACTCGCAGGGTGTCATTCATCGCGACATCAAGCCGTCGAACATCATGTTTCGCGGCGATGGCGCCGCCGTGCTGGGCGACCTCGGCATCCTCAAGGGTCAATCTGCCAGCAACTCGATGCAGATCGGCAGCCCGCACTACATGAGTCCGGAGCAGATCGAGGGCCACACCGGCGATGGACGCGCCGACCTCTACAGTCTGGGCATCGTGCTCTACGAAATGCTCACCGGTCGACCGCCGTTCGATTCCGACGATCCGTTTGCGGTGATCTCCAAGCATTTGAGCGAACCGGTGCCGAAACTGTCCGAGGCGCTCAGCCTGTACCAGCCGCTGATCGACAAGACGCTGGCGAAGCAGGCCGAGGCTCGCTACACGTCGGCGCATGAAATGGTCGTTGCCTTGGATGGCTACATCGAGCCCAAGACGGTTCGCGAGCCGCGTACCGAGGCGGTGCGCAGCGGCGGCACGCGACCGTTGCCCACGCCAGCCCCGGCTCTGGCAGCCACGATGGTGGATGTTCCGGCGGTATCGCCGGCCGCTACCGTCATGCAGCCTGCGGTCAAGAGTCCGCCGCCGAGCGTGGTTACGCCCGCCTCCGCACCCGTCCCAACGCCAGAGCCCGCACCCGCACCCGCACCCGTTCGTGCCAGCGCACTCAAGCGGCCGTCGACGCCGAGCCAGAGCCATGCGGGTCGAGCGCTGTTGCGCGTCGGCACCTTGTTGCTGGTGGTCGCGGCGTTGGCTTACGGGGCCTGGCGCGTGCTTTCTACCCCGGACAGCGCACCGGCACCGGCAGCCCCGGCAGCAGTCTCGCCGCAGTTGGGTGGAACGCAGGGCATGGTCGAGGGCGATCTGGCCAAGGCCGAGCGCTTGATCGCTCAGAAGCAGTGGTTTGAACCCGCTGGCGACAATGCGTTCGAGAGCCTGGCCAACGCCGCTTCGATACCGGCCTCAGCGACGCGCGTGGCCGAGTTGAAATCGCGTCTGGTCCAGGCCGTTGCCGCCGAGGTCGGCGCCCTGCGTCAGCGCGGTGACAGCGCCGGCGCCGAGCGCTTGTTGCAGCAAGCGCGACAGAAAATGCCGGAGCAGGTTGCGCTGAGCGAACTGGAGCCGCCGAAACCGTAGCAGGGTTTTGCGCAGCCCGCGTCCTCCGACCAGTGCTGCCGTGGTCAACGCGGGCCGCGCCTTCCGGCCAGCGCTGCCGCGGTCAACGCACTACGGCGTGCACTTCACCAGCAGCACCGTGATGTTGTCGGAACCGCCATGGTCGAGCGCCGCCAGGATCAGGTGATCGACGGTTTCCTGCGCGCTCAGGCCGCGACCGATGATGTCGTTGATCAGCGTGTCTTCGACCTCTTCGGTCAATCCGTCGCTGCACAGCAACAACGCCTGGCCGGGTTGCAGCGTGCCGCGCAGCGTCTCGATCTTCAGTTGGTCAGGCATGGTCACGCCGAGCGCCTGGGTGACCACGTTGCGATGGGGGTGCGTGCGCGCCTGAGCCGCGCTGATGGCGCCCTGGTCGATCAGCTCCTGCACATAGGAATGATCTTGCGAGATCTGTCGCAAGGCACCATTCCACAGGTAAACGCGACTGTCGCCAACCCAGGCGACTTCGTAATCGTTGTTGCGCACGCGCACCGCGACCACCGTGGTGCCCATCGGGCGTTCGCTGCGCTTCTCGTTGGAGTGACGGATGATCTCCTCATCCGCCGACTGGATGGCAATCGCCAGCGCCTGGCCTCTCTGCACTTCGCGGATGACCACATCGCGTGCCAGTGCGCTTGCGACCTCGCCGTGCTCATGCCCGCCCATTCCGTCGGCCACCAGCCACAGTCCCATGTCCGGGTCCGCGCAATAAGTGTCCTCGTTATGTTCGCGCCGTAACCCGGTATGCGTCCCGTGTCCGAATTCGATCATGATGCTCGGTCGCGCAAAAACGGCGGTCGGTCGGCGCCGACACCACAAGCCCGAGGCCCGGCGTCTGACGGCATGGAAAACCCGTAAGCTCTGAACTGAGTATGCAAGCAAGGCCCCCCTGTTCGATAGGATGCCGTGCGCATACACGGCTTGCAACACACTCGTTCGATCACCTAGATCGCAAACGCTCGGGCGCGGTCAAAAGTGCCATCCAACTGGAAGATCGCAGATCCACCGTCGGACATCAGCGAATCAACCCCATATCGTGAGCCAACCCTTGTCGACCAGCGATCCTGCCCGTATGCTCCGCGACCTTCGCCGCGCTGACTGCAAGCAGATCAGCAACGCTGCCGAAATGGAGAGGTGGCAGAGTGGTCGATTGTACCTGACTCGAAATCAGGCGTGCGTGTAAGCGCACCGTGGGTTCGAATCCCACCCTCTCCGCCAGTAACGCAAAAGGCCGCCCGCAAGGCGGCCTTTTGCGTTACTGGCGGAGAGGGTGGGTGAGAGACCCCACGCGGTTCGACCCGGACGCAGGATGCGGAGAGGGCGCGAGCACGGCGCACAGCGCACAGCGCACAGCGCCGCGCGCAGTCCGTGGAGCGGACGCAGGCCACGGATGGCATGCGCACTCGAAGGGCAGGATGCCCGGAGAGCGCGAGCACGGCGCACAGCGCCGCGCGCAGTCCGCGCAGCGGACGCAGGCCATGGATGGCATGCGCAATCCCACCCAACGGCGTGTGCTGAGCCGCCCGCAAGGCGGCCTTTTGCGTTACTGGCGGAGAGGGTGGGTGAGAGACCCCACGCGGTTCGACCCGGACGCAGGATGCCCGGAGAGCGCGAGCACGGCGCACAGCGCCGCGCGCAGTCCGTGGAGCGGACGCAGGCATGGATGGCCTGCGCAATCCCACCCGACGACGTGTACTGACTCGCGACAAGGCGGCCTCGTGCGTTACAGGCGGCGCGGGCTTGCACCGCGAGCTCTTGCTGTCAGAGCTCGCGGCACAAGCCCGATCCAGGCGCCAGCAGGGAGCAGCTCGCGCCGTGGCCAACGTCGCGAGCTGAAAATCGCCTCAGAGGCCCTCGAATCCGTTCTGGAACATGAGCTCCGGTGGGTCGTTGACGCGGGTGGTCTGGACGGCGTGGCGGGTTTCGCCGCCGGCATCGCTGATCGTCGCAGTTGCACTCAACTGCGCCACGCTGTCGGCAACCACGCGGAACCAGACGCTGCCTTGCGCCTGAGGGCGCTGGTTGCCGAGTGGCCAGGTGAGTACGCCGGCCACCGGTACGATGCCGCCGGAAGCGTCGACGAAGGTCGAGTTCGCTGGAATGGTGGCGACCAGGCTCGCCTGCGGCGAACCGCCAAAGCCGACCAGATTCCAGTCCAGGCGATAGCGGATGGTGTCGCCGACGACCACCGGATCGGCGTCGTCTGCGATGGTCAGCGAAAACGCGTGGTCGCAGCCCCAGTTGACGCCGGTGCCGCTGGCCGGCGTGAACTGCACGGCGCGACCGCCGATCAGTCCCGCGGAGTTGCGGTAGGAATACAACTGGCCAACGCTGCCGCTGCTGTTTTCGACGCCGACGGTGGCGAAATCCGGCCAGCTCAAGGTGTGGTACTGGTAGGTGATCTGGTCGCTGGCGGTATCCAGGATGATCTGGAAGGTCTCCGGGAAGCCGCTCGCCCAATGCTGCACCTGGTGGTACTGCACGATCAGGCGGCTGCCGACGGTTTGCGCGTAGATGGTGCCCTGCGCGCCGTTGGCCGGGTTCATGTCTTCGCCAAAGGCCATGACGTCGTTGTTGGGTCGACCTTCGAATGGCAGCGCCATGTTGGCCGTCGAGTAGGCGGTGGCGCCGAAGTACAAGAAGCCGTTGTCGTTGATCCGCACCGTGGTGAAGTCGTTGCCGAAGTAGGTGAAGGTGCCGGGCAGTGCGATCGGCGCGGAACTGGCGTCGTCGCCGAGCGGGAATGCGGTGCCGCCGGTGGCATCGCTCCAGTTGTAGACCGGGCCACCGGCTTCGGTGTTGTCGCGGCACAGGTAGTTCTGCCGCGGCGTCATCTGCAGGTTGACGGTGCCGCCGGCACTGACGCTCTGGGTGAGCGTCTGATAACCGGGATGGATCGCAATCAGGTCGAAGGTGCCGGTCGGCACATCAATACTGTAAGCGCCGCCCGCGCTGGCCCACACCGGGCGCAGCGTGTCGTGCCCGGCAATCATCAGCATGGCCGGAATCGGATTGCCGCTTCCGGATTCGGTGACCGAACCAGCGACGGTGTAGGGCGTGATCGCGCCGATCGCGAAATCCTGCTGCGTCGAGGCGTTCTGCGCCACCGCCACTGACGCTGCATTGACGCTCTGGCCCTGGTAACTGGCGCTCATTGCGTAACTGCCGGCGCCGGCAATCACGCGATAGTCGCCGTTCGCGTCGGTCGTGGTAGTCAGGGTATCGCCGAGGCGCGTGAAGCTGACGACCGCGCCTGCCGTGGGCGTACCACCCACGGTCACCGTGCCCTGCAGATAACCGGCCTGGAACATGAAGTCGGCCGCCGCCTTGACGTCGATGCGGCCCCAGCCATAGACATTGTTCGGCACCTGACTGCCGGGCACGCCGCCACAGGTCTGCGCGCTGGTGCGCGGCACCGCGGTCTTGCGCAGCAGTTCTTCGATCTGTTCGATTTGCCCGGTGAGCTTGGGTTCGACATCGATCAGCAGCGCGACGGCGCCGGCCACGTGCGGCGATGCCATCGAGGTGCCGGAGAAGGTCGAATAGCTGTTGCCCGGCACGCTGGAACGCACGCTGACGCCGGGTGCCGAAACTTCCGGGCCGATGCGCCCGGTGAATGGATTCGGTCCACGCGAGGAGGTGCCGGAAATGTTGTCGTTGGTGTCGGTCGAGCCGACGTTGAACGCCGAAGGATTGTCGCCCGGCGAGCCAAGACGCCCGCAGCCATCCGCCGCGCTGCCGCCATTGTTGCCTGCGGAGAACGCCGGGAAGATACCGCTGGCGCGCAGCGCGGCGATGACATCCTCGAAGATCTCGCTGCCGCCTGGGCCGCCCCACGACTGGTTCAGCACGTGCGGACGCCTGGTCGGGTCGGGGTTGTTGCCGGCCAGATCGGTTGGCGCCAGCATGAACTGCTGCGCCTCGAGCAGCGCTTCATTGGACGGGCAGCAACCGAAGGCCGCGATCCAGCGGGCGCCGGGGGCGACGCCGATCTGGTTGGCGCCGCCATCGGTACCGACCTCGGTGCCCATCGTGTGCGTGCCGTGGCCGTTGCTGTCGGCCGGCGCCGGCATCATTCCGGTCGGGTCGTACCAGTTGTAGTTGTGATCGAAATTGCCGCTGCCGAGGTTGCCGCGGTATTGCCCGACCAGTGCCGGATGGTTGAACTGCACGCCGGTATCGACATTGGCGACGATGATCCCGCTGCCTGCGGCGCCATAGGTGGACCACACCTCGGGCGCACGGATCTTGGTCACGCCCCATTCGATGGCGGTCGGCGCGGCGCGCGGTTCTTCGGGCACCACGATCGGCGGCTCCAGCTTGAGTGCCGGCAGGATCGCGGCCACGCCCGGCGTCGCTGCCAACGCATCGATGGTTTCGTGGCTGGCTTCCACCGAGATCAGGTTGACGATCCAGAACGAACGGATCTTGCTCGCCTCGCCGGCGGACTCGGCGTTGCGCAAGCGGTCGAGCACCGGTTGTTGCGTGGCTCGCGCGGTGGCGGAGAGCGCCCGGTAGACCGCCCAGCCGCGCGCGTCCCAGTCTTCGATCTTCGCTGCGGCCGACAGATCCGCCTGCTCGCCCAGCTTGACCAGGACAGTGGCGCGGCCATCGGGCGAGGCCTTGAGTGCATCCAGCACCGCATGATCGATGCGTGCGCCGGCGGACGCTGCGGGCTGTTCCAGGCTTGCCGCATTCAGTGTCGTGGCGGACAGCATTATTCCCGCTGCGATCAGCAGGGGCAGGGTGCGGTAGCGGATCATGGGCGTGGGCTCCAGTGGGGTTGCTCAGCCCATCGGGCCGTCGCCCGCAGTCTATCGCCATGCCTGGCGCTGCACGACGATGAAAGCGATCGATTCGCGGGCTTGGCAGTACTGGCAACACCCGATCGCTCCAGAGTGCCGCGAACATGCGCCCGCCGCGATCCGTATCATCGGCGTCACCTTTGCTGGAGCGCGCCCATGTCGCAGTTGCTGGTCCCGGTGTCCTATGGCGAGCTGATCGACAAGATCAGCATTCTCGAAATCAAGGCCGAGCGCATCGGCGATGGCGCCAAGCGCGCCAATGTGGTCAAGGAACTGGCCGCGCTGATGGACACCTGGCAGGCGCACCCGGCGTCGCGTGTGTTGCCGATCGACGACCTCTGGTCCGAGCTGCGTCGGGTCAACGGCGAGCTTTGGGATATCGAGGACCGGATTCGCGACAAGGAAGCGGCGGGCCTGTTCGACGACGAGTTCGTCGAACTGGCGCGCGCGGTGTATTTCACCAACGACGTACGCGCCAGACTCAAGCGCGATCTGAATGCGCGACTGGGTTCGGATCTGGTGGAAGAGAAGTCGTACGCGAACTACCAGCGTGAGGGCGTCGTGGCGCCGAAGCTGGTGCAGGCGACTTGATACAAGCGCGACGTGCACGTCGCGACCGAGGCCTTTGTGGGTCCAGTCTTGTCTGGACGCTCGTGATTCCGGCTCCGGCGACGCCCAGACCAGTCTGGATCCAGCAGATCAGGAGCGGCCGCTACACGGTTCGTCGCAACCGCGCCGGCGCGAGGCGCTGCTCGACCGGTGTCGCCAGCAGTCGATCGAGTGTCGCCAGCACCTCGTCGATGTCGATGATGTCCATGACGCCGGGAAACTCGATGCGGGTGCTCCAGCGCACCTGGTCGAGTTCGATGCCGCGCTGCTTGCGAACGACATCCGGGAAGCGGTTCACGCACCAGTGCAGGCTGCGATAGGGACCGCTGCGGCGTGGGTCGGTGGCGGCGTGCAGGCCGATCACCGGCACGCCGAGCGCGCTGGCGAGGTGCGCCGGGCCGGCATCCGGAGACACCAGGACGGTCATCCGCTGCAGCAGCGCCAGCATCTGCTTGAGGGTGTCCTTGCCGACCAGATCCAGGCAGTTGGCGTCCGGTGCGAGTTCGCAAATGGCTGCGGCCATGGCGCGCTCGGTCTCGCTGCGGCCACCGAGCAGCACCACCTGCATGCCATGTCGCTTGTGCGCGTAGCGCGCCAGTTCGGCGTAACCGCTGGCCGACCAGGATCGCAACGCATGGCTCGAGCACGGGCTGATGCCAAGCAGCGGTACCTCGGCGGGCAACATGCGTACTGCGAAATCGTGTGCTTCTGCCGGTATCACCAACGGCCACACCAGTTCGTCGACATGCACGCCGAGCGGCTCGCCGAAGCGGCACAACGTCTCCAGCACATGGCTGTAGCCGTGCTCGGCGATGCGCTCGCGGAGGAACAGGCTGTGGCCCTCGCGCGAGCGCAGGCGGTCGTAGCCGATGCGCCGTTGCGCGCGCACGCCAAGGCTCAACAGGTTGGCGCGCAACGCCAGTTGCATCAACAACAACGCGTCGAAACGCCGCCCGTGCAACTGGCGCCACAGCGCGCGCATGCCGGCAAAACCGTCGCGCTTGCGGTAGGGCAACAATTCCACGCCTTCCAGGCCCGCCAGCAGTTGCGCCTCACCGGCGCCCAGGATCCAGCTCAGGCGGGTCTGTGGCTGCTGCAGGCGCCAGGCATGCACCAGGGGCAACAGGTGACTGACGTCGCCGAGTGCGGACAGGCGCAACAGGCAGATGGCAGACTCTGGCGAGGTTGAATTCACGGCGTTGGGTTCACGGCTATGCTGTCGGTTGCGAGGGGCCAATCGCGGAATCGTGAGCGAACTACCGATCCAGGCGCAGATGCTGACCGATGGCGAGCGTATCGTCATCTACGATGCTGCCCGCCTGCCACCGCCAACGCCAGCCTGGTTCACGCCGGAGCATTGGCCCGAGCGCAGCGTGCTGGATCGCGGTCGTGGCGCAACCTTTGCGCTGCGTGCCGGTTTTGGCGAAGCCGTGCTGCGGCGTTACCGACGAGGCGGTGCAGTGGCGCGCGTGCTCAAGGACAGCTATGTCTGGACCGGCGACGCCCAGACCCGTCCGGTGCGAGAGTTCCGCCTGCTGGCGGCAGCGATTGCGCAGGGGCTGCCGGTGCCGCGTCCGTTGGCGGCCGAGGTCCGCAGGCGCGGCGCCCTGTATTCCGGTGACCTTTTGATGGCGCGTATCGCTGGGACCGAAACCTTGTCGGCGCGTCTGGCCGCGAGCGACGACTGGAACGACGTCGACTGGGGCAGGATCGGGGCGACCCTTGGGCGTATTCATGCGCACGGTTTCCAGCATGCGGACCTGAATGCGCACAATCTGTTGCTCGATGACCAGCACCAGGTCTGGGTGATCGATTGGGACCGTGGCCGCCAGCGCGCTCGCGGCGACTGGAGCGAGCAGGTGCTGGCGCGATTGCAGCGATCGCTGCGCAAGCTGTTTGGCGCGCGCGCCGACGCCGAAGTCGCCCGTTTGGGCTGGCGCCGGCTGCTCGATGCGCATGCGGCTGCGCTGGAGTCGACGCATGGATGAGCCGACTGGCATGCCGCTGGTGCTGCGTTTTCTGGGTGTCGGCAGTGCCCAGGCCAGCGCACTCGGCAGCTCCAGCGCCGTGCTCGAACGCGGCGGCGCGCCGCTGTTGCTGCTCGACATCGGCATTGGAGTGCTCGATCGGTACGTCGATGCCTACACCGCGTTGCCCGGCGCGGTATTCATCACGCACACCCACCTGGACCATATCGGCGACCTGGAATCCTGGTTCTACCGACTGGCCTTTGTCAGCGAGGTGACGGCCTTGCCGCGTTTGTATGTGCCGGCCACGGTGGTTCCCCTGCTGCAGCGGCGGATTGCCGACTTTCCCAACTGGGTTGCCGAGGGCGGCCGCAACTTCTGGGATGTTTTCCAGCTGGTTCCGGTGAGCGACCATTTCTGGCACGCCGGCCTGCGCTTCGTCGTGTTTCCGGTGCGCCACCACGCTCCGGAAAGCGCCTATGGCGTCTCGCTGCCGGGCAGTTTCCTGTACACCGGGGACACCCGGCCGATACCCGAATGGCTGCAGCAACACGGGCGCCATGGCGAGCGCATCTTCCACGACTGTGCGCCGCTGGCGAATCCCTCGCACACCGGACTGGACGATTTGCAGCGCGAATACGGCTCGTCGATTCGCTCGCGGCTGGTGCTCTACCACTACCCGGACCAAGCCGCTGCCGAACGGATGCGCGAACAGGGCTATCCAGTGGCGACGCCCGGCGCGGTGTTCGAGTTGCCGCAGCCCAACGATGATGCGCGCTACGAATATTGGTCGACATGGAGTCGCGCTTGAGCGTTCGTCGAGTGTATCTGCGGTGCGCCAACGCGCTGCAGACGCGCAGTCGCGACCCTCGCTGGATCACTCTAGGCGGTGCATCGCATCATCATCGACCTTGATCAATCTGCCGCGGCGCCGGATGAGTCAGACTCGGTGCATCGGGACCCCTTTCAAGGAGATGCTGGTGACTGCCCAAATCCTGTGGCTCGATCAACTCGGCATGGCCGACCTGCACCAGGTCGGTGGCAAGAATGCGTCCCTCGGCGAGATGATCGGCCAGTTGTCGCACCTCGGTGTCAGCGTGCCGGGTGGGTTCGCCACCACCGCGGATGCTTTCCGCGAGTTCATCGAAGCCAATCGGCTTTCGGAGCGCATCTTCGAGCGCCTGCAGGCGCTGGACATCGAGGATGTCGCCGAACTGGCGCGGGCCGGCAAGGAAATTCGCCGCTGGGTGGCCGACGGGGTATTCCCGGCCGCGCTGGAGCAGGCGGTGCGCAGTGGCTATGCGCAGCTGTGCGAGCGGATCGGAACCGCCGATGCCGCAGTTGCGGTGCGCTCGTCGGCCACCGCCGAGGATCTGCCGGATGCCTCGTTCGCCGGCCAGCAGGAAACCTATCTGAACGTCTGCGGCGCCGACGCCGTGCTGGCCAACATCAAGCTGGTGTTTGCGTCGCTCTACAACGACCGCGCGATCGCCTATCGGGTACATCACGGCTTCAAGCACGAGGACGTTTACCTGTCGGCCGGCATCCAGCAAATGGTGCGTTCGGACGTCGGCGCCTCGGGCGTGCTGTTCACGCTCGACACCGAGTCCGGTTTTCCCGACGTGGTGTTCATCACCTCGAGCTATGGCCTTGGCGAGATGGTGGTGCAGGGCGCGGTCAATCCCGACGAGTTCTATGTCTACAAACCGACATTGGCCGGCGGTCATGACGCGGTGCTGCGACGCGGCCTCGGTTCCAAGCAGCAGAAGATGATCTACGGCGACGCGCCGGGCGAGCGCGTGCGCATCGTCGAAACCGCGCTCGAGGACCAGCGTCGCTTCAGCCTCGACGACGCCGACCTGCACGAGTTGGCGCGCCAGGCGTTGACCATCGAGAAGCACTACCAGCGTCCGATGGACGTCGAGTGGGCGAAGGATGGCCTGACCGGCAAGTTGTACATCGTGCAGGCGCGGCCGGAGACGGTGAAGAGCCGCGGCCATCTGCAGGTGCAGGAGAAGTTCAAGCTGATGCAGCGTGGCCCGGTGCTCGCCGAGGGCCGCGCGATCGGCCAGAAGATCGGTTCCGGCGCGGCCCGCGTGGTCAAGTCGATCGACGAGATGGACCGTGTGCTGGCGGGCGATGTGCTGGTGTCGGACATGACCGATCCCGACTGGGAGCCGATCATGAAGCGCGCCAGCGCGATCGTCACCAATCGCGGCGGACGCACCTGCCACGCGGCGATCATCGCGCGCGAACTCGGCATCCCGGCGGTGGTCGGTTGCGGCGACGCGACGACAACCATTGGCGATGGGCACGTGGTGACGGTTTCTTGCGCCGAGGGCGATACCGGTTTCATCTACGAGGGCGCGATGCGCTTCGAGCGCCATGAGGCGCGCCTCGGCGCGATGCCGCCGCCGCCGCTGAAAATCATGATGAATGTCGCCAACCCGGAGCGCGCCTTCGATTTCGCGATGCTGCCGAATGCCGGCGTTGGCCTGGCGCGGCTGGAGATGATCATCGCCGCGCATATCGGCATCCATCCGCGCGCGCTGCTGGAATACGACCAGCAGGACGCCGAGATCCGCCGCAAGATCGACGACAAGATCGCCGGGTACGCCGATCCTGTGAGTTTCTACGTCGATCGCCTCGCCGAAGGCATCGCCACGATCACGGCCGCGTTTGCGCCCAATCCGGTGATCGTGCGCCTTTCCGACTTCAAGTCCAACGAGTACGCCAATCTGCTCGGCGGCGCGCGCTACGAGCCGCACGAAGAGAATCCGATGATCGGATTCCGCGGCGCCTCGCGCTATGTCGATCCCAGCTTCAAGCCGTGTTTCGAACTCGAATGCCGCGCGCTGAAGAAGGTGCGCGAGCAGATGGGCCTGAGCAACGCCTGGGCGATGATCCCGTTCGTGCGCACCGTCGACGAGGGCAAGCGCGTCATCGACACGGTGGCCGAGTTCGGCCTGGTGCGCGGCGAGAATGGGTTGAAGGTGATCATGATGTGCGAGGTGCCGTCGAACGCGCTGCTGGCGGATCAGTTTCTCGACCACTTCGACGGCTTCTCGATCGGCTCCAACGATCTGACCCAGTTGACGCTCGGCCTCGATCGCGATTCAGCGATCGTCGCGCCGCTGTTCGACGAGCGCAACGACGCGGTCAAGGCACTGCTGGCGATGGCGATCAAGGCCTGCCGCGCGCGCGGCAAGTACATCGGCATCTGCGGCCAGGGCCCGTCCGATCACCCGGACCTCGCCGAGTGGCTGATGGATCAGGGCATCGAGAGCGTCTCGCTGAATCCCGACACCGTGGTCGAGACCTGGATGATGCTGGCGAAACACGCGGCGGATCGGGGCAGGTGACGCGGTCGAACCCCGGCCAATCGCCGGGTCTTGGTGCCTCTTCGTAAAGCGTGGGCTTAAATTGGGGACGCAAAGGACGCAAAGGGACGCAAAGGACGCAAAGGAAGGCAACAGCCTGATGAATGAGTTTGATACTGCATCTCGCTGTTTTTGCGTCCTTTGCGCCCCTTTGCGTCCTTTGCGTACTCCATTCAATCTGTGGGTATCGACGCGAGTTCGGGTTGCGCTCAAACCGCCTCCACCCACACCGGCGTGCCGTTCAATGCGGCGTTGCCGCTCGGTGCGTCGAGATCGAGCGGGTCGCTGAGGTCGTTGTAGCTGACGCCGGGCAGGGCGGCGGCGCGGGTCCAGCCGACGTCGCCGCGGTCGTGGCCGTAGCCGTGCGGCAGGCAGGCAACGCCGGGGCGCAAGGCGTTATTGGCAGTGACTTCGATTTCCACCGCGCCGACGCGCGAACGCACGCGCACGCGGGCGCCGTCCTCGAGGCCGCGCACGGCCATGTCGTCCGGATGCAGCCACAGTTGGTGGCGTGCCTTGCCCTTGGTCAGGCGCGTGGCGTTATGCATCCACGAGTTGTTGTCGCGCGGGTCGCGACGGCCGATCAGTTGCAGTGTTTCCGACATCGCCGGCCGCTCGCTGGCCATCAGGCGTTGCAGGTCGGCAATCAGAAAATCCGGCGCGCATTCGATCTTGCCGGATTCGGTTTCCAGCCGGCGCAACAGGCTTGGCGCCAGCGGACCGAGGTCGAGGCCGTGTTCGGCCGCGCGCAGCGCGTCGACATCGATCTTGCCCGCGCGCCTGAGACCCGCTTCGATCATCATCGCCGGCGGCGGAAGGTGGCGCCATTCCTTGCCGCTCGCCGCGGCGAGCGCCGCACCGAGGCCGTTGACGATTTGCCAGTCGGCGCGTTCCGCGGCTGGTTGTTCGACCAGCGGCTGGTTCCAGCGCGCCACCTGACGCACGGCGAAGGCGTTGAACACCGAATCGTAGTGATGCTGGCTCAAGAACGAGGTCGGCGGCAGGATCAGATCGGCGTGGCGGGTGGTCTCATTGATGTAGATGTCGATGCTGACCATGAACTCCAACGATTCCAGTGCGCGGTCGAGATTGCGCCCGTCCGGCGTCGACAGCACCGGATTGCCGGCGCTGGTGATCAGTGCGCGCACCTGACCGTCACCCGGCGTCAGGATCTCTTCGGCCAGCGCCGCGACCGGCAATTCGCCGGCAAATTCGGGCAGCCCGCGCACACGGCTGCGCCACAGATCACGATGACCTTTCGAGGTTCCGGGGCCGGTGATCGGCAACACCGGGTCGTTCGGCAACACGCCGCCGGCGCGGTCGAGGTTGCCGCTGTAGATATTCAGCAACTGGATCAGCCACTGGCACAGGCTGCCAAAGGCCTGGGTCGACACGCCCATGCGCCCATAAACCGCCGCTGTCGGCGCCCGATAAAGTCCGTCGGCGATGTTCTCGATCTCGGCCACGGCGATTCCGGTACGCGCGACCACAGCGCCGCAATCGATCGCGTTGATGGCGGCCAGCGCTGCGTCGAATCCGGCAAGGCGCCCGTCGTAGGCGGCCAATCGCGGTGGACCGATCCTCGACATGCACTGCAACAGCGCCAGCAACAGCCAGACATCGCCGGCCGGACGGATCGCCAGATGTCGTGTCGCCAACTCGGCAGTCTCGGTGCGGCGTGGATCGACGACCACCAGGGTGCCGCGCCGTGCCAGCGCCTTCAGCCGCTTCGGTACGCCCGGCGCCGTCATCAGGCTGCCGTTGCTGGCCACCGGGTTGGCGCCCAGCATCAGCATGAAATCGGTCTGGTCGATGTCCGGAATCGGGATCAGGAACTGATGGCCGTACATCGCCCACGCCACCAGTTGGTGCGGCCATTGGTCCACCGACGATGCCGAATACACATTGTGGGTCTTCAGGATGCGCAGCAGCGACGGCAAATAAGCAATGTGGCCGAAGTGATGCACATTCGGGTTGCCGGCATAGGCGGCAATCGAATGATTCCCATGGGCGGCCTGGATCGCCGCGAGGCGCTCGCCGGCGAAGGCGAAGGCTTCGTCCCAGCCGATGGTTTCCCAGCCGCTGGGCGTGCGCCGCTGCGGCTGGCGCAGGCGGTCGGGATCCGCTTCCAGGTCGAGAATCGCGTTGCCCTTGGGACACACGTGTCCGGCGCTGAACGGATCGTCGACGTCGCCGCGGATGGCCGCGAGCTGGCCCTCATCGAAACGGAAATCCAGGCCACAGATGGCCTCGCACAGGGGACAGGCACGAAAACGGTGAAAGCTGGTCATGGCGTTGGGCCGGAAGGGAAGCGGGTTCGATGTCGCGAGTGACCAGTCTAAACATAGCGCCATCCGCAGCGGGGCGCAGTGCAGATAGACTCGGACGCCTGATCCGGATCCGAACTTTCCGATGCGACGTGTCGGCCTGGCCTGCCTGCTGTTGTGGTCGCTCGCCCTGTGCGCGGCGAGCGGACCGCTGTGGGCGTGGTCGTTGCAGCGCGTGGAAACGCTGCCGGCCGCAGTGGCAACGCAGTCGCAGTCGACGGTCGACACCCACGCGGGCCGAGAAATTCGTCGCTACTATCACCTGAGTGCGAACGGCGACGACCATGGTCAGTACCCGTTGCTGGTACTCGAGCGCGATCGCGGTCAGCGTCTGTGGCTGTACGCGGCGGATGGCGCCCTGCTCAGCGGTCTGCCGCTGGGCGCGGCGCCAACGCCGGCGAGTGTTGGCGTTCGCGGAGCGGTGCTGCCGCTGGAGTTTCCGCAGCAGGACGCGCGCGACGTCTACGTGGTCGTCGACTCCGTGCTCGGCGTGCATCCGCGCCTGCGGGTCGAGAGCGCCGAGCGCTACTACGCGCACGAGCGCGGCATCTGGATCTATGAAGTCGGTCTGACCGCCGCACTGGTGATGTTGCTGGCGCTGAGCCTGGCTTTCAGCCTGCTCCTGCGCGAGCCGGGTTATCTCGCTTATGTCGGCTTTCTGCTGCTGATGCTGGTGGCGATCGCGCTGCGTCACCCGCTGGTGTTTCGCACGTCCGCGGCCATCGATCTGACACCCGAGCGCGTAGCCGCGATCGGCGTTCTGGTGTCGACCTTCAGCGCACTCGCAGCGGTGACTCTGCTGCGCGCCGCCAGCGGCATCGGCTTGCGCTACCCGCGCGGCAGCCGGGCGATGCAGTGGATTGCCGTGGCCGGCATCGGCCTCGGCGTGATCGATGTGCTGACGATCCAGTCGCACTTCCAGATTGCGCAAATGGCGTTCGACGGCATCAATCTGTCGTTCGGCGCGAATGCCGCGCTCAGCGCCTGGCTGCTCGGCGGTACCGCGTGGTCGGGCGGTCGCACGGCGCGACTGTTCCTGCTTGGCTGGCTGCCGATGGTCGTGGTCGGCGCCTGGTTCAGCGTTGGCAGCCTGATCGGGTTTCCGCAGACGCCGGATCCGCACCGCTGGGTGCTGATCGCCTGCATGCTGCAAGGCGTCGGTTGGGCGATTGCGCTCGGCGATCGCGCGCTGTCGCTGCAACGCGATCGCGATCGCGCCTGGGCGCTCGCAGAACTCGACGAACTCACCGGCTTGCCGAATCGGCGCATGCTCGACCGTGAACTCGGCGAGGCGCGCGGCGGCTGGCTGCTGCTCGGCGACCTCGATGAATTCAAGTCAGTCAACGATCGCCACGGCCACGCCTTCGGCGACCGTTGCCTGGTGCATTTCGCGCAGTGTCTGCGCGAGTCGCTGGCCGGAGCTGCGGTGTTCGGTCGCTATGGCGGCGAGGAGTTTCTGGCAATCGTTCCCGATGGCGACGAGGCGCTGGCGCACGCGCTGGCCGAACGCCTGCGCGAGCGCACTTCCCGAACCCCGGTGCATGTGCACGACATGCAGCATCGGCTGACCGTCAGCATCGGTATCGCGGCGCTCGACCCAATCGAGCCTCAGGTGGCGCTCGCCAAAGCTGATCGTGCCATGTATCGGGCCAAGGCGGCGGGGCGCAATCGGGTCGAGTTGGGGTGAAATCCGGCTCACCTTTACCCACGCTGAAACTATCGACAGCGCGAGCTATTCCGTTACAATGGCCGTGCTGTGTATGCCAGGGCGTCGCCTCGGTTGCTTGATGCGGCGCTGATCCTTTCGATCCGCACCAACGTTAAACGCCGCTGTAACCCTGCACACCAGTAGTCCGGTGTACCCGTGTCGGGTAGGCCATAGTTCAGTTTAGAAGTTCGGAGATAGCAAAGATGTCGGATCGTCAGGTCGGCACCGTCAAGTGGTTCAACGACGCCAAGGGCTTCGGGTTCATCAGCCGTGAAGGCGGTGAGGACGTGTTCGTGCACTTCCGCGCCATTCAGGGCAATGGGTTCAAGACCTTGAAGGAAGGCCAGAAGGTGAGCTTCAAGGTCGTGAAGGGCCAGAAGGGCTTCCAGGCCGAGGAAGTGCAGGCGATCTGATCGCGCTGCCTTCGTAGCACCATCACGAAACCCACCGCTGCCGTCGCAGCGGTGGGTTTTTGTTTTTGCGGGTTTGGGTGGCAATCGTTCGCCGTGTTGGCGGCACGCGATTTAACCTGGAAACCTCAGTTGACCGCTTTTCGAGGCCCGCAGCCTCATGATTCTATTGCCTTTTGGGCGGCCGGACCGACTCACCCATCGGGTGAGTCCGCTACGGGGCAGATTGCACGGTTCTGGCGGCGCATGGTTGCGTTGCAACTCGTCGGAATAGCTGGCTATTCCTCCTCGTTGCGCCTTGCCCTGCACCCCCATAACCGCACACTCTGCACCGTCCAACTGAGGCTAGAACGCGTGGATACCGTGAGCGAAGCGCATCGTCTGGCCGGTAGCGTCAACTGTCGCGATCGATGCCGATTGCGACACCCAGCGCGCCCTGCTCGGGCTAATCTTGCTCGAAATCGCCGCGGAAAACCTCGTCGCGAAGTGCGCGCACGACGACAAAGCTGTACGGGCCGCCCACGGCAGGAATGGGCGAAGCCGATCCGAGCACCAGCAGGTGGTCGCCCTGGTTGATCACGGCCTCGCCGAATTCATGGCCAACACCGCCGCCACCCAGGTCGATCGGGTACTCGATCGAGCCGCCGGCGCCGAAGGTCGGATCCGAACTGCCATCCTCGGCAAGGCGCATCAGGGCCAGCCGGAAATCCGAGTTCGGATTGGTGGTGCCGGTGTGCAACGCAGCGACCAGCCGGTTGCCCTGCAGCGTGCATCCGTTGACGAAGCTGACCGCATTGAGATCGTTGAAAGTGCGATAGACGCGGCCGCCGCTGCCAAAACTCGCGTCGAGCTGTCCCTGTGGCGTCAATCGCGCCGCCGACAGCACGATCAGCGTGCCGGGGTTGAAACTGCGACTGGCGCCGCAGTCGTACAGGCGGTCCTGGTCATCGATCAGCAGCGAGCCGGCGGAGTCCAGGGTGTCCTCGTTGTTGTCGAAATCGTCGAAGCTGATCCGGGTCACGCCATTCGTCCCGAAACTGCCGACCAGCGCACCGTTGGCAGTGTATTTGGCGACGAAGCGATCGAAGTCGAACGGCTCGTCGGCCGGCTTGAAGGTGCCGCCTACGTAGATCGAGCCATCGCTGCCGAGCGCGATCGAGTGCGCGGCGCTGCTGCTGTTGGCGACGTTCAGTGTGCGCATGCCGTTGATTCCGAAACTCGGGTCAATGCTGCCGTCGGCGTTCAGCCGCAGCAGCAGCGCGGAGCTGTCGGGAAACGTGAAGTTCGTGGTTTCGATGCTGCCGGCGAGCAGGAACTTCCCGTCCGGCAGCACCGCAAGCGCGTTCGCCGATTCGCTGCCATTGGGGATCAGATCGAGTTCGTGGCGTACGCAGCCGTCGCCACCGAAGCTGATGTCGAAATTGCCGGCAACGTTGTAACGGCACAAGACGACATCGGAATCGTTCGGGCCGGTCGCCGAGCCGGCTGCCAGCGGCTTGCCGTCGGCGGCGGTCTTGAGGTCGCCCATCGTGAAATCCAGGGTGGCGTCATTGGCTGGTTTGTCGCGCGCCAGACCGTTGGTGCCGAAACTCATCACCCGCGCGCCATTGGCATCCAACCGCGCGATCACGAAGCGCCCGGTGTTCAGGCCGCCACCGCCCACGTACAGAGTTCCCGACGGTGCCCGGGCAATGGCGACAGCCCGTTCGCCAGCAGCCAGCTGGGTGCTGATGTCGATGATCGCCCGACCGGCCGTGCCGAAGCCGGGATCGGGCAGACCGTCGAGCGGCGGGTTCACGGCGCCGGCGCTCGTCGCGCATGCGGCAAGGATGCAGGCCAACGCGCGGGCGGCCGCGGAATGTGCGATTTGCAGGGTCATCGAGGTGCTCCGGGTTTGTCTAGCCAGACCAGTACGTAGTCGGGCGAGGCGAGAGATCACTCGGGCATTCGCGATGCGCCATCATCCGGTCTCCGCCAGCAGCCTCCGCTACGGGCCAGCCGCCGCGCGCCGGATGATTGCTACAAAGCGGTGGACGTCGCCGCCTCGATGCCTTCGATCGCAACCCCGGCCAGCCAGCGCAGTTCATCCGCAGTCGCAACGTAGGGCGGCATGAAGTAGACCGTGTTGCCGAGTGGACGCAGCAGTGCGCCCCGCGTCAGCGCGTGCTGGTAAACGCGCAATCCGCGGCGTTGCTGCCACGGGTAGGGCGCGCCGTCTGCGGCGGCGTCGACCAGATCGAGCGCACAGATCAATCCGCGGCGGCGCAAACCGCGGACATGCGGATGATCCGTCAGCGGTGCGAGCGCGTTTGCCAGCGCGGCACCCAGAGTTTCGATGCGCGGCCACAGGGCGGGATCGTCGAGCAGGTCAAGCGTGGCATTCGCCGCGGCGCAGGCGAGCGCGTTTCCGGTGTAGCTGTGCGAGTGCAGGAACGCGCGCAGACTGGCGTAGTCGTCGTAGAACGCCTGGTAGACGACGTCTGAGGTCAGCACTGCCGACAGCGGCAGGTAGCCACCGGTCAAACCCTTGCCCAGGCACAGGAAGTCCGGCTTCACGGCGGCTTGCTGGTGCGCGAACAGACTGCCGGTGCGACCGAAGCCGACCGCAATCTCGTCGGCGATGAAGTGCACCCGGTGGCGATCGCAGATCTCGCGCACGCGGCTGAGGTACCGCGGATGGTGCATGCGCATGCCGGCGGCGCACTGCACCAGTGGTTCGACCAGGAACGCGCAGATCTCGCCAGCATGGGTGCCGAGCAGCAGATCGAGTGCATCGGCGGCGGCGTCGGCCGCGACAACTGCGTCGGCTTCCGCGGCCGCAGTCGGAGCCGGCGCCGGCGCCACCAGCGGTTGCAGCAGCAGCGGTCCGTAGACTTCCCGGTACAACGGCACCTGGGTCATCGACAGCGCACCCAGCGTCTCTCCGTGATAGGCGCCGTCGAGCACCACGAAACGCCGTCGGCCGGTCTCGCCGCAGTTGCGCCAGTAGTGGAACGACAACTTCAGCGCGACCTCGATCGCCGAAGAGCCGGAATCGGCGTAGAGCACCTTGGCGAACGGACTGCCGGCTGCAGCGAGCAGGCGCTCGGCCAGCAAAATCGCCGGTTCGTGGGTGAAACCGGCGAGGATCACGTGCTCCAGCGTGCGCGCCTGCTCGGCAACGGCCTCGCTGATGTGCGGATGCGCATGCCCGAACAGATTCACCCACCACGACGAGATCGCGTCGAAGTATCGCTTGCCGTCGGCATCTTCGAGCCAGCAACCTTGTCCACGCTGGATCGGAACCATCGGCAGCCATTCGTGGTCGGACATCTGCGTGCACGGATGCCAGAGCACGGCGAGGTCGCGGGCGGCGAGGGTGGCATTGGCGCGCATGGGGTGATCGGGCGTTTGGCGAGCCAGCAGCATAGCCAGCAAATCGCGGGCGCGTGGTTCTTGTAGAGCCGAGCTTGCTCGGCTCGGGGATGCAGAAGGGCAGCGGAGCAAGCTCCGCTCTACCAGGGCAAGGGCAGCGGAGCAAGCTCCGCTCTACCAGGGCGAAGGGCGGCGGAGCAAGCTCCGCTCTACCAGGGCGAAGGGCAGCGGAGCAAGCTACGCTCTACAAGGGCAAGGGCAAGGGCAAGGGCAAGGGCAAGGGCAAGGGCAAGGGCAAGGGCAGCGGAGCAAGCTCCGCTCTACCAGGGCGAAGGGCAGCGGAGCAAGCTCCGCTCGGCTCCGGCAGGGGCAAGGCGGCGGAGCACGCTGCGCGCTGCGGGGCACAACGGAACGCTGGGATATGATCGACGTAGCTCGAACCGAATGGACACGACCCATGCATGGAATCCGATCAAGCCGATCATCGACAGGCGCCAGCCAGCGTGGTTTCACGCTGCTCGAAATCATGGTCGTGGTGGCGATCATTGCGATTTTGTCCACGGTCGTGGTGCTCAATCTCGTCGGCAAGACGCATGAGGCTTCGGTGGCGCGGGCAAAAGGCGATATTCAGGCGCTGACTTCGGCGCTGCAGCTGTACAAGCTGGACAATTTCAGCTATCCGAGCACGCAGCAGGGGCTGGAAGCGCTGCAGCAGCGGCCGGGTGGAGAGCCACCAGCGCCGAACTGGAAGCGTTACGTCGACCGTCTGCCCGACGATCCCTGGGGCAAGCCTTACCAGTATCTCAATCCGGGCCAGCACGGAGATTTCGACGTCTACTCGATGGGCGCGGACGGTCGAACCGGCGGCGAGGGCGAGGCGGCCGACATCGGAAACTGGTGAATGCGCCAGCGCGGCTACACACTGCTGGAAATCCTGGTGGTGGTCGCGGTGATCGCCATTCTGTCCGGCGCCCTGCTGCTGTCCGCGCGCGGCGCCGGCAGCGATCGCCTGATCGAAGACGAGGCGCGCCGGCTGGCCCTGGTGCTGCAGTTGATGTGCGATCAGGCGGTTATCGAAGGACGCTTTGCCGGCCTCGGTTACGCCCTGACCAGCTACTCGACCTACGAACTGTCGTCGCGCGGTTGGCTGATGGTGGAGAGCAACGGGCCGCTCAAGGTCCACGCTCTGCACGAGGGACTGCAACTGACCGAGTCCGATGCCGACCAGGCATTGCCTCCGGTGCTTCCGCCGGAACCGCAGTTGCTGTGCGCGCCGACGGGCGAGATTGGCGAACATGATTTGCGGCTGGCGCCCGTGGGCAGTAACGCCGGCTGGCGTATTGCGCTCAATCGGGACGGCATCAGCGAGTTGACCGCCTGGACCGGTCCATGAGAACGCGCGGCTTCACGCTCCTGGAAGTCCTGGTGGCGTTGGCCGTGCTGGCGATTGCGCTGGCGGCGTCGGTTCGTGCGGTTGGCCAGCAGGCGCAGTCGCACGAGATCCTGCGCGACGGCAGTTATGCACGTTGGGTGGCGGCCAACCTGATCGCCGAGACGCGTCTGGCCGAGCCGTTCCCGGTGCCGGGAACGCGCAAGGGCCAGAGTCGCATGGCCGGGCGCATCTGGCGTTGGCAACTGGTGGTCAGCGAAACCCCCGATGGCGACATTCGCCGCCTCGACGTGGAGGTTTTTGGCGGCGACACCGCGGTCGTCGACGAAACCCCGATCGTGCGTCTGAGCGGTTTCGCCAGCGGCCGGGATCGGACGGAATGAACAGTTTGAAAAGCTGGAGCGGGGCAGGTGGCAGGGGGCAGGGGACCAAGCCTCCGGCAATCATCGATTTTGCGGCGAGAGTGCGCCTCTACCCCGGTTGCGAAGTGCCGATATTGTGCGGCGTGGTGCGGCCCCTTCCCCCTTCCCCCTGCCCTCCGCCCCGCTTGTCTGCTTCGCGCGGCTTCACCCTGCTCGAACTGATCGTCGCGGTGGCGGTGTTCGCGGTGGTTGCAACGCTGGCCTATTCGGGGCTCGATCTGCTGTTGCGCAGTCGCAGTGGGCTGGAGGCAGAGGCGAGTCGACAGCGGGCGATCGAGTTGGCGGTGCTGGGGCTGGAGCGCGACTTGCGCCAGGCGCTGGCGCGACCGGTGCGCGGCCCTTATGGCAACCCGCTGCCGGCGCTCGCGGGTGTGGCGAACGCGGCGGAGTGGACGCTGCTGGACCTGACCAGTTCGCGCGAGGGCGTGCACGCTGATGCCGGACGCGTGCGCTATGAACTTATCGATGGAGCGCTGTGGCGCGCGCGCGATCCGGTACTGGATCGCAGCCCACGCGATACCACGCGCAAGCGCCGGGTGCTGGACGATGTGCAACGGCTGCAGTTCCGCTACGTCGCCAGTGTGCGGCAGCGGCTCGACCAATGGCCACCGCGCACCGGAATCACGGCGCCGGAGCGACTGCCGCGCGCCGTCGAGGTTTCGCTGGTGCTCGCCGATCGCGGCGAGATCGTGCGTCTGGTCGAGTTGCCGGAGGCGCCGCGATGAGGTCCGGGCTTGCCATTTTCGCGTGTCAGAACCCGTGCAGAGGCGGAAAACGCCAGCGCGGCGTGGCGTTGCTGCTGGCGCTGCTGATCGTGGCCCTGGCGGCGCTGATCGCCACGCGTCTGTTCGAACTCACCAGTAGCGGCATCGCCCGCGGCGAATCGCAAGCGCGGCTGCAGGATGCCTACCTGCTGGCCCAAGGGATGGAAGACTTCGCGCTGGTGCTGCTCAAGCGCGATCAGGATCTGGGCGATGGCGTCGATACGCGCAGCGACGCCTGGGCGCGTCCATTGCCGCCGTTGCCGGTGCCCGGCGGTCGCGTCGGCGGCGTGCTGCGCGATCTGGACGGGCGCTTCAACCTGAACACGCTGGTGCGCAACGACCAGCCGGATGCCGTCGCCAGAGCGCGTTTTGCGCGACTGCTTGCGGCGCTGGAGCTGGAGCCCGCGTTGCTCGATGCAATCAGCGACTGGATCGATGCCGACAGCCAGGTCGCGCCGCAAGGTGCCGAGGATCTTGATTACCTGCGCGCCGACCCGCCTTACCGTGCCGCCAACCGGCCGTTCGTGCATGTTTCGGAATTGCGCCGGATCCGCGGCATCGACGACAAGGTCTATCGGCTGCTGGCGCCGGAAGTCAGCGCGTTGCCGGCCGACGTCGGTCTCAACATCAACACCATGAGCGCGGCGGGCATGATGAGCCTCGCCGATGGCATCAGTCTCGATCTCGCGCGGCAACTGTCGCGAGATGGGCAGGCGCAGTACCGTTCGATGACCGAATTGGTGGATGCGCTGGCAAACGCCGGCGTCACCCTCGATCCGGCGGCAATCCAGGGACTCACGGTCAGCAGCCGCTATTTCCTCGCGCGCGCGGATGTCGAACTCGCCGGCCGCAATTTCACCTTCTACAGCCTGCTGCAGCGCAGTGGCAGTGGTGGCCGTGTGCTGCAGCGGATGCAATCGGGTTATGAATGACGGCGGCGACCACGGTCTGGCCCGTGCCGCCACCGCGGCAGCGGCGACGACGCACTACACGCAGCCCCGTGTGGGTAGACTTCGCGCCATGAAGTCTGGCCGTCCGAATCCGTGAGTCTCACCCGATTGTGGTTGCGCGTGGCGCCCGGCGGCGCCATCGAGTGGCTGTGCCGCGATGCACAGGGGCGCCTGCTGCACGGCCCTGCGGCCTGCACTGACGGCCAGGCGCCGAACTGGCCGCGATTCGACGAAGCCGTCGTCGTATGGGCCGATGAAGCGCTGCTGCTGCGCCGCGCGGCCTTGCCGACCTCGGGCCGGGCCAAGTGGCGCACCGGATTGGCTTATCTGGCGGAAGATTGGGTTGCCGGCGATGTTGCGGACCTGCACGTGGTGGCGCCGCTTGGCCTGGCCGGTCGCGACACCCCGGTTGCGGTGATCGAAAGGCGCCTGCTGGACGATCTGCTCGCCCGCCTGCGCCAGCTCGGCTTGACCCCGGACCACATCGTGCCGGAGGCGGCATTGCTCGGGCCCGGACGCGCCGCGGATGTGCTGCTCGACAGCGGACATGCCAGTTTTGTCAGCGGCGCCGGGCTCGGCGGCAGTTGCGAGGCCGACATGCTGCCGCTGGTGGTCGATCTGGGCGAGTCGCTGCGCATCCTTGCGACCG
The DNA here is from genome assembly GCA_937928755.1 of uncultured Rhodanobacteraceae bacterium. Lineage (GTDB taxonomy): Bacteria > Pseudomonadota > Gammaproteobacteria > Xanthomonadales > SZUA-5 > JADKFD01. Next base: position 66,615 of record CALEZI010000002.1, on the reverse strand, counting down.
CGACAGCGACGCTGCCGAGCGAATCCTGCCACGTGGATTCCATCGATTCGGCGCTGCGTTGGGTGTCTCTGCAGTCGATCGACGCCAGCGTCATCGATCTGTTGCAGGGCGCCTACGCACCGGCGGGGCGCGAACATGCGGGCGGCGGCTGGTGGCGCATTGCCGGTCGCGTCGCCCTGGTTGCACTGCTGGTCCACACGCTGACGCTGGCGATCGAGGTCTACAGCATCCAGCGCACCGAGGCCGCGCTGGCGGCGCAACTCGAATCGCAGTTTCGCAAAGTGTTCGGCGAGAACGAACGCATGGTCAATCCGGCATTCCAGATCCGCACCGAGTTCGAGCGGCTGGGGCCTGGCGGCGCCGTGCGCGCCGAAGCGCTGGCGATGCTCAAGGGTCTGGCGCCAATGTTGACGGCCGACAGCAGGCTGGTCCTGCAGGGTTTCGTGTATGCCGAGGGCGCGCTCGAAGTGGCGGTACGGGCACCCGACGCCACCCGATTCGAGGGACTGCGTGAACAGGTCATGCTCGATCCTCGGCTGAAGGTGGACATCGGCAGCACGTCCTATGTGGGCAAGGAAGTGATCGGCCGCATCCGCATCCGGAGGAACTCATGATCGCCTGGTGGCGCGGTCTGCAGGATCGCGAACGGCGTCTGCTGATACTGGCGGCGACGGTGCTGGCGGCGATTGCCTACTGGCAGCTGCTGTTGCAGCCCCTGACGTCGGCGCGCACGCGCGCGCAGTCCGCGGTCGTCAGCCTGCAGCAGGCTACCGCCCAGGCCAGTGTCCAGGTCGACGCCATCCTGGCTGCGCGTCAGGCGGCCGCACCTCGGCCGGTGCGATCTTTGTTCGCGCTGATCGACAGCTCGGCGCGCGACGCTGGCCTGATGAGCGCGCAGACGCGCATCGAGCCGTTGGCGGAGAATCGCGTGCGCGTGACCATGGATGGCGTGTCCTTCGATGCGCTCGCCGCCTGGCTGGAAGGACTCGACCGCAACGAAGGGGTCGACATCAGCGAGTGGTCGGTGGACCGGGCGCTCGCACCGGGCGTGGTCAACGCCGCGATGACCCTTGAAACCACCCGCTGACCACCACTGAATCCATGAAAAAGACCTGGTTCCTGATAACGGCGGTCACGTTACTGGTACTGACCGTGGTGGTCGCCGCCACCTTCCCGGCAGCCTTGGCCTGGCGCTGGTGGGGCGAGCGTATTCCCGATCTCAAGCTGCAGGGTGTCAGTGGGACGATCTGGAACGGCGGCGCGACACGCGTCGCCGTGCGAGGTCAGGCGCTGGGGCGCATGCAGTGGAAGGTGCCGGTGATGCGCTTGCTCAGCGGGGATCCCGGTGTCTACATCGATCTGTCCGGGCCAGGAATGAAGCTCAAGGCCGATATCGCGGGTGCTGCCGACGGCGCGCTGGCCATCGGCCCGATGTATGCCGAAGCCGAGGCTGGCTGGCTGGGGCCGGCATTGGCGATCCCGGAACTGGAGCCCACCGGACTCCTGGTGACCGATGGCGCCAGCCTGCTGCTGTCGCGCGCGGGCGTGCCGCGCGCGATCGATGCGCGCATCGAATGGCGCGATGCCGGGGTGCGTGGCCAGGTGGTGGCGCGGCTCGGTACCCTGGTCATCGAGGCGCATGGCGAGGAGGGCCGCATCGAGGTCAGCGTCGCCGACCAGGGCGATGGCGATGTCGAAGTACTCGGCGGCGCATTGATCGATCAGGGCAGTTATCGCAGCGAGACCATCCTGGTGCCACGCGTGACGCAGGGACCGGTGGTCGAGGCGCTGCAGTGGGTCGGCGCGCCACGCCCCGAGGGCGGACGCCTGCTGGTCGTTGAGGGCCACATCAAGGTGCTGGAGGAGACGTTGTGACGATCGATCTGGATCAGGCACTGGCGGTCGCGCGCAATGCGGCGCTGGCCGCCGGCGAGGTGATCGACCACTATTACGCGCGCGGCGTGGCGGTACGCATCAAGGCCGATTCGACGCCGGTGACGCAGGCCGACGAGGACAGCGAGCGGGTCATCCGCGAGGTGCTGTCGGCGACTTTCCCGGACCATGCCATCTACGGCGAGGAAGGCGGTCGCAGCGGCAGCGGCGACTACCTTTGGCTGGTCGATCCGATCGACGGTACCAAGAGTTTCGTCCGCGGTTACCCGATGTTCTCGACGCAAATCGCGTTGATGCACCGGGGCGAACTGCTGCTCGGGGTTTCCCACGCCAGCGCGTTCGGCGAAACCGCCTGGGCGCGACGCGGCGGCGGCGCCTTTCTCAACGGCGTGCCATGCATGGTCGCAGCGACGCCCGAATGGGCGCAGGCGACACTCTCGACCGGCAACCTCAAGACGCTGGCCGGTCACCCGGATGGCTGGTCGCGGCTTGCCGGCCTGGTGCGCGGCGCCCACCGCACGCGCGGTTACGGCGATTTTTATCATTACCATCTGCTGGCCAGCGGGCGCATCGACGTGGTGCTCGAAAGCGACGTCAACATCCTCGACATTGCCGCACTGGTGGCGATCATCGGTGAGGCCGGCGGGGTGTTCACCGATCTCGCCGGTCGCCCGGTCGGACTGGACACGACCAGTGTCCTCGCCGGCACCCCGACGATGCACGCCCACGCGCTGGCGACGCTGCACACCTCGCTGTAGCAACGAGGTGCAATTCGAGCTTCTCGGCGATCTTGTCGGCCGTCAAAAGAATCTTGTCCGCAAAGGACGCAAAGAACGCAAAGGAAAGCAGAAGGCAATGCTTGTTCGCGGACGCGAGAGGCTCCGTTGCCATTAATCTATCTTGCTTCTCTTTGCGTCCTTTGCGGACAAAAAAGTGAGGCCTCCCGGGTGCCTTGCCGTTCGTCCTTCGGCTGCAGCAGCGTCAGGGGATGCTAGCTCGGCATGCGCTCGCGACGGTCGCCGACCGCCATGGCCAACGGGTAGACTTCAGGGCATGAAACAACTGCCTGTCGTCCACCAATCCCGACTGATCGAGCCGCGCTTCAAGATCGAACAGATGGACCTCGAATTCGCCAATGGCGAACGTCGTACCTATGAGCGCATCCAGGGCTCGGGGCGACAGGTCGTGGTCATCGTGCCGATGCTCGACGCCGACACCGTGCTGCTGATCCGCGAGTACGCGGCAGGCCTGCACCGCTACGAGCTCGGCTTGCCGCGCGGTCGCGTCGATCCTGGCGAGACGCTGCTGCAGGGTGCGCAGCGCGAACTGCAGGAAGAAACCGGCTTCGGCGCGCGCGAGTTGCTGATCTTGCGCACGCTGTCGCTGGCGCCGACCTACATGAGCCAGATCGCCCACGTGGTGCTGGCGCGCGACCTGTTCGAGGAGCGCCTGCCGGGCGACGAGCCGGAGGAGATCGAGGTCGTGCCGTGGAAGATCGATCAACTGCACCAGTTGCTGACGTTGGAGGAATTCAGCGAGGGTCGTGCCATGGCCGCGCTGTTCCTGGCGCGCGAGTGGCTGCGCCAGGGCCGCAGCGAATGAGGATTCCAGGATGACGTCGCCGCGCTATTCCGCGACCGCGCTGGAGCAGTTGAGCGAAGGCGCGATGGTTGCCGCACGCGCGGCGGCGGCCGCGATCATGGAAGTCTATTCCGCTGGCTTCGAGGTCGAACAGAAATCCGACTCGTCGCCGCTGACCGCGGCCGACATGGCCTCCCATCGCACCCTGGTGGCGGCGCTGACGCCGCTCGACCGCAACGCGCTGGTGCTCAGCGAAGAGTCCGGTCCGGCGCAGTTCGCGGAGCGCCGCCACCACCGTCATCTGTGGCTGGTGGATCCGCTCGACGGCACCCGCGAGTTCGTCAAGCGCAATGGCGAGTTCTGCATCAACATCGCGCTGGTGACGGATGGCTCGGTGTGCCTCGGTCTGCTGTTGCATCCGCCGAGCGGCACCCTGTGGTACGCCGGCGACGGCATTGGCGCGTGGCGCGTCGACGGCGCCGGGAAAACGCCGCTGCGCGTGACCCAGCCCTGTCCCGAGGTGCCGCGGGTCGCCGCCAGCCGCTCGCACGGCAACCCGGCAGTCGAGGCATATTACGCCGCGCTCGGTGCGGTGGAACGTAACGCGCAGGGCAGCGCCCTCAAGTTCGCGCGCCTCGCCGAGGGCGGTCTCGATGTCTACGCGCGACTGGCGTCCCGTTGCTCCGAGTGGGATGTCGCGGCGGGTCAATGCATCGTCGAACAGGCTGGCGGCCTGGTCATCGATGAACACGGCGTGCCGCTGCGTTACAACCAACGCGATTCGCTGATCGTGCACAACTTCCTCGCCTATGGCGACCACACCCGGTCCTGGCTGCACGCGCTCGATGGCATCGCGCTCTACGATTGACGAACTGCTGGCGATCATGGCGCGGCTGCGCGATCGCGAGCGCGGCTGTCCGTGGGATGTCGAGCAGGATTTCGCTTCGATCGCGCCGTACACCATCGAAGAGGCCTACGAGGTTGCCGATGCGATCCAGCGCGGCGCGCTCGGTGAGCTCTGCGACGAACTCGGCGATCTGTTGCTGCAGGTGGTGTTCCACGCACAGATGGCCAGCGAGCAGGGCGCATTCGCCTTCGACGACGTGGTCAGGGCGATCTGCGACAAGATGGTGCGACGCCATCCGCACGTGTTCGGCGACGCCACGGTGGCCGATGCCGACGCGCAGACGCTGGCGTGGGAACAGCACAAACGCGCCGAGCGTGCCGGCGACACCGACGCCAGCGCGCTCGCCGGCATCGGCCGCGGCCTGCCGGAATGGATCCGCGCGCGCAAGCTGCAGAAGCGCGCGGCGGCCGTCGGCTTCGACTGGCCGGACACGGCGCAGGTGCTGGCCAAGCTGGATGAGGAACTGGCCGAACTGCGGCACGAGATTGACGGCGCAGCGGCGCGCGCCAGAATCGAGGACGAATTCGGCGATGTGCTGTTTGTGATGAGCAACCTGGCGCGCAAGCTCGATATCGATCCCGGCGCCGCGCTGCGCGGCGCCAACGCCAAGTTCGAGCGCCGTTTCCGCGCCATGGAGCAGCACGCCGCGGCGGCCGGCTGCGGTCTCGACGGCATGCCTCTGGAACAACAGGAAGCGTTGTGGTCGCAGGTACGCAAGGCCGACCATGAGGGTCGATTGAGCCAGGTGATCGCGAAGGGCGATGCCTCGGTCGGGCCGGACGTGTCGGCCCTGGTGGGTCCAGACTTGTCTGGACGTTCTTGATTCCCGATCACGGAAGCGTCCAGACAAGTCTGGACCTACCAATGGCCAGCGGCGCAGAAGCGTCCAGACAAGTCTGGACCCACCAAGGGCCAGCAGCCTGGATGCGTCCAGACAAGTCTGGACCTGCCGAAGGCCTGGAGCGCAGAAGCGTCCAGACAAGTCTCGACCTACCGGAGCCCCGGAACCCCTGCCGCCTGCAGTCGGCTCACCGTTTCCAGCGAATCAGTGCCCAGGCGCACAGCGCAGCCAGCGCCACCGGGATCAGGATACGCAGGCTGCCGGACATCACGCGCGGCAACAGCAGCAGCGCCAGTGCGACGCCAGCAACGCCGCCGACCACCAGAAAGGTGCGGCCGATGGACCCCGTGTAAGCCGGATCGGGTGGCGCGACGACGTCGTATGCCTGCTTCACCACCCGGCGCCAATCGAGATCGCGATCCGGCGCTTGCAGCGCGGGCGATGTCGGTTGCCAGTCGAACACGCGCGCCAGGCGCACCACCTGCAACGGCGTTAGCTCGCCACCGTCGACCAGCCACTCGCGCAGGTGGCGGTCGGCACCTGTGCGCGTCTCGCCATCGCGCCATGCCTGCACGCGCGCCAGCGCCGTGGTGAAGGCCTCGAAATCCGGCGCCTGGCGCACCATGCCGAGCAGGGTGGTCGCCAGCACATCAGCCGATGGCAATGGCGGGTGCTCCGGTCGCAGCGCCGGTTCTGCCGGCGCATCCGCGGCAGCGGCGTCGCGCCACGGATCCGGATACTGCGAGGGGTCGAGGTGCGACGGATCGCGCTCTTCCGCCATTTCCAGCGCGACCATGAATGCGCGATCGATCTCCTGGTCGCTCGGATCCGGCCGCGCACCCTCGCGGCGCGCACGCCACGCTTGGTGCGCCGCACGAATCTCGGCGGGCGTCGAATCTTCCGGCAGGCTGATGGTGGTCCAGGGCCAGCTCATGGGTGCTCCAGGCAGGAATCAACAAGAACATTTGTCCGCAAAGGACGCAAAGGACGCAAAGGAAAGCGGGAGAGCCTCATTGTCGGCGCGCAAGGCCACTCACACTTGCTCAATGACCATGACCAATCTTGGCTTTCTTTGCGTCCTTTGCGTCCTTTGCGGACAAGAAAAACAGGCCGCCATATCTCTGCCCAGTTCGATCCGCGACCATGGTTGAACCGCACGCTCACATCCTGAACACCCCGAAGCGATCCTGCTCGATCGGCGCATTCAGGGCTGCCGAGATCGCCAGGCCGAGTACGCGGCGGGTGTCGGCCGGGTCGATGATGCCATCGTCCCACAGCCGGGCACTGGCGTAATAGGGGTGCCCCTGGCGCTCGTACTGGGCGCGGATCGGTGCCTTGAACTGTTCCTCGTCCTCGCGCGACCAGGCGCCGCCGCTGCCCTCGATGCCATCCCGGCGCACCGTTGCCAGCACGCTCGCCGCCTGTTCGCCGCCCATCACGCTGATCCGCGAATTTGGCCACATCCACAGGAAACGCGGCTGGTAGCCGCGGCCGCACATGGCGTAGTTGCCGGCGCCAAAGCTGCCGCCGATGATCACGGTGAACTTGGGCACGTGCGAGCAGGCCACCGCCGTGACCATCTTGGCGCCGTCCTTGGCGATGCCGGCGTTCTCGTACTTCTTGCCGACCATGAAGCCGGTGATGTTCTGCAGGAACACCAGCGGGATGTTGCGCTGGTTGCAGAGTTCGATGAAATGCGCGCCCTTCAGCGCGCTCTCGGCGAACAGGATGCCGTTGTTGGCGACGATGCCGACCGGATAACCGTGGATGTGCGCGAAGCCGGTGACCAGAGTCTTGCCATAGCGCGCCTTGAACTCCTGGAACTCGCTGGCGTCGACGATGCGCGCGATGATTTCGCGGATGTCGAAGGGGATCCGCGTGTCGCGTGGCACGATGCCGTAGATCTCGTCCACCGGGTAGCGTGGAGGTTGCGGCTCGCGCAGCGCCAGTGGCATCGGCTTGTTGCGATTCAGGTGACCGAGCACGTCGCGCGCGATGGTCAGCGCGTGCGCATCGTTTTCGGCAAAGTGATCGGCCACGCCGGAAATGCTGGTATGCACGTCGGCGCCACCCAGCGATTCGGCGTCGACCACCTCGCCGGTGGCGGCCTTGACCAATGGCGGGCCGCCAAGAAAGATGGTGCCCTGCTCGCGCACGATGATGGTCTCGTCGCTCATTGCCGGCACATAGGCGCCGCCGGCAGTGCAGGAACCCATCACCACCGCAATCTGCGGAATGTTGCGTGCGCTCAAACGTGCCTGGTTGTAGAAGATGCGGCCGAAATGCTCGCGATCGGGAAATACCTCGTCCTGCAGCGGCAGGAAGGCGCCGCCGGAATCGACCAGATAGACGCACGGCAGGTGGTTTTCCAGCGCCACTTCCTGCGCGCGCAGGTGCTTCTTCACGGTCATCGGAAAGTAGGTGCCGCCCTTCACCGTGGCGTCGTTGGCGACGATCAGGACTTCGCGGCCAGCGACGCGTCCGATGCCGGTGACCACGCCAGCGCACGGCGCCTGGTCCTCGTACATGCCGTACGCCGCCAATGGCGACAGTTCGAGAAACGGCGAGCCCGAGTCGAGCAGGGCGCGAATGCGTTCGCGCGGCAGCAGCTTGCCGCGCTCGGTGTGCTTCTGGCGTGCCTTGTCGCCGCCACCGAGCGCCACCCGGTGCAGTTGCGCATGCAGATCCGCGACCAGCGTGCGCATCAGCTCGGCATTGGCGGCGTAGTCGGGCGAGCGGATGTCGATCTGCGATTCAATGGCTGGCATGGGCCGCGTCCTTGGTTGGCGGTCGTGTGTCGAATGGCGTTGTTGCTTCCCGCGATGCGCCCGCGCCAGCTACTCGCGCAGGATGCCGACATCGCGGCGGGCGACGGCCATGCCGACGGCGAATCCAGTGATCACGTCGACCAGGGTCATCACCACCAGCAGAACGAACACGCCCGACCCGGCTGCAGGCCACAGCAGGAACTCCAGCAGCAGCACGATGAACAGCAGCAAGGACAGCATGTGGTCGAGCAGCGACGAGCGGCCGGAGAAGGTCGACTTGAAGACCTCGATGCCGAGCATCAGCAGGGCCAGGACGAGCACGGCAGTGCCGCCGGTCAGTTCTAAAACCGCGCCCGACGGCAAGGTGACGCTGAGCCATGGCGTCGCCAGTCCATGTCCGCCGAGCAGCAGCGCATGCACCAGTATCGCGGGAATCAACAGCAGCGGGATGCTCTTCATGGGTAGACGGCTTTGCCACGGCAGCGGGTTCGTCGCCTCAGCATAGAGCAGAAACGACGATGCCCGGCGCAAGGCCGGGCATCGTCGTTGCAGCGCGATTCGGTCGGATTACTGACCGTCGGGCTTCTTTTCCTCGGTTGCAGCAGCAGCGGCGTCGCTCGCCACGGCAGCCGCATCGGTCGCAACCGCAGCGGCGTCGGCCGCGGCGTCGGTGGCAACGGCCGCAGCGTCGGTGGCGACGGCAGCGGCGTCGGTGGCAACCGTTGCCGCGGCGTCGGTTGCGGTAGCGGCAGCGTCAGTCGCCGTTGCGGCGGCGTCGGTGGCAACAGCGGCGGCATCGGTGGCGACCGCTGCAGCATCGGCTGCCGGGGTGGCCGGAGCAGCCTGCTCCTGCGGAGCGGCGGCAGGCGGTTCGGTGGGGTTGCTGCCCTGATCGCCGCAAGCGGCCAAGAGAACGAGCGACGCGGACAATGCCGCGAACTTGATGAGCTTCATGGGTCGAATCCTCGATGAATCCAATGATGATCCGGGTGGCCGGATGACCGAAAAGTGTTTCGGCTGCCACCATTGTAGCTGGCAATCAGCCTTGCGGTCCAAGGTGCCAGTGCTGTAGGTCATGGAGCGGGTGTCGGTTCCTGGTGTCGCTGTTGGTTTGGACCGGAAATCCGCCTCCACCAACACCAACACCAGCACCAACACCGCTCCTCGACGTCAGATCAGCTCGATCGCCACCGCCGTGGCTTCGCCGCCACCGATGCACAGCGTGGCAACACCGCGCGTACCGCCGCGGCTCTGCAGTGCGTGGATCAGGGTGACGATCAGACGGGCGCCGCTGCAGCCGATCGGGTGGCCCAGCGCGCAGGCGCCGCCGTTCACATTGACCTTGGCGTGGTCGATGCCCAGCTCACGGATCGGCGCCATCGCCACCACCGCAAACGCCTCGTTGATCTCGTAGAGGTCGACATCGTCCTTGCTCCAGCCCGCCTTCGCCAGCACCTTGCCGATCGCGCCGACCGGGGCGGTGGTGAACCATTCCGGTTCCTGCGAATGCGTGGCGTGCGCGATCACCCGCGCCAGCGGCTTGATTCCGCGGGCGGCCGCGTTCGCGGCGCTGGTCAGCACCAGCGCCGCGGCGCCGTCGGAAATCTTGGAGGAACTGGCGGCGGTGACCGTGCCATCCTTCTTGAACGCAGGGCGCAGCGACGCGACCTTGGACAGATCGCAGCCGGCGGGCTCTTCATCGGCACTGACGAGCACATCGCCCTTGCGCCCAGCGACGGTGACCGGCGCGATCTCGACGGTGAAGTCGCCGTTGGCCTGCGCTGCCATCGCCCGTCGCACCGACTCGCTGGAAAAGGCGTCCTGCTCCTCGCGGGTGAACGCGTACTTGCTGGCGCAGAGCTCGGCGAACTCGCCCATCGCCTTGCGATCCTCGGCATTCTGCAAACCGTCGAGCGCCATGTGGTCGAGTACTTCGGAATGGCCGAAGCGATAGCCGAAGCGGGCCTTCTGCAACAGGTAGGGTGCATTGGTCATCGACTCCATGCCGCCGGCGACGACCACTTCGGCGGAGCCGGCCTTGATCGCGTCGTGCCCGATCATCAGCGCCTTCATGCCCGAACCGCAGACCTTGTTCAGCGTGGTGCAACCGCTGCTGGCCGGGATTCCCGCCTGCAACGCGGCCTGGCGCGCCGGTGCCTGGCCGAGGCCGGCCGGCAGCACGCAACCCATCAACACCTCGGAAACGTCGCCGGGGGCAACGCCAGCCTGCACCAGCGCGGCCTGAATCGCGGTGGCGCCGAGTTTGGGTGCCGGCACGCCCGCGAGCGCGCCGTTGAACGAACCAATCGGCGTGCGCTTGGCGCCAATGATGACGACGGTGGATGAACTCATCTGCAACCTCTGGCGGTGAACCCGCGCGCTGACTTCAGGGACTGCGATTATGGCAGTGCAGCAAAGCTTTGCGTGCCCAACCATAGTCGCAAGCAGGCCAAACGTCGGGTCAGCTATCGCAGCGCAACCTGCTCTGCGTTAGGCTGCGCTCATGGGGGAATCGCAGCCAAACAGGCGGCAGCGGGTTCGTCGGCAACGCTGGCCGACGCTGCTCGGCGTGGGTCGCGCCCTGCTCTGGCTGCTTGTCTTGTTGGCGCCGCCCGTGCTCAACGCGGCGGCCGATGCGGTGCGCTTTCGCAGCTATGGGCCGGATCAGGGGCTTTCGCAGATTTCCGCTGCCGCGATTCTCGAAGACCAGCAGGGCTTTCTGTGGATCGGCACGCAGGATGGCCTCAACCGGTTCGACGGTTATGGCTTCCGGGTTTATCGCAATGTTGCCGACAATCAAGATTCGCTGAGCGACAACTATATCCTTGCGCTCGCCGAAGACAGCGACGGCGGCATCTGGGTGGGCACCCAGAATGGGCTCAATCGCGTCGATCCGGTGCACGACCGGGCCGAACGTTTTGCCCCCGGAACCGCTCCCGGCATGCTGCGCGATGCAACGATTCTCGCGCTGCACGGCGGCCCCGACGGAGCGCTGTATGTATCGACACGGCGCGCCGGCGTGCAGCGCTTCGTCAACAGCACCCGCCATTTCGAACCGGTTCCCGCGCTGCCGCCGTTCGTGAATCGCCAGCGGCTGTTGCATCTGCACGCCGACGGTCGCTTGCTGCTGGCCAATGACGCCGAGGTATGGGTCGTCGATCCCGGCCGCTCGACATCGCAGCGTCTGCTTTCAGGCGTCTTGCCCGAGGGCAGCAGTTTCGTCGTGGCGACGCCCAGCCCGGGTGGCGGGTATGCCCTGGGTGCTGCCGATGGCGGGGTCTACCTTGTAGCGGCCGATGGTCAGGTCGAACAGCACTTGAGCGCCGACGGCGGCAGCGCCGGTTTGCCGGACAATGCGATACGCGCGCTGCTGTTCGATCCGTCCGGACGCTTGTGGATCGGCACCGTGCAAGGGTTGGCGCGCCTCGAAGGCGACGGCCGGGTGTCGACCTGGCGTCATCAGGCGGGAGATCCCTACGCGCTGCCGGGCGATCGCATCGTAGGCCTGCACAGCGACCGCCGTGGCTTGTTGTGGATCGGTACCTGGACCGGCGGACTGGCACGTTTCGACCCGGACAGCGAGCGGATTCGGGTGTCCCGTCAGCAAGGGCCGGTGAACCTTCCGGCCAACGCGGTAACCACGATCGCCGCCGGCGTCGAGGGCCAGTTGTGGCTGGGCATGGTCGATCGCGGCGGCGTGGTGCAGTTGGCTGCCGATGGTCGCTTGCTGGGCGCTTACAGCAGTCGCTCGGACAACGCCCAACGATTGACGTCCGACGATGTCACCAGCCTGCTGGTCGAGCCGCGCGGCGTCTGGGTCGGCTACGTTCGCGGTGGCGTCGATCTGCTGCAGAACGATGGCAGCGTGCGCCGCATACCGACCGGACTGGGCCCGCGCGCGTTGCCGGTCAGCGCCACTCAGGCGCTGTTGCTGGATCGTGACGGCACCTTGTGGATCGGGTTGCTCGGCGGTGGGCTGTATGCGCTCTGCGCCAGTTGCGAGGACCTGCACAACTGGGCCGTCGATTCGCAAGGCCGCGACGGCCCTCTGGGCGGTTCGATCAACGACATCCTGCAAAGCCGCGACGGCCGCCTGTGGTTTGCGGTGCGCCGCGGCGGGTTGTCCTGGTTCGATCCGCGCAGCCAGCGTTGGGGCGGGATGAGCAGCAGTTCCGAGGGCGCGTTGACGCTGGCGAACGACAGCGTGACCACCTTGCTGGAAGACGATCGTGGTGTGCTCTGGATCGGGACCCAGGGCGGCGGCATGAGCCGCATCGAACGCGACGCCAATGGCGAGCCGACGGCCATCAAGCACTTCTCCGAGTCCGCAGGGCTGGCTTCGGCCATGGTCGGCGGCATTCTGGATGGCGGCGACGGTCAGTTGTGGATCAGCACCACGCGCGGACTGTGTCGTTTTGCCGTCGAGGCCGAGAGCTTCACCTGTCTCGGCGACCGCGATCCTGCACTGGCGGTCGACTTTTTCGTCGGTGCGGCGACGCGCGATGCTGCCGGCGGATTGCACTTCGGCAGTTCGCGCGGCTTGATCAGCATCGCCGAACCCGCACAGGTGCGTTTCGAATCACAGCCGGCCACCGTGGTGCTCACTGAACTGCGCATCGCCAATCGCCGCGTGGAGGCGTCGGCATTGCCACAGGCGCGCGCCATCGAGTACGCCGAGCAACTGGAGCTCAGGCACGACCAGGATCTGGTGATGCTCGAGTTCGCCGCGCTCGATCTGCGCCGTTCGGCGACCATGCGCTATCGCTACCGGCTGCTCGGTCGCGATCCCGACTGGATCGACACCGATGCCCTGCGCAGGGTGGCGACCTATACCGGGCTGCCCGCCGGCAAGTACCGCTTCGAGGTCGAGGCGCGCGATGGCGAAACGCTCAGCGGTGCGCGCGCGCTGGACATCGAGGTGCTGCCGGCGCCGTGGTTGTCGCCGTTGGCGCGGCTCGGTTATGCGCTGCTGCTGGGAATGCTGATCGCACTGGCCGGCTGGCGCTATCGCGTGCGCCTGAAGGAGCGCGAGGGTACTCGCGATGCCCTGGCGCAAAGCGAGGCAATGCTGAAGTACTCGCTGTGGGGCAGTCGCGGCGAGTTGTGGGATGCCGACCTGCGCAGTGGCAAGCTGACCCGGCGCAATCGTCTCGAGCACCTGGAGGTGAGTCGGCGTGCGAGCGCCGAGACGCTGGAAGCGTACACGCCCTTCGTGCATCCCGATGATCGCGCGCATTTCCGCGATGCGCTGGTTGCCTGCGTCAAGGGCACCCAGGATCTGTTCGAGTGCAGCTATCGCAGCGCCGATCTGGAGGGTCAATGGCGCTGGTTGTTGTCGCGTGGCCGGGTGTTCGCGCGCGATGTCCAGGGACGCGCGATCCGCATGGTCGGCACCACCTTCGACATTTCCGATCTGCGCGCCAGCGAGCAGGCGCGACGCAGTTCGGAAGACCGGCTCAACCTCGCGCTGTGGGGCAGCGGCGACGAGATCTGGGACATCGACCTGGTGAAAGGCCACGTCCGCCGCGAAAACCGGCTGGAGAGCACCGAGCTGGGTTCGGAAACGCAGTTTCCCAGGCTCATCGACTACATGGAGTTCGTCCATCCGGCGGATCAGGGAAAGCTGCGCGACGCGCTGATTGCGCACGTAAAGGGCAGCGTCGATCATTTCGAATGCAGCTATCGCACCCGCGCGCGCGCCGGTGGCTGGATCTGGCTGCTGGGCAAGGGCCGCGTGCTCGAGCGCGATGCCGCAGGCCGCGCGCTGCGCATGGTCGGCACCAACCGGGATATCTCGCAACTGAAGCAGGTCGAAGACGATTTGCGGCGCCTCAACGAGGAGTTGGAGGTCCGCGTGCAACGACGGACCGAAGCGCTGCTGAAATCCAACTCGGAACTCAAGCACACGCTGGAGCAACTGACGCGGATGCAGCGGCAGTTGGTCGAGTCGGAAAAACTGGCCGCGCTCGGCGGCCTGGTCGCTGGCGTCGCCCACGAGATCAACACGCCGCTCGGTGTTGGCGTCACCGCTGCCTCGCACCTGCAGCAGGAAACCGTGCGCCTGCTGCGCGCGGTCGAGCAGGGGCGCATGACGCGCTCCGATCTGGACCATTATCTGGAACAGGCGCAGTTGAGCAGCGATCTGGTGCTGCGCAATCTGGATCGCGCCAGCCAGTTGGTGCGCAGCTTCAAGCAAGTGGCGGTTGACCAGTCCAGCGAGCAACGCCGCGCCTTCCGCCTGCGCGAGTACCTCGACGAGATCCTGCTGTCGCTGCACCCGCGCATCAAGAAGCTGCGCACCGAGGTGGACATCGATTGCGATCCGGATCTGGTGATGGATACCTATCCGGGGGCGCTCTACCAGATCATCGTCAACCTGGTGATCAATTCGCTGGTGCATGCCTTCGACGAGCAGCACAGCGGTCGCATCGGGATTTCCGCGTTGCTTTCCGGCGACGATGTTGTCATCGACTACCGGGACGATGGCAAAGGCATGCCGGAGGCGGTGCTCAAGCGCGTGTTCGAGCCGTTCTTCACCACCCGTCGCGGCAGCGGCGGCAGTGGGCTCGGTCTGCACATCGTCTACAACCTGGCGACGCAAGTGCTCGGAGGCAGCGTGACCTGCGACAGCACGCCCGGCGCCGGTACGCATTTTCGCCTGGTCCTGCCGCGTCTGGCGCCAAACCTGCCGGGCGCCGCCACCGAAGTCGTCGGCGGTCCGCAATGATCGCGCGCCCATGGTTCTGGCTGTTCGGCCTGCTCTTGTGTGGCGGCGGCATGTTGCCGGCCGCTGCCGAGGTCGCCACGGTCGACGCGGTGCGTTTTCGCAATTTCGGCATTTCCAGCGGTCTTTCGCAGGTCACTGCGCGCGCCCTGATGCAGGACGAGCAGGGCTTCATGTGGATCGGCACCCAGGATGGCCTGAACCGCTTCGACGGCTACAACTTCCGCGTCTACCAGCGCGATCGTCGCGATCCATCCAGCCTTGGCGACAACCACATCACCGCGCTTGCCCGCGGCGACCAGGGAACCCTCTGGGTGGGCACCATGGCCGGCGGCCTCAACCGGTTGGATCCGGCCACCGACGAGATCGTCGCCTTTCGCCATCGCGACACCGACTCCCGCAGCCTGGCCGCCGATGGCGTATTCGCCCTGATTCGACTCGGCAATGGCAAGCTCTGGGTGGCGACCAGCGGCGGTGCGCTGCAGCAACTGGCCGCCGGCGCGGAACACTTCGAGACCATCGAACCCGGCGTCGAGCTCGGCATCATTCGCAGCATGGTGCAGGCGAGCAACGGCGACATCTGGCTCGGCGGCAGTCGCGGTCTGTGGCGCCACAGGAGCGCAGACGGCAGTTGGCGGCAGATCGCGCCGGACGACGCCGACCTCGGCGACCTGCAGGCGGTCGCCGTCGACGCAGCCGGCGATGTGTGGGCGGGAACCACACGCAGCGGGCTGATCCGGGTCAGCGCCAGCGGCGAAGTGCGTGCGCGTTACCGCAATGGCGCCGGCGGCGACGGCGTGCTGCCGGACGATCAGGTGCGCGCGCTGCTGGTCACCCGAGCCGGGCAGGTCTGGGTCGGCACCATGAACGGCGTGGCGACCTATCAGGAAGCCGGCGATTCATTTCTGACCTGGCGTTACGATGCGGGTGATGCCGGCAGCCCGGCCGGAAATCGAATTGCATCCTTTTTCGAAGACCGTGATGGCCTGATCTGGATCGGCACCTGGACCGGCGGCTTCAGCATCCACAACCCGGCCACCCAGGCCGTACGCCTGATCCGCAACCACGGCCGCGACCGCACCAGTCTGCCGGCCAGTCCGGTGCGCGCGTTGTGGATGGACGCCGATGGCAGCCTGTGGATGGGGGTCATGGAGGGCGGTGGACTGGTCCACTACGACCTCGAACAAGGGGTATTGCAGCGCTGGGTGCACGATCCGAATGACCCTGCCTCGTTGAGTGGAAACGTGGTCCAGGGCATCGCGCGCACGCCGGATGGACAGCTCTGGATCGGCACGCAGGGTGCCGGGCTGGCGCGGATGCGCGCCGATGGCAGCGGCTTCGATCACTTCCGGCGCGAGGATCAACGCCCCGGCAGCCTGCCGGACAATGTTATCCAGGCGCTGTACATCGATCGCTCGGGCAGCCTCTGGATTGGTTTCGAGAGCGCCGGTCTGGCGCGATGGATCAGCGACGAGTCGGGTTTCCGGGTTTACTCGCGCGACCTTGCCAGCCCGACCGGTTTGCAGGCAGGCAGCGTCTACGCCTTTGCGGAGACTGCGGACGGCAGTTTCTGGGTCGGTACCTGGGGTGCCGGCCTGGCTTTGTTCGATCGGGCTACCGGACAATTTACCCACTTTCGTGAACGTCCCGGCGACCTCACCTCGATCAGCCACAACTCGGTGACCACCATCGTCGAGGGCCGCGATGGCGTGCTCTGGATCGGAACCCAGGGGGGTGGACTGAATCGAGTGACGCGCGGCGCCGACGGCAAGCTCACCTTCGCCGCCATCGGCAAACGCGAGGGCCTCGGCGCGGAAGCCATCGGCACGCTGATCGAGGACGCCAGCGGCCGATTGTGGATCGGCACCACGGTCGGCGTCGACTCTTATGACCCGACCACCGCGGAGGTGCAGAGCTTCAGCGCCAGCGACGGCATGGACAAATCCGGTTATTTCGTGGGCAGCATGGCGCGCGGCAACGATGGCGCAATCTACCTCGGCGGTCTGCGCGGCGTGCTGGCGTTCCACCCGGAGCGCCTGCCCAGGCGTGGACGGATTCCGCGCGTGGTGTTCACCGATCTGCGCATCGACAACGCGGACCCCGGTCTGCAAGCCGCCGCCAAGGGCCGGATCGGGCCGCCGCGTGCGATTCATTCGCTGGACCAGCTGAACCTGCCGTCGGGTATTTCCAGCGTGGCGATCGACTATTCGGCGCTGGATTTCGCCAATCCGGACGGACTGCGTTACAGCTATCGTCTGGATGGTTTCGATCGCGACTGGATCGAGGGTCGCACGCTGTCGCGAACCGCCGCTTACACCAATCTGGCCGCGGGCGAATACACCCTGCGCGTGCGTGCGCGCGACGGCGAGGGTGGCGACTATGGGCCGGAATCGAGCCTGCGTCTGAGCGTGGCGCCCGAACCCTGGCGCTCGCCGGCGGCCCTGTTGGCGTATGCACTGGCGTTGATCCTGGCGGCAACCGCCGTGGGCGTCGGCGCGCGTCGGCGCTGGGAGCGCGAACGCCGCGCCGCCGAGGCCATCCGCCGCAGCGAGGAACGCCTGAAACTGGCACTGTGGGGCAGCCGCGACGAACTCTGGGACCTCGACCTCACCACCGGCAAGATGCAACGCGAGAACATCCTGCCGATCATCAGTGCGTCGGCGCAGGTACAGTTCACCAGCCGCGAGCACTTTCTCGAACAGGTGCACGTCGACGACCGACCCACGGTCATGGCCGAGTTGACGCGGCACATCCAGGGACAGTCGGAGTTCTACGAAAACACCTTCCGCATGCGCACGCTGGATGGCGGCTGGGTCTGGGTGCTGTCGCGCGGGTTTGCCGTCGAGCGCGAAGCCGGTGGCCGTGCCTTGCGCATGGTCGGCACCAGTCGCGATGTCAGCGCCAGCGCCGCGGCGGCGGAAGCGCTGCGCAATCTGAACGATGAACTTGAGCACCGTGTCGAGGAGCGCACGCGCGCGCTCCGGCTATCCAATCGCGAACTGCAATTCACGCTGGACGAGCTCAAGCTGACCCAGAAACAACTGGTCGAATCGGAGAAGATGGCGGCGCTCGGCGGTCTGGTCGCGGGTATCGCGCACGAGATCAATACGCCGCTCGGCATCGGCGTCACCGCGGCCTCGCATCTGGAAGACGAGACACGCAAGCTGATCAAGCTGGTCGATCAGGGCCAGATGACACGCGCCGCTCTGGAGGGTTACCAGTCCGACGCGCTCGACAGCGCGCGACTGATCCTCGCGAACCTGCGGCGCGCCGGACAACTGATCAAGAGCTTCAAACAGGTCGCCGTGGATCAGTCCAGCGAACAGGCGCGCGAGATCGACCTCAAGATCTACCTGGAAGAGATCCTCGTCTCGCTTGGCCCGGCACTCAAGAAGACCAGCCACAAGATCAGCGTCAAATGCCCGGAGGATCTGCGGCTGCTGACCTATCCGGGCGCAATCTCGCAGATCGTCGTCAACCTGGTGATGAACTCGCTGATCCACGCGTTCGACGGCGTCGAGAATGGCGAGATCCGCATCGAGTGCGAGGGCTACGACGAGGAATGGTTGCTGCTGTATCGCGACAATGGCGTCGGCATGCGCGAGGACGTGCGCCAGCGCGTGTTCGATCCATTCTTCACCACCAAGCGCGGCCAGGGCGGCAGCGGCCTCGGTCTGCACGTGGTCTACAACCTGGTGACTCAGTTGCTGCACGGTTCGCTGGACTGCATCAGCGAACCCGGAAAGGGCGTGGAGTTCCAGATTCAGTTGCCGCGGCGGGTGCTGCAGTGACCCAGCGATGAACTTGCGTCTCGGAACATTGCTGCCCGGATTGCTGGCTGCCCTTGCTGGCCCGACGACCCTGGCCCAGGGCATCCCGGCTTTCCCCGGCGCCGAGGGCTTTGGCGCCGTTGCCAGCGGCGGTCGCGGCGGCGCAGTGCTGTATGTGACCACGCTGGATCCGGATCCGGCCGGCGTGATTCCCGGTTCGCTCAACTGGGCATTGCGCCAGAGCGGCCCGCGCACGCTGCTGTTCAAGGTCAGCGGCGTGATCCACGGCATCGCCAACGTCGTGCATGGCGATGTCACGATCGCCGGCCAGACCTCGCCAGGCGGCGTGACCGTGCGCGGTTTCGTCTGCGACGGCCACTACGAGCAAAACGATTGCGACAACCTGATCGTGCGCCACTTGCGTTCGCGCCCCGGTTGGAACCTGCCGCTGCCCGCCGGCGGCGAGCGCCTCGACGACGCCTTGCGTCTGGACGGCATCCAGCGCGCGATCTTCGATCATGTGTCGCTGGCGCACGCCACCGACGAAGCAGTGCAGATCAGTTGGGCCTCGGACATCACGTTGCAGTACTCCACGCTTGGCGAAACCGTCGGCGAGCACGCCGACCGCGGTGGCGTGCTGCTCAACTACTCGCATCCGCAGCACCCGCAGGACCGCATCGCGCTGATCAAGAACCTCTGGTACCGGGTCGGTGGGCGCACCCCGGAAATCAGTTGCGAGGCCAGCAACTTCGACGGACAACCGGGGCTGATCGAAAGCTGCCAGGACACCCCGCTGCACCTGGAACTGGCCAACAACCTCTACGCCGACCCTGGCTTCCTGGTCTGGTACAACCGCGATGTCGACCAGAACGCCGCCGCCGGACCTTATCGCGTGCGCCTCAACGCGGTCGGCAACCGCTTCCTGACGCGCGCCGATTACCCTTACGGCATGTTCCTGTTCGACCTGATCGACGTCGCCAGCAACCAACTGCATGTCAGCGACAACAGCCTGTCGATCTATCCCGGATTTGCCGACTACCAGTTGTTCTATTGCTGCAACGACTTTGCCGGCAGCGCGCCGAACAGCGCGCCCGGCAACGCCACGCGCTTGCCGCTGCGCCACCCGTTTCCCGCAGTCGCTTACCTCGCTGGCGCCGAGTTGGCCAGCGTATTGCCGCCCCGCGTCGGCGCCCAGCCAGCCGATCCGCTCGACCGCCGCTGGCGCGATTCGACCCTCAGCGGATCGATCCCGGCCGCCGATTACGGCACACCGCTGGCCAACGACACCTTCGATCTCGATTTCGATCCGGCCAACCCGCCCATGCCGCCGCTCGACAGCGACGGTGACGGGATGCCCGACAGCTTCGAACTGGCCAACGCCGCCTATGGCCTGAGTCCCGCCGTCTTCGATGCCAACGGCAGCGCGCTGTCGATCGCCTACACCGGCATCGCCGGCTACACCAACCTCGAGTGTTATCTCAACGCGCTGGCAGACGGATTGCTCGGCAATACGCCAGTATTTGCCGACGGCTTCGAGCAGTGACAACCGCGTTCGCCCCCTGCCGGTGGCTCGTTCGCGCATCAAGCCGCAGGAAGCGCAAGCAAACGCCAGTGTTGCTGCTCAAACGGACCAACACTGCTCGTTGCAGATTGACCAGGGACGGACGCCGAGGGAAGGCCCTTGGCTGGCGCTGAGTTCATCGCCGGTCAGCTTGCTCTGATTCCTTGCCTTTTCGCGTGACCTGATCGGTTCTACCGCGCAACGATCCGCGCCTGTCCGACCACCACCGGAGACCCGCCGAGACCGGCGCGGTGCCGGGCATGTTGCTGGCGTCCGCTACCCCACGGTATCCCCGGCGTCCCTGAAACAAAAAACCGGGCACTGGGCCCGGTCCTGAATGTGTCGCCAAGTTGTTGATTCAACTGATGGTGCCGAAGGTGGGCACCGTAAGAATTGCCTATGTTGTTGTTCTGTATGGATTGCCAGAAGCTAAAAATCAGACGTGCCCCCAATTGTTCCCCCACGATTGCCGCGTTGCTGTCGGTTGTCTGCATACCGATGCGGACGTTTTGAGTCCCGCGCGGTCGGCAGACTTTCCGACGAGCGGCGATGCAGGCCGCGACCGGTGCGGGCGCGCGTTCGCTGCCGGCGCTGATCTCGAATTGTTCCGGATAGTCTCGCTTCGGTTCGGGTCGATATCCGGCGACAGTGCGCTACGGGTGGCCTTCGGCCGGTTCGACGCCAGGAACACTTGCCAGCGGGCGGTAGCGGGTGAACACTTTGGCGATTCGTCCAACAACAGCCAACAACGGCCGGCCTTCCGTGACCATGAAGCACTACGAATTGCCGCCAACGGTCTGGCACGAAAAGCCTTTGGTGTTCGATTGGGACGTGACCACGGGCGCCGTGTTCGGCCCTGCCGCTGCGCGCATTCTGGACATGGCCACTTGGGGAACCGTGAGCGCTCATCCGTCGCCCTGGTCGTGGAACCTCGGGCCGGAGCCGACCAAGAGCTTGACCGACATGGCGGCTATCTTGGGCTGGGCGCACCGGCTACCGGAGGACCTCCAGGCGCACTATCCGCGGCCCGCCGATGACGACGAGGACGTGGAGGAAGAGCCGGGCGACTTTCCGAGCTTTGAGCCGGTCAACTAGCCGCCTTTTCGATTCCGGCAGCAGAGCATATTCATTCACCGGCGCGCGCGTTGGTGGCGCTCGCTGTCGGCGATTCCTCCATGCGCGCCATGCGCGCCAACCTTCAGAGTGTGGCGCGCATGGCGCGCATGGGGAAAAGTGGCGCGCATGGGGTGAATCGGTGGTGCATGGAAATGCACGCTGTGCATGTTTATGCGGTGCAAGATGCCCCCTTGGGCAGCGACCAGAAGTAGCGGGCTGACGGTCCGAAGCCTTCACGCCGGGTGTCGATCTTCATCGCCCGTGACTTCCGTTGCACCGTTCGCCATGCGTGCCCGGCAGCCTCGGCGGATTGCTTCACGTCGCGCACAACCACTTCACCATCGGCCAGGAGTTCAGCCAGCCAGACACCTACGCCGTCCGCTTCGCTGTCCTGGTCTTCCGGGTCTTCTTCGTACTCGCCGAGCAAGTCTCGGGCGGAGCCTTCCAGGCTGGCGCCCCAGCGCACCAGCGATGCCGCGTTGCCGTCGTCGGCTTGTTCCAGTGCGTAGCCAAAGCCGCCACCGTCCGGGCCTATGTTGCTCTTGACTCGGGTCAACAGGCGTTCGGCGCCGTGCTCGCCTTTGCTGCGCTTGGCCGCGACCATGACGACGCGCGCCAGCGCGCCGTAGGCGATGCTTCCGGTTACGCGCTCCAACGGATCGCGGCCAACGGTTCCCTTCGACAAGTGGCTGACACCGATCACGGCGGCGTTGTTCTTCGTGGCGAGGTCTACCAAGGGTTGCAGGCCGCGGCGAACGTCGGTGTTCTTGTGGGAGTCGCCCATAACCGCGGTCACAACCGGGTCGACGACGATCAGCGAGAAACCCCCGCGAATGCCTCGCGCGCGCTCGGCGAGCAACGGAACATCGGTGGCCAGATCGAACGGCCGCAGCGCGCCGTCAGCGCTGCGGCGGTCGCCGATGAAGTGGATGCGTTCGAGGTCAGCGCCAGCGGCCAGCAGGCGAGGCGCGAGCGTATCCGCGATGTCATCCTCGCCTGACCAGAACAGCACGTTCCCGGCTGCCTTGGAGCGGAAGCCCGAAGGCCACGGCGCCCGCGCGCTGACACTGGCGGCGAACGCCAGTGCAATCGTGGTCTTTCCGGTTCCTGGTGCTCCGGCCAACAAGTGAAATTTGCCGCGCGCCAGCCAGCCAGGCCAAAGCCACGACACCGCAACAGTCTTCACGTCCGATGCTCTGATCAGGTCCAGCGACGCGGCCGGCTTCTGCGGAACCAGCGTAGCGGCACCGGCCGGTGCGGGCGGTTCTATCTCGTCGAGCTTTAACCCTCGCTTTGCCTTCTCCAGAAACTCACGCTTGACGGCTTCGGGGTCCAGTGCGGCCGCGTTCGCTCTCTTGCTCATGGGCGCCCCCACAGAGCGGCCACAGAGCCGCCCACGGCTGCCGCTGCGGCTTCGGCATGGGTTAGGGCGCCGCGATGGTTGCCGGAAGCGCTGCGCGCGCCCTGGGGCGGTTCTGGTAGCCAGATGACGAGCCGCGCGCGGCGATACTCGGAGCGAAGCGCCAGCGCGACGGGCCGCAGGTTGTGAAGCTCGAAGGCGACCGCCACCGGTTGCCCGGTGGCCGCATGCACGCGCGCGGCGCTGGCGTAGTCCTCGGCGATGTTGACCACGGTCAGCGGATTCCACGTGGCGAACAGCTCGCCCAAGGTGTCGGCGGTGTAAGCCTTGCCGAAGTCTTGCCCGTCGATCAGGTGGAACAGCCCGAAAACCCGCGCGCCGTAGAGCATCCGCAGGCCACCACTCGGGCCGATGAATTGCAGGTTCCAAAGCTCGCCGGCCGCGTCGCGCATCGGCACCAGCAAGCGGTTGTCGCGCTGGCGCAGTCCATGCGCGGCGACGCCCTCGGATTCAAGCCAAGGATGCACGCCCGGTGCCGGCGAGCTATCCCATAGTGCCAGCGCCCTTGCTGCCTTCGCGCGCTGGCGCTCGTCGCGCTGGTTCATGCGGTGGTCGATGCGGTCGGCTTTCTGCATACGGCGCGCGTCAGTTTCGATCATCGTCCACCCCCGTCGCGTGCGTTCACGAAGTCGCGATAGCTGATCTCGCACGCCAGACAGACGGCCTTCTCTTCGTCGTTGAGTTGCAGCGGTTCGGCGCTGGTGTCTCCGCCATGCCGAAGCACGGACGTCGCGGCGAATGCTTGAAAGCGGATCAGGTCATCGGGGGTTTTGCAGCTCGCGCGGTGATAGCTCTCGGTTGCCTGCGTGATCGCTCCAGACGCCAGGGCTTCGGCTATCGCTGCGTCCACCGCGGCGGCGTGCTTGGTGTGCAGGAAGCGCTCTGAGAGTCGCCAGCTATCGTGCTTTTCTCCCGTCGCTTCGACCATCCCGCTCTGTGCCATTTCCTTGAGCGCTGCACTAACTCCGGCCGGCGTCAGTGCAAGTTCGACGTCGGACACGATGCGAGTGATTAGCGACTGTGAAACCGGCCGCGGGCTTGCGGCTTCGAGCACCAACAGGATGCGGTGGCGCAGCATGGCGCGTGGGTTCATGACCGCACCTCCAGCGCACCAGCGATCAGGCGCAGTTCGGTTGCAACGGTCTCGGCGTTGGCATCGCTGCGGCCTTCCAGGATGGCGGCTGCCAGCTCGATCAGGGTCGGCCAGGACTCGCGCGGCGCGAGCATCAGCAGGGGATAACTCGGGGGTGTTGCCGGGGTGTTGCTGGTGTTCATCGGGTGGTTCCTCTGTTCATCGAAGGAACCGCCACCACTGCCATTTCTCACCGGGCAAAGGTGACGGGCGTACAGGGGTGAGAAACCGGAACAGAGGAACCGGCCAGCCTTGCGGCTGCCCTGCACGCCCGCCATAGAAGGCAGGTTGAAGGCACAAAAAAAGCGCCTACGGATGCGGCGCTTGTGCGCCTCTGTTTGCTCGGGTTCTCACGCCCGGCGGTCGATTTGGCGACCGCAGGGAAAGTGTGCAACATCGTTGCGGCTGGTGCAATGCCGCAGCGTCAAATGGGTTGAGCGATCAGCGCCGTGGAATTCTCTTGAGAGGTGCGCACGCCTCGCTCTGCCGGGGTTGTTCGGGACACTCGCCGGCTTGTCCCTTCCGCGCTCGTTCCCGCGCGAATCAGTACGGCTTGCCGTGCTTGCGCAACCAGCGCTCTACCTCGGCGGCGTCGTAGAAGATTTCCCCGGCGCGCTCCGGAGCGGTCGGGATAGGACGAAGCTCGGTGCAGCGCACCAGCTCGCCGTAGGCCATGCCGGTGCCTTTGCAGCAGGTAGATTTGGGAGCGCTTGAGCCCGGTTTGTCTTTCGACTTCGGGCATGCGTAGGAGCTGGTGCGGGGCGGGTGCTGCGTTGGTCTTGTCGGTTCCCACTTGAAGCCCTCGGCGAAGTGTTGGCCAAAGGCTTGCTAAAACGAGCAACGACGGCGATCAACAGCACACACCGGATGCAATTGCATGCGGCTGCTGCTGTTGCTTGCTCCGTGCGCTTATTTGTGCTTTGCGATCTCTTTCAGAGCTGCTTCAAGGCGCGCTTTTACCTGACGCGGCTCTATGTCCGGGAAATAGCCCTTCAACTCCGCGTTGCGTAAGAGTTCTTTTGCTGCGTCGGAAAGATCAGCAGCCAGCCAGCCACCATCAGAAGCCAGTAGCGCTATCACAACGCCGTCCAGTTTTCTCGCGCGTTGGGCGGACCCTTCGGATTTTGGATTTGCGCTTCTCGCCGCCTCTTTGGCTTTCGCCTCTTCAATCTGCAGGGCGAGCAATTCACGCTGGAGTTTCTGCTCTGCTGACGGGAATAAATCACGCAAGTAATCAAACGACACCGGCGTGCTCGGCTCGGTAACTGCCGGGAACCTCTGTCTCTTTGCCATAGCGGCCTTCTCCGCCCCTTCAATGGTCGCTTGGGAAACGCGGTGAAGGTGTCCGCGCTTGTCGCCCCGTCGGGCTATCCCAAGCGGAAACGGTCAGGCTTTGGAGCGGATCGCCACCACTGGGGCACCGTCGCGCAGCGCGTCCAGGTAATCCGCCCACGCCTGCATCATCTTCTTGCGTTCGTCCATGTAGGCCGCACGGTTGTAGGCCGCGCGCACCTGGTCCTTTTCGGCGTGCGAGAGCTGGCGCTCGATCACGTCGGGGCCGAAGCCCAGTTCATTTAACCGGGTCGAAGCCATCGCGCGGAATCCGTGGTGGGTCATTTCGTCCAGGGTGAAGCCCATCCGGCGCAGCGCTGCGTTGATGGTGTTCTCGCTGATAGGCCTATCGGAAGTGCGCAAGCTCGGGAACAGCAATCGACCGCGGCCGGTGAGCGTGTGCAGCTCGCGCAGGATCGCCACCGCTTGCGCGCACAGGGGCACGATGTGCGGCGGCGTGCTCGGGTCTTCGCGGTCCTTGCGGGTCAGCTTCCGGCGCTGCGGCGGGATGGTCCACACGGCACCGTCGAGGTCGAACTCACACCACTGAGCGCCCCGCAGTTCTTCGGGTCGCACGAACACCAACGGCGCCAGCTTGAGCGCGGCCAGCGTCGCCGGCTGCCCCGTGTAGGCGTGGATAGCGCGCAGCAGTCCACCGACCGCAACCGGGTCAGTGATCGCCGACCGGTGCTTGACCTTGACCGGCTGCAATACGTCGCTGTCCAGGTCCGCGGCCGGGTTGCGCTCGCATCGCTTGGTGCCGACCGCGTACCGGAAAACCTTGTTGAACCGCTGCAACAGCCGGTGGGCGGTTTCGTGCGTGCCTCGGGCCTCCACCTTGCGGATCACGTCCAGCAGCTCGTGGGCGGTGATCGCCGACACTGGCCGCTTGCCCAAGGCAGGGAAGGCGAAGTGTTCCAGAAGCCAACGACTCTTGGCCATTGTTGCCGGCGCCTTGGTTGTTTCCTGCGTGGCCATCCATTCGCGGGCGACAATCTCGAAACTGCTGACGGCAGCGACGGCGCGCGCGTTGCGCTCGGTCTTGCGCTGACCCACCGGGTCGGTGCCATCGCGCAGCGCGGCGCGCGCGGCATCGCGTCGGCGGCGAGCTTCGGCGAGGGGCACCTCGGGGAACACACCGAAGGCGATTCGGCGCTCCTTCCCGCCGAAGCGGTACTTCATGCGCCAGTAGCGCGCGCCGTTGGGCATGACTTCCAGATACAGCCCTTGGCCATCCGCCAGCTTGTAGGGCTTCGCACGTGGCTTTGCGCTGGTGATGGCGACGGCTGATAGCGGTTTGGCGAGGGCAGGCATGGGGGCATTTCCGGGGTGTTTTAGGGGCACCGTTGCCCCGTGCCCCCGATTGTTACCCTGCGTCGAATCGTATGCAAGCAACCGTCCATGCCCCTACAGGCACAAAAAGCCCGCAGTAGCGCGGGCTTAGGCTTTTGCATCGGACGTTGTAGAACGCCCTAATTCGCTCATCTGGTGCCGAAGGTGGGACTCGAACCCACACGCTTTTAAGGGCGGCGGATTTTGAGTCCGCTGCGTCTACCGATTCCGCCACTTCGGCCAAGTGAGCCGTGGAGGATACCTGAGGTTGGGGGCGAGGTAGAAGACTTGATCGGCGGTGTGGGTGCGGGTTGCGGGCGGTTTCCAGCGTTGCCCGATGAAGCCGGTGCCCAGTTTGTCGAGGCCTGGACGTATTTACGTCCAGACGTCTGAACGGCTATTGACAGGGGCAGCCGACGGCCGGCGATACTCCGGGTCTTTGCCGCTCGGCTCAGGCGCGCAAGCACCCGCTCCGCGTCGTGGGCGTGCGCGACGCCGACGCTGGAGTGTGCCCGACCAGGAGATGCGCCGCGTGTCTGCAGTTACCCCCAGCGAACTCAACTGCCCGATCCTCGATACCATCGGCAACACCGCATTGATCCCCTTGCGGGCGGCGTCCGAGCGCACCGGGTGCCGCATTTTCGGCAAAGCCGAATTCATGAACCCGGGTGGTTCGGTCAAGGATCGCGCGGCCAAGTATCTGCTGACCGACGCGTTGCGTCGTGGCGTGGTCCGACGCGGTGGCATCGTGGTCGAAGGCACGGCGGGCAATACCGGCATCGGGCTCACGCTCGCGGGCAATGCGCTCGGCCTGCGCACCATCATCGTGATGCCGAACACGCAGTCGGCCGAGAAGCAGTCGGCCCTGCGCGGCATGGGCGCCGATCTGCGCACAGTGCCGGCGGTGCCGTTCAAGAATCCGCAGAATTACGTGCACCAGGCACGGCAACTGGCCGAAAGCCTGGCCGGACACGAGTCCGGCGTGTTTTACGCCAATCAGTGGGACAACCTGGCCAATCGCGAGGGCCACATCGCCAGCACCGGCCCGGAAATCTGGGCGCAGACCAGGGGCCAGGTCGACGCGTTCATCTGTGCGGTAGGCACCGGCGGCACCATTTCCGGTGTTGCCGAGTACCTGAAACAGCGCCGCAAGGAGGTGGTGATCGCGGTCGCTGATCCGGACGGCGCCGGAATCTGCAGCTGGGTCAAGCACGGCGAGATCGCGTCGCAGGGCAGTTCGATCACCGAGGGCATCGGCCAGAACCGCATCACTGGCAATCTGACGGATGCGCGCATCGACGACGCGTTCAATATCCCCGACCGCGAATGGCTGCCGGTGTTGTGGGAGTTGATCGGCCGCGAAGGGCTGTATGTAGGTACGTCCAGCGGCATCAACGTGGCCGGCGCGATTCGCCTGGCCGAACAGTTGGGGCCGGGCCACACGATCGTCACGGTGCTCTGCGATTCCGCAGGGCGTTACGAGTCGAAGCTCTTCAACCCCGAGTTCCTCGCCGCGCGCGAGCTGCCGCCGCCGCCCTGGTGGCCGGAGCCGGGTTCTTTGCGCAGGCCCGCAGGCGGCGTCAGCGACTGACGTACAGACGCGTGTCGTACTCGAAGGCCACGCGGCCTTCGATGGCGGTCGCCGCAAAGATCCGGTGTAGTGCGTCGAGCATCGGTGCATGGCGTCGATCGCCCTCGGCCGGCGTGTACGACGACGACAGCAGGCGTCCCTTGAGTCCGTCGTAGTCGAATTGCTGGACGTGGTCGAAACGGTACTCGGCGTAGTCGGTGCTGCCGAAGTACTGTGCCAATGCCGCGGGGTCGGCGTAGCGCTCGGAGACGGCGCCGTAGTCGGTGCCGAACTGCTGCAGCAGGGCCTCGTAGCTGTCGAGGAACTCGCTGCCGGTCGTTCGCCGCAGGTTCCAGACGACCGCGGCACAGCCGTCCGGGCGCAGGATGCGACGGGTTTCATTGGATGCGGCCGGCACGTCGAACCAGTGAAAAGCCTGTGCGGCGATGACCAGGTCCACGCTGGACGCCGCCAGTGTCGTCGCCTCGGCGCGACCGTCCACGCTGACAAATTTGCTGCGTCCGCTGAGCAGCAACTCGGCCGCCGCGCGCATTTCGGCGTTCGGCTCGACGCCGTACACGCGATGGCCGCGTTCGAGAAAACCCAAGGCCGACAGCCCGGTGCCGGAGCCGAGATCGGCGACGTCGACCGGCCCGCTCCAGCCGCAGTGTCCGGCCAGCGTGTCGACCACGGCGATCGGATAGTCGGGACGGTAGCGGACGTAGTCGGCGACGCGGTTGGAGAAGCGCGCGGTGGGATCGGTCGTCGTCATGGCGGCAGGCTCCGGGCATGGGTTACAGGCGCCAATGATGCGACACACGCCAGGTGCCGAGGGCACATTGCGACAGGCATGACCAACGACATGCTGGACACACTTTCAAATAGGCTTCAGCATTCAACACATGATGAATGCCGTGACGAAATTGAACGTTGGGCCGCGACCGCGTCGCCAGCCACCGCCGATGCAGGAGGAGCGGGCAATTCAGCCGCGCGACCTCAAGTTGCTGGCCGAACCGACGCGCGAGTTCATTTACCAGGCGCTGGTGTCGGCGCCGCGCACAGCCACGGAACTCGCGCGGCTGATGCAGTGTCCGACCACACGTCTTTATCACCACCTGAATCTGCTGGAGAAGCATGGCCTGATTGTGGTTGCCGCCGAGCGGCTGGTGTCGGGCATCGTCGAACGCCGTTACCGGGCGGTTGCGCGACGCCTGCGCCTGGATCGCGGCAGTTTCGGCGGCGATGCGCCAGGCGACGAAGGCTTGCAGTCGATTCTGGCCTATGTGTTCGATCGTGCGCGTGAGGACATCGAGCGCAGCAGCGCCGCAGGCCGCATCGATGTCGCTTGCAAGCCGCCGCAGGTGGGCGCGTTGCTGGCGTATCGAAACGTGCTCAAGTTGACCGCGGCGGACAGCGAGCGTCTTTATCAGCGCTTGCATGATCTGTACGTCGAGTTCGAGCAGATCAGCGAACAGACGCCACCCGAATCTGGCGACTTCCACGGATTCGCGCTCGCTGCTTATCCGACTGAACTCAGTGCGGCCGATGAAACCAAACCGCGCGGAGCGCGCACCCGTAACCGAGGAGTACGTCGATGAGCGAGCGTGTCGCGCTGCCACCAGTGGAACCGACCACGCTGAAAGCGCAGATGCAGCGCAAGTTGAGCGGTCGGGAGCTGCTTGGGCTGCTGCTGCAGATGGGAATCGGCGCCGTCATCGGCGCCGCAACGATGATTCTTTTGCTCAAAGGTGGCGCGCAACTGGCGCCACCGGAGACCAACAAAGCCCTGGTCGTTTTGCTGATCGTGCCCGCGCTGCTGGCTGCCATGTTGGTGCACTTCCTGGTGCACGAGTTGGGGCATGCGCTGGTCGGGCAATGGATGGGTGGACGCATACTCCGCGTGATTGTCGGGCCATGGCGCTGGGAGTTGTTTCGCAGTGGATATCGCCGAGTCCGCATGCGCTCGTTGAAGGGCGTCGGCGGCATGGCGCAGACGATCCTGCCCGATGGCCCGAATTTCCGCCGCGCTTTCGTGTGCATGCTGCTCGGCGGGCCGCTGGCCAATCTGCTGTTGGCAGCGATTGTCTGGCTGCTGCTGCCACTGATCGGGCCATGGCCGCTGCGCTTGCTGGCGGGCGTTTTTGTCGCGATCGGCCTGCTGATTGGCCTGGTCAACCTGCTGCCATTCCGCAGCGGCGGCTTTCAGACCGATGGCCTGCAATTGCTGAAGAGTTTCACCGACCCGCAGGGATTGGCCACGCGTCGACGGGTATTGCGCATCGCGCGGGCGAGTATCGACGGCATGCGTCCGCGCGACTACGATCCGGTCGACCTTGCCGCGCTCGACATCGACAAGTCGGAGGGCATGGAAAAGCTCGCTGCGCAGATGCTGCATGCGGGAGTCGCCTACGATTCCGGCGATCTGGCAAGGACTCGGGAGTTGCTGGAACCGGCATTGGCGGACTGGCAAAAGCTGCCGGATGGACTGCGCCAGTCACTGGCGATGATCGCCGCGCATCTCAGCGCGGAGCTCGACCGCGACCCGGCCATGGCGCGCGAGTGGTTGCAGCGCGCCGAGGCCGGCCTCTCGCATCCGTTCGAGTTCGACTGGGTGCGCGCGTGTATTGCCGATCTCGAGGGTAATGCGACCGAGCGCGATGCGGCGCTGAAGCGCATGCGCGAGGCACTGGACGACACCGTCTACCTCGGCGAGGAGAGGGTGTTTCGGGAGAAGATGGAAGGGATCAAGGCGAGCCAGGTTGCGGCGCCGTTGTAGCAGCGTGATTGCCAGCGTGCGCATTTGTGGGTCCAGACTTGTCTGGACGCTGGTGTCTTTGATTTGAGAGAAGCGTCCAGACAAGTCTGGACCCACCAGATCAAATGCGGGAGAAGCGTCCAGACAAGTCTGGACCCACAAGATCAAATGCACGCGCGGCGCCGCGTTCGCGGCGCCGCGCTGTCGATCACAAATCGAACTTGATCCCCTGCGCCAGCGGCAGCGCATCGGAGTAGTTGATGGTGTTGGTCTGCCGGCGCATGTAGACCTTCCACGCGTCCGAACCCGATTCGCGACCGCCGCCGGTTTCCTTCTCGCCACCGAACGCCCCGCCGATCTCGGCGCCAGAGGTGCCGATGTTGACGTTGGCGATGCCGCAGTCCGAGCCGTTGGCCGCCAGGAAGCGTTCTGCGTTGCGCAGATCGGTGGTGAAGATCGATGACGACAGGCCCTGTGGCACGCCGTTCTGGATCGCGATGGCCTCATCCACCGTGTCGAACGGCATGATGTAGAGGATTGGCGCGAAAGTTTCGGTCTGCACCGCATCGCAATCCG
This sequence comes from uncultured Rhodanobacteraceae bacterium, assembly GCA_937928755.1. GTDB lineage: Bacteria > Pseudomonadota > Gammaproteobacteria > Xanthomonadales > SZUA-5 > JADKFD01. The sequence goes on along the minus strand of CALEZI010000002.1, from coordinate 35,337 downwards.
GCGCGACGCCGGAGATGATCGTCGGCAGCACGAAATTGCCGGCGCGATCGACCACGGCGCCGCCGGTCAGCACCTGGCCACCCGCGGCCTTGGCGGTTTCGACCGCCTTCAGGTAACGCGCGACCGAGGCCTGGTCGATCAGCGGGCCCATCAGCGTGCCCGCATCGAGCGGATTGCCGATGCGCGACTCGACCTGTTGGTAGGCCTTGACCAGAGTGGCGGTCAGGTCGGCGACCAGCGAGCGGTGCACGATCAGCCGGCGCGTGGTGGTACAGCGCTGACCGGCGGTGCCGACGGCGCCGAAGACGATCGCCGGGACCGCCAGTTTCAGGTCAGCCGACGCGTCGACGATGATGGCGTTGTTGCCACCGAGTTCGAGCAAGGAACGGCCCATGCGGCGGGCGACGCGCTCGCCGACGGTGCGGCCAACAGCGGTCGAGCCGGTGAAGCTGATCAGCGGGATGCGGTGATCGTCGACGAAGGCCTGGCTCAGCTCGATGCCGTTGTCGTTGAACAGGAAAAAGATGTCCGGGAAACCGGCGGCGCGCAGCGCGTCGTTGCACACCTTCATCGACGCGACCGCGCACAGCGGGGTCTTCGGCGACGGCTTCCAGATGGTGATGTCGCCGCACACGGCGGCGAGGAAGGCGTTCCAGCTCCACACCGCGACCGGGAAGTTGAAGGCGCTGATCACGCCGACGATGCCGATCGGGTGCCACTGTTCGTACATGCGGTGGCCCGGGCGCTCCGAGTGCATGGTGTTGCCATACAACTGGCGCGACAGGCCGACCGCGAAATCGGCGATGTCGATCATCTCCTGCACTTCGCCATCGCCTTCCGGCTTGATCTTGCCCATCTCCAGCGACACCAGCGAACCGAGCGCGTCCTTGTGCTGGCGCAACGCTTCGGCGCACAGGCGGATCGCTTCGCCGCGGCGCGGCGCCGGCGTGGTGCGCCAGATTTTGAACGCCGCTTCGGCGCGCGCCATGATCACGTCGTAGTCGGCCTTGCTCGACGCGTATGTGCGGCCGATCGCCTCGCCTGTGGCCGGGTTGATGCTGGTCAGCACGCCGGCATCAGTGGTCTTCGACCATTCGCCGTTGCCGAGGTAGGTGCCGCTGTTGTCGGCGCCGAGGCCGAGCGCGGAGAGGACGGTGTGGGACATGGGAGCTCCAGAAAGTGGCGCGCCCCCGACACGATTCGAACGTGCGACCTTCCCCTTAGGAGGGGGACGCTCTATCCAACTGAGCTACGGGGGCATGGTTATAAATCAACAACTTACAAAATACTGTGCTAATCGGTGTGCTTATTCTGGCTTGGATTGCTTGCCTCGACCGGGCCTTCGCGAGAAGGCCAGTAGGTCCACGGCATCAATTCCGCCTTGTGGCGACAGGTGAGCATACCGCTCTGTGACCTTGTAGTCAGAGTGTCCTGCGAGAATCTGAATGCGCCTGAGCGGAACGCCTGCGATGGCAAGGTGGGCGCAGAAGGTATGCCGGAGCCGGTGGAGCGACCCGCCAATCTTGGCCTTGGCCGCGTCGACCGCAAACCAGTCGGACAGGGTATCGGCATGCACGCCGCTGGCCAGAGCGTCCGGCAGCCTCTTGATTGCTGCCAGCGCGTCCTTGTTCAGCGGGATCTCGCGCCAGCGTCCGGACTTGGTGCGGCCGACGCCGCTGGCGCTGTCTGGCGTCGACTCGATGCGCAGGCGTTGGGCTTTGTCCTTCCCGGTGCCGTAGGTGGCAATGTCGGCCTTGGTGGCCTTCGCAAGCTCGCCACGGCGAAGGCCCGTGTTCACCGCGAGCGACCAAAGCGCCGCGCGCTGCGGGTTGGCCTTGTAGAGCTTCGCAATCTGCGCGGTGGTGTAGAAGCTGACCGCCACGTCCAGCACGCCACGCGGGGCGCTGACGTGCTCGGTTGGGTTGGTGTCGATCTCTTTCCACGCGATGCCGCGCGCAAATGCAGCCTTGAGGCGTCGGATCTCTTTGCCGACTGTCTCTGGTGCGTGGGTCTTGAGTCGCGCGATCTTCCAGGATTCGATGGCCTTTGGCGAAATGGCGTCGACGGACTTGTCGCCGAACTCTTCCAGGAACGGTTTCAGTTCCGAGATCAGCCGCTTCGCGGTGGTCGGGTGCTCCGATGCGTACCACTCCTTGTACCAATCGAAGAAGTCGCGAGCGAGCGGCCCGCGTGGCAGGATGCGAACGCCGTGTTCTAACTCTGCTGCTTTCGCGGAACGTATTTTCTCAGCCGCTGCGGGCGTAAGTTTGCCAAGGGAGCGTCGAAACTGCTGTTCGTGCTCTCGCCAGTTGAGGTATGCGGTTGCGCCTGGCTGGTGTTTCTTCCCGCCCGGGCGCCAGTAGATTGTTGCCACTCGGGCGCACTCTCGAACGCCGCCAGAAGGTCGGCGCGCTTGTAGAGCTTCCTGCCCATCAACCGCCGTGGCCGCACTCCAGCGGCATAGGCATGCTCTCGGAAAGTCGAGAGCGCGACGCGACAGTATGCCGCAGCCTCCTGTTCCGTGAGCAGGTCGAGCGGGAGTGCCGGAGAGTCCATGTCAGGCCGTCGCCTCCCTGCGCAGCGGCCCAACCATCCAGTGCGGCGGTCGCGGCATCTCCGTATCCAGCGACCGGAACAGGTGCAGGCAGTGCGGATGCACGTTGACGTACTCACTTTGCGGCGGGTGGTACTGCACAACGCAGTCTTCCGGTTCCCAAAAGAGCTTCTTGACGAAGCACATTTCCGCCCATGTCGGGCAGCGGTGTGGCAACGACACCGATACATGCTCCCAACCGAAGCCGCTGGACGCGATGACGTAGCACTTCTCGCCGCATGGCAGCTTCAGTTGGAACGCCCCGCCGTCGTCGCCGGTTGCGGATGCCATCGCGCCAGTGCGGATGCGGTGTTGCTCGGGGTGGCGAATCATGCCGGCACTCCGTTGTGCTCAACGCCATCGAGCAGTCGGCCGGCGGCTTTCTTGCCGACACGAAAGAAGTCGTCGATGAAACTGCCGGACCCGTCGCAATCGTCAGGCATTTGCGTTGGGTGGCAGTACTCGCCCCACTGCTTGAAGAGGAATGGAACCCCGGCGTCCGCGCACTGATCCCGCAGCGACCGCGCCCAGTCAGGGTGCATCGGGCGAGCGTGCGGGCCGGACTCGCCGCCGCAGATGACCCAGTCGATGGCTGGCTTCGGTGGGTAGGCGTACCCCCTGACGCTCACCTTCGGCTACGCGAATCTCGCCAGCCAGCACGGGCAGCCGTCCGCGGTGATCTCGACCACGTTCAACGCCGTCGTGTCCGGGCCTGAGCCGTTCCGGCTGCCGCACGGGTTCCTGTCGCGCGAGTGGCGCATCTACGTCGACACCACGCACGCGGTCCAGCGCATCGTGGCTGCCGAGGTCATGGACGAGATCCGCCAGTGAGGAAGTCCGGCCCCCGCCGAACCAATGTTCCGTCGATCCCGGAAATCGGGAACGCGCCGAGCGCGATCGACGCGGCACTGAAGGCGCTGAAGGAAGCGACCGAGGTCGGCTACGGCCGGCGCGGCGATCCGCTCGACCGCTTCGTCACCATGCGCGACCTAAAGAGCGCGAACTTGGGGACGGTCATCGTCGGCCCCGGTGGCGCGAGTGTCGCCCCAGCGCCAGGAAGCGGCGGCGATGGCGCGCCGTTGGTGCCATACGAGCCACCAGACTACGGCGACACCGACTTTACGGTTCCGCCTGCTCCAACCGGAGTGACCGGCCGCGGCGTCCCGCCTGATAGCATCATGGTGACATGGGATCCGCCGAACTACAGCAACCACTCGCACGCTGAGGTCTACGCGCTGCTGGAGAACCCGGACGGATCGGCGCGCACGCTGGGCGAACTTCAGGCTGATCTTCCTGCGGGCTATGCCGGTCGTGCGGAGGGCACGATCTTCATGCACCGCAACCTGGTCAACGTCGCTCGAACCGACGTGAACCCGCTCGACATGGCGCTCAACCCGTCAGTCCGGTACTACTGGGTCCGGTTCGTTTCAACTGCCGGCGTGAAGGGGCCGTTCGCGCCGCTGCTTGGCGCTGCCGTGGCGATGTCGATTGATCCGGTCCTGGTGCTCGACGCGATGATCGAGAACGTCGAGGCGACGCCGATTTACGGCAACCTGAGGTCGTGGATCGGCGTCGAGCCTCAAGACCCGATCTTGGATCAGGGTGGCGTTCTTGGTTACATCACGTCGATTGCGTCGGACATCGACGGCGTCCTGCAAAGCCTGTGGTCCGTGAACATGCGCCACAACACGTCGACCGGACTGGTGTATGCCGCTGGCTTCGGCATCGGCATGGAAACCAACGAGACGACCGGGCAGAGCCTGTCGACGTTCCTCATCAACGCGAACCAGTTCGCGATCATGGGGGCGCAGGGTGGCATGCCTGGCGCAGCGATCATCGGCCTTTCCGGCTTCCAGAACGGGCCGGATGTCATCCTGACGCTGACGCTGTTCACTGCGAGTCACGGGTTTAACACCACCGACCGCAATGAAGTCACCATCGCAGGCGCCACCGGATCGGCAAGGATCGACGCGACCACCACAATCCCGTCGCCGTTCGCTGGGATCTCAGGTCGAGACAGTTTCGTCATCGGCGTTGGGACGACGGGCTTCACGAACTACATCACCGTCATCATCCCCGGCGCCGGGTCGACGTTCGTGCCGATCCCTGCATGGGCGGACCCGAACCAACCGAGCTACAACCGAGAGTGGGTCGAGCGATTCAGCGGCGCGGCGATGCCGCCGTCGAGCATCCCATTCATCGTCGACACCACGCGCAATGTGGTGGGCATCCGCGGCGACCTGATCGTGGATGGCTTGGTGCGCGCGCAAGATGGCGTGTTCGACGAACTGACGGCCACGAATGCGTTCGTGTCGCACATGCGAGCCGAAACGGTCGACGCCAACGTGATCGTTGGTCAGCGAATCATCGCGGGCGGAACCGGATCAGGCGCTGTCAGCGACAGCGAGTACATGCTGAACAGCAATTACCTGATCGAGCTGGCAAACCCGACCGCGATCAGCACGGAGTTCCCGTTCCGGTTTTGGAAACCGGCATCCGGCGACGTGCGTTTCAGCTTGGACCGCGCCGGGAACATGGTCGTCGGCGGTCACATGAGCGTCGCCGGCAATGGCGTGATCGGCACCACGGGAACGAACCTCGCATCGTTCGGAGGCGCTGGTGCGGACGGCAACTATGCAATGTGGGTCGGTCCGCAATCGGCCTACGGGACCAATGGCGCCGGTCGCCAAGAAAAGTACGGCGACCCCAATGTTCCCGATCCCCGCGACCCTTTGTTCTGGATCAAGGACAACGGACGCGCCGGGTTCAATGCAGACCTGTTCCTTGGCAACAACGCATTCGCACTGCCAACGGCGCTTGTGGTTGGAAATCCGGGGGCAGCCTATCAGAAGACCGGCAATACGCTGCGCGCCTCGTCCTTGGTTCAACTGGCGGTAAGCGCATCGTCCATGCCGATCAGGGCGCTGCGATCCGGGGCGGCGGCAGATACCGTCATCATGGCGAGCGGATTCATTGTCGCTTACTCCGACGGCGGCGGGGGGGCAGACGGAGACGACAAGTTCTTTTGGCTGTGTTGCGAGCTGATCAACTCGCCAACTGCGCCGATTCCGGCGCTGGTGAACGATGTCTGGCAACCAACGCCCGGTGTGCTGGAAATCCAAAACATCCTGCTTGACGACTACTCGCCCGAGTCCATGCCGTACACGCTGATGAATGTCGTGCGGGTTCCGGCTGGAAACTACTGGGTTCGACTGCGCATTCATCGGTACGAAGACCGCAACATGTCGATCATCCAGGGCTGGAAGGTCGTCGCTTTTCAGACCACGACATCCGGCGGCCTGGCCACGTAATTCACTGACGCTTCCGGCGCTCGCCCGATAGGGTGCGGCGCATGGATTGCCAGTCCCTGACCATCGACCGCTTCCGTTCGGCTGACGATCTCTTGCGGATCATGCGGCACCCGGACGTCTGGCCGTGGATTACCGACGACGGGCTGCGCGACCCGAATGCACTGCGGATTCCGGACGCGATGCTGAGCGACATGATCTATGCCGTCTGCGTCGACAGCGAGCCTGTTGGATTCGCCATGTTCGAGCCGCGCAGCACGGCGCTCTGCGAGTTCCATGGCGCGCTGCTGCCGGAATGGCGCGGAGCGGTCGGGATGCGGCTCGGGCGGATGGCAATCCGGCGCTTCTGGCAGGACTTCGGCGTCGACAAGCTGGTGGCGCTGTGCCCGCAAGGGAACCGGGCCGGGCAGCGCATGAATGCCGCGCTCGGGTTCGCGCGCGAAGGACTGATGACCAGGGCGTATCGCCGCGATGGTCGCCTGGAGGATCTGATCGTGTTCGGAATGTCCCGCGAAGGGGGTGCGTGATGCCTGCCGTACCTGTAATTACTGCAGTCGCTGGCGTCGCTGGTGCGGCCATGAGCGCGCGAGGCGCGAGCCGCGCATCCAGCGGACAGCAACGCGCCGTGGATTCACAACTCCAGCTCGGCCGCGAGCAACTGGCCTTCGGTCGCGAGCAGTACGCCGACTGGCGCGAAATGTTCATGCCGGTGCTGGGCGACCTTCGAGATATGGCCTACGAGGACCAGCGCCCGGACTATGGCGCGATCTCGGCCGATGTCGGCATGGCGTTCGATGCCTCGCAGGGCATGAATCGCCGGCAGATGGAGCGGTACGGCGTTTCGCCCACGGACGGCGCCAACCAGGCCAGTGAAACGGAGTACGGCATTGGTCGTGCGCTGGCGAAGGTCGGCGGGTTCAACCAGGCACGCCAAGGCGCCAAGGACCAGCGCTTCAACCGCCTGGCGCAGATCGGAAACCTGAGTGCCGGCCAGCAGGCGCAGGCGACCAACACCATGCAGGGCGGGTTCGGTGCCATGCAGGGCGCGCTCGGCAATCAGGCGAACCTGTTCGGCGCGCAGGCGAACAACTACATGCAGGCCGCGGCGGCTGGCGCGAACATGGCCGGGTTCGGGCTGAACCAGTTTTCGAGCCAGTGGGGGCAGTCCAACAGTCAGCGCCTCGGCATGCCGCAGATCAACGTGATTCCGGGGGATGGCTGATGGACATTACTGAATCGATTGCGCTGTTCGACAGGGGCATGAAGTGCGAACTGTGGGGCGCAAAGACCAGCGAAATGACGCGCGAGGGGCTGATTATTTTCATTGGCTATCTTGACGAACTGGTATCTGAAGAGCGTCTGCTGGTCGGTGATGTGCCCGGAGCATTGTCATTCTTTCGAGACGCAAAGCTCCTTGGTGGGAGGCGCCACCATGAGCACCGTCTGACCTGCATGAGGACAGAAGGAACTCGTGTCGACGGGGTTGCTACGCCTGAGCAGGTAGACGAGATGATGGATGTTTCTCGGCGCGCGCTGGACGCATTTGATGGCGTGGTTTCAGCGTCGAAATACGCATGCGTTGGACTTGCTTGTGTGACATTTCCAAAAGAGGCGATTGACTGACATGGGCACGCAAGCACCCGACGACCGCGAACTTTTTGGCTTGTTGGATACCGGGGTGCGGCTGATGGACGGCGACGCCAAGCCAATGACGCTGACGTGGCCGCACTGGTGGCAATCCCGCCGCGTGATTCTCGGGGTTTGTGTGATGGGCTGGCATTTGCACGTCTGGTGCTTCGGCGCGCGCGTTCTTCGGGCTTCCCGTCCTGCGTCCAAGTTCTGGCTGTACGAGTTTCTGATCTGGCGCTTTCAGAAGGTGAACTGCAATGGCTAACCCAGCACTCGGCGGCATCCTTCAGGGCCTGATGGCCGGCTGGGAGCGTGGCGACCAGAAGACCCGCGAGCAGACGAACGACAGGCGCGTCGCGGAAGAGTACGACTACGCAAAGGGTCGGCGCGGCGTCGTGGATGCGCAACAGGACAACCTGTACGGATTGGGCCTCGAAGACCGCGAGCGGAAGATCAAGATCGAGGACAAGCGCGAGGGTCGCGCCGATGTCGACTGGAGTTGGCTGCAAAGTGAGCGTGAGCACCTGAAGAATCGGCGCCCCATCGAAGAGGCGCAGACCGACGAGATTCGTGGGCTGGGTATCGCGCAGACAAAGCAGCAGATGGCGCAGTCGGAAGCGCAGCACGTCATGAACATGCGGTCGGCCGCGATGCGGGCAGAAATGGATCGCATTGGCCTGACCGATGAGAAGCTCAACCTGCGCACAAAGCAGGTTCAGCGCGCCCTGTTCGGATCGCTTGCCACGGCCGAGGTCACCGGCAACATGGCGCCGGTTGTTGAGGCGATGAACGCGACCATCGGCAAGGATCACGGCTACCAGATTCGCGACATCAAGCGGCAGCAGGACGGGTCGTTCACGGTCGACTACGGCGGTGACGAACCGATGGTGTTCCAGAGCATTGACGCTCTCGGCGATGCCGTGATGAAGCTGACCAACCCCGAGACCTACGCGCAGATCATGCTGTCGCGGACGCCTGCCGGCACGGAGAAGCCGCCAGCACAGGTCGCGACAGCCGATGCGGTCTACGCGCGCATGCGCCAGATGGACCAGTACAAGGGGGTCCCGGATAGTGACCTTTGGATCGCAGCGTTCGACAAGTCGCAAGAGACCAAGGATTTGTCCTTGGAAGCCCGATTGGATTCGTTCTACACGCAGACGCTTCACAAGTTGCTTCCTCCCGGAGCATCCGAGAAGGAACGCGCTGGAGCGGAGGCGGCTGCAGAGCAAATGACTGCGCGGTACGCGGATAGGTTCAGCGGTTCGGCGGCGCCCGCTGGTGGTGGGCTCGGCTTGGGTGCCGCGATGCCGCAGGCCGCGGCAGGACCTCAAGGACGTCCAACCGGCGCCGGAGCGTCCCAGCAGCAGGGCGTGCCGCCCGCCGAAGGGACGCGTGTTCGCGGCAGGGATGGCAAGGAATACATCGTTCGGGGTGGCGTTCCAGTACCAATTGGGGGCTAACAGCAATGGCGCAGGGAAAAGATTTCCCGGTCGACTGGTCGCAGTTCGAGATCATTGAGCCGGCGTCAGCGGTCGACTGGTCGCAGTTCGAGGTGATCGATAAGCCCGCGTCGTCGCTTGGCGATCAGATCGGAGATGCAGCCAGCGAGTTCTTGCCCGGCATCTGGTCTGGTGTCAATCGGCTGGCGGGCGGCATCGGATTGATCGCCGGAATGCCGGCCGCGGTCGCCACCGACGCGCTCATGGGCTCTGGCACCGAGCAACAGGATGCGTGGGCAAGCCAGATGGTCGATCCGCCTTTGCGCGAGGCTGCCAGAGTGGCGCCATCGGCGGATGCAAGTTTCGGCGCGCAAGCTGGCTCGGCAGTCGGCGGATTCGTCCCGGACATGGCCGCAATGTTGCTGACGGGCGGTGCCTCGCCGATCGCGCAGATGGGACTCCGCGGAACCGCTGCAGCGGCTGGAACGGCCGGGGTCGGGACGGTTCGCGGAGTTGTCGGTCAGGCCGCGCTAGACGCTGCGCGCACTTCGGCGCTGCCTTCGGTTGCGCATGGCGCGCAGACCGCGATAGACGTGCTGAATGCTGGCGGCAACAGCGCTCAGGCGCTCGGGGCTTTTGGATCCGAGGCCGGCGCGAACGCGTTCACCAACATCCTGCCGCTGAACGTGGCCAGCAAGGCTGGGGCGGTGTCTGGACAGGTCGTCTCGAATGCGTTGCAGGGCGCTGGCACGAATGTCGTCGCCGATGTATTGGCATCGACAATGGTGAACCCGTTCCTGCCGGACCAGATCAAGCGCGACCCCTACGATCCGACGCAGCTCGGCATCTCGGCATTGATCGGTGCGCCGATGGGCGTGGCCTTTGGCGATCGGCCGCGTGGTCCAGTGAGCCATCCGGTGGTCGGAGATCGGCAGCCAAACGTCGATGGCGCAGCACCGACGGCGGATGACTCGCAGGTCGAAGGCGTCACGCTCGACCAGTTCCGGGCGGCGATTGCCGAGTACGCGGCCCAACTCGACGCCAAGCGCAATGGGACTCCAGACGAGACAATCGACGAAGGCGGCCAGCCGTTTGTGGTGAAGGGAACGCCGCCTGCCGAACTGACCGCTGACGAGATCGAGCAACTGCAGCGCATCGAGCAGTTCAAGGACGACCCGGCTGGGGTGGCTGCATCGTTTGGGTTCAGGATCGTGGATCTTCCTGAGTCGGGCGCCGAGGTTGATCCCGTTGCACAAGAGGCCGTGCAGGACGCCGCGCCGGATGCAGCGTCACCGGAGGTTCTTGGGCCGCTGGCATCCATGTTGGCGCTGCCGCCGCCCGAGCCGATTCAGGTCGATCCGGCTGGAGTGGCAACGACGCCAGCGCAGCGCGACCAGCGCCAGCAGCTCGGCATTGCCCCGGACATTGCACGAATTATCGCTAGCCAGAAGGCCCGCGAGAACGCGCCCGGCGCCGCGCCCGCGCCGGCTACTACTGGAGTACCGACCAATGAAGGGCAAGTTTCCACCGGGCAAGATGCCGCCCAGCAAAATGCCGCCGTCCAAGGGCAAGTCGATGCCGGTCAAGAAGGGCAAGCGGGGCTGCTGACCGCCAAGGTGCCGCAAGAGACGGCGGCGCCTGAGCCAGTCCAGGCCACGCCGGAGCAGGAGACCGCGCGGCAGGACCTCGGCATGTTCAAGGCGGCGACGCGCTCGCGTGGCGTCGTTTCGATTCCCGTGTCCGCAGCGCAGCGTGCGGCACTGGAGGCCGACAAGTTCTATGTACCGATGCGCGGGCGCGCTGATCCGGCCAACGACGTCGGTGGTCGACGGCCAGCCACGATCCTTCGACGCAGCAACGATCCCAACATCGAGCGTGCGCTTGGCCGAGGCGAGGGTAATCTGCCGAAGAACATCCTTCCGGAGATGATCTCGGACGCCCAGCAGGCCATCTTCGATGCCGAACTGGTGCATGTGAAGCGCGCATTACTCAGGCAGGCGATGGCCTACCCGAACCCTGCCGTGTGGGATGTTGAACCGGTGCGAACGGAGTATCGGTTCGACAAGGCGACTGGCGAGGCAGTGCTTACCGTCACCACGGCAGCAGTCGACGCCGACAGCACGCTCGTGATTCCGATGCCGAACGGCAAGACTTACCGCCTGCGCTTCGCTGATCCGGACCTTCAGCGCGCGCTGATGACGATGGGCGAGCAGGACATGAAGGCGTTTGTCCGCGTCTTCGGTGCGATCAACCGCTGGCAGAGCGCGGTGTTCACTCGCTACAACCCGGCGTTCGTACCGGTGAACCTTGTGCGCGACGTGGGCTTCGGGCTCACCAGTGTGGCGGCAAACCACGGCGCCAAGGTGCTCGGCGACACGATGGCGAGCTACGCCCCGGCGGTGCGCGCCTTGTGGGTGGACGCGCGCGATGCGGCCGGAGACGCGGACAAGCCGGTTGCGGAAATGACGATGGTCGACTTCGCACGGGAGTTCGCGGCGTCCGGCGGCAAGATGAACGCCGTGGCCTACGCGGACATGGACACCATCGCCAAGGACTTCGCGGCTCGCGTGCGCACGCTCAATGACCTTTGGGCCGATGGTGCCCGCGGCCTGATGATGCGCGAGGCGGGCAGGCGCACGGCTGAGAAGGCGTTCGGCCTGATCGAGCGCAGCAATGACGCCATCGAGAACGCGTTGCGCCTGGCGCTTTACGCCAGCCTGCGCAAGAACGGCAAGTCCATCGACCAAGCCGCCGAGGCAGCGAAGAACGTCACGGTCAACTTCCGGCGTAAGGGCTCGCTCGGTGCTGTGATGAACGCGATCTACCTGTTCTTCAACGCCGGCATGCAGGGCGCGCACGCGACCTTGAAGCTCCTGCGCAACAAGAAAGTGATCGCCGGCCTGACGACGATGGGCGCGATGCAGGGCCTGTTCGCGTGGCTGCTGATGAACGAGGACGACGATGGGGACGGCGTGAGCGCATGGGATGCGATCCCGGCCTACCGTCGAGAGCGGTCCTTCATCATCCCCACCGGGCTGCTTTTCGGCGGCGATCCGAAGCACGTCACCATGATCCCGCTGCAGTACGGGTTCAACCTGTTCCCGTACCTCGGTGGCCGAATTGCCCAGCGCGCGCACGATGAGATTCACGGCACGCTGCGACCGAAGGACTCGCTGATCGGCGACATGGCCAAGGCGACGATCAACTCGTTCATCCCGGTGCCGATCTACGAAGGCCCGGAAGCACTACTCGGCAATCTCGCGCAGATCGTGATGCAGCTCAAGGCGAACAAGGACGATCTCGGCCGACCGATCACGAGCGAGAACCCATTCGCTGCCGGCGATCCGCCGCGCTCGACGATGGGCCGCGACACCACGTCGGCGATCTTCAAGGGCTTCGCGACGGCGCTGAATCGCATCGGTGGCGGCGACGACTACACCCCGCCGTGGTTCCTGCCGCAACTGACCAACGTGTCGCCCGAGGAACTGGACTTCATCTGGAGTCAGGTCGCCGGTGGCGTCGGGTCGACGGCAAGCCGCGGCATGAGCGCGGTTGAAGGGCTCGCGACGGGCCGGTTCGATTCGGCTGGAGAAGTCATGGCCGCAACACCGATCATCAACGCCTTCGGCGGCACATTCCGCGATGAGCGCGCTGTCGCTGACCGCTACTACGCGATCGGCGACGAGATCGCGCGCGCTGAAACGAAGCGCGCAGGACTGCTTGAGTCTGGCGACGACGCCGGCGCCGATGCGGTTGGGGAGACCGCCTACGGCCAGGCGCGGCACCGCTGGAAGAACGCGCAGAAGATCGTGAAGCGACTCTCGAAGCAGATTCGCGAGGCACGCATCGATCCCAACCTTTCGGCAACTGAGCGCGAGGCCGAGATCAAGCGACTCACGAGGGAGCGCGCCGAGAAGCAGCGCGAGTTCCTGCAGGCGGTGCAGGAAATGGAACGCGAGGCGGCGTAGCGCGGGTCAGTTCATCGCCCGCCAGACGGCCGCGGCAACGGACGCGATGACCGCTATCGCCCCGCCAAGCCACTTGAGCAGCGTAACCGGGAGCTTGGCTATCTCGACCCGAATTTTGCTCAGTTCGGATTCCATGGACTCCCGCGTGACCATGGTTGCCTGGATGATGGCCACGGAGCGCTCAAGTGCGGCAAGGCGATCTCCCCCACCGCCACCGCCACCCATGCCGCGCTTTTCAAGTTCGTTCTGCACGCCATCACGGATGGCACTTTGCAGGCCATCGCTCGACGGGTGAGTGCTCGGCGTGGATTGCTTAGGACTTGCCACTGCGTTTAGCCTCTATCCACTGCCAGATCGCCGCGTCGTTCCAGCCATAGAACCGATCCATGTGGACGACAATGCAGGAAACATCATCTCCGGCGTTCTCCTTCATGAGTTCGTAGACATGTGCCGACTGCTGCGTTCGCGCAGCGACAAGCCAGTCATTTGAAGGAAGTCGGAAGCAGGAACTATCGCCGAATGTTGCCATGACAATCTTGGACAACTCGTCCGGTGTGGACGAGCCAAGGATGGCGAACACGGTAACTTGGTCTCGATCATTCATGGTCGAAGATTACCAAGGAACAAGTTCCCGCCACCATACGCCTCCCTTCCCACCCGGTGTACCCTACGCACGGGACACTCGAAGGAGCCCCGTCATGCGCTGGGCGGATCAGTCGCAGCGCGCGCCGCCGATAGTCGTGAGCCGCGCCCACCGACGCTGACCCGTCGCACTTGGAAGGGTGGCGCCGTTGTGGGTTGGTGTAAGTGTCATCAGCACCGATAGGCACGAATCCCATTCGAGGCGAACGGTTCCCCAAGTCTCCGACCGGACGGCCGCAGGGTCGAAGTTCCCGGCGAACCCACCGCCCGTGAATGCGGCGAGGGTGACAACCGAGTGGGATGGCAAGTCAAAGCAGAATCGTTCCGGGCACGCCGGGCCTGCGCCGACCAGCCACAGTGGTCGTCCTGCGCCGTCGAAGGTGTACCAGGTCATCACGATAGTCTCGCCCGCGACTTCGACCTGCATTCCTTCGCCGGGCTTGGCTGCGTCGTAGTAGAGCCCTGAGACGTAGCCTGTGATCGGGATCGGCGCTGATGCGCGGGGGTACAGGGACGGGTTGAACGCCGGCACTTCAACGGTTGCCGAGCTTCGCCCCTGGATGCGGATCGTCATGGCCGCTGTGTAATCGATCCCGTTGGAATTCAGGACAACCACGCGACCAAGGTCGATGTTCTCTTCCCGGCCCATGCCGTCGAAGTAGGTGTAGGGCTCGATCCCGTAGCGAACGCTGGAAAAGGTAGTCGCACCTTGCACAACGACGATTGTCGGCGCCCGGCCGCTCGGAAGTCCGGTTGATCTGAACTTGACGAGGACTGCTGCCCCGCCGCCTGGGCAAGCAACCCGGTAGATCGCGTACGAGTACGGGTTTCCGAAGCCAGACCTGTCGTCGAGTTCAATGATCCCCGATGCAACGAAGGGCTCGTTGGTTTGTGGCTCAGGGAGCGGAGTCCCGCGATCCGGGAAGCAGGTTCCCGGATACCCGTTGACTGCTGCTGCAACATTCGCTGACAAGATCATGGCCAGCAGCGCAATGAATCCGCGCATGGCTTTCTCCAGCCTTCGACGGGGCGCCCATCGTCGCACGCTGGCGCTTCGCGGGAAAGGCTCAGTCTGGCGGATTAAGCGAGCGCGAGTGAGCCCTGATCTGAGCAACATCCTCATCGGTCAAGGCACCGATGACACGCTCAACGATGGTGGAAAGCATCTCCCTCCCACCTGCCTGTGATTCAAGGCTCAATTCCAGGCGCTTGACGATCTCGGCGTTGAGGGAGCGACCAGAGGAATCCGCTGCCGCCGACAGGCGATCACGTAGTTCGTCCGGCATGCGTAGCGGGTAGGGCTTCTGTTGATGGCGATCGCTCATGCGCGAATTGTGGGCGCCAGCAAGAATCCACGCAAAGAGTCTATTTGACACCCACACTTGATAGGCGTCTAATAGAATCCACGCAACCAATGGTGGTTGCGCATTGACAGGATTCGGACCATGAAAGACGCACGACAGATCAGCGGGACTCCGGTGCGGATGCCGCCGGAACTCAAGCGGTGGATGCAGCACCAGGCGGTCGACAACCATCGGTCGCTCAACGGCGAGATCGTAATCCGACTGGAGGAGAGCCGACGGCAGCAAATGGCGCGCCAGCAGCAGGAGCGGACGGCATGAGCGCCCTGATCCCAATCCAAGCCCGCGACATGGCGGGCGCAACGCAACAAACCGTGAACGCGCGCGAGCTTCACGCGTTCCTCGGCAACGGCATGCGCTTCAACGACTGGATCAAGAAGCGAGTCGCCGAGTACGGGTTCCGAGATGGAATCGATTTCCAGCAGTTTGAGCTGCAGGCAGGCGCTGGCATGGCGTCGAGCGGCGGCGGGATTGCCGAAATTCTCGATGCTCCAAAAAATGTAGCCCTTGAATCAACGGGTTGCGGAAACTTCGGACAGCAGGGACGCATCGAGTACGCACTCACGCTCGACATGGCCAAGGAACTGTCGATGGTCGAGCGCAACGAGAAGGGCAAGCAGGCGCGCGCCTACTTCCTGGAATGCGAGCGCAAGGCGAAGGCGCCGCCGACCATCGACCCCATGCGGGCGCTCAATGATCCGGCAGCAATGCGCAGTCTTCTGCTGACCTACTGCGACAAGGTCCTGGTGCTTGAAGACAAGGTGGCGGAACAGGCGCCGAAGGTTGAGGCGCTGGAACTGCTCACCGAGTCGGAGGGCTCAATGTGCGTGACAGATGCCGGCAAGGTGCTTGGGATCACGCGCGACAAGTTCTTCCGTTGGCTCCACAGTTTGATCTGGATTTACAAGCGCGCAAACGGAGACTGGACCGCACACGCCCCTGCGGAGCGGGCTGGCTATGTCGTGGTCAAGGTTCACAACTACGTGAACCCGAAGACCGGCGAGCACGGCAACTCTCACATGGTGCGGATTACTCCGAAAGGAATGGCGAAGCTGGCAACGCTGCTTGTAAAGCGAATCGACGCGCCGAAGCCCACCATCCCGACCGGTGATCTTCTGCAGGGGGCGCCGGCATGAGCACGGAAAAGGTTGATCCGTGGGTGCAGATGGCAAGCGACATCTATCGATTGGTTGCCGAAATGCACCACTTCCTTGAGCGCGACTTGATCCAGCCACACCCGATGGCGACGCCGATGGAACGCGAAAACATCGAGGGGCTGTTCAAGGCAATCAGCGAAGACACGCTGAAATTCGCCGACCGATTCCAGTACGACGACGAAGGGATCGGTGAGGAACTGCATTGACCGGCAAAGAAGGGGGACTTCGACTGTTAACGCAGTCGAAGTCCCGGTGTCCACAAATCCCTTGGAGGAACATGAACATGGAAAAGGTAACGCAGGCGGGTGAAGCGTGCAAGGTGAGCCTGTGCGGTGCGCCGCAGGTGGTGGTGGCCGGCGAGGGCATCGCGGTTGCTGGCGTAGCGATGAGTTCGGCAGCGGCCCGCGAACTGGCAATGGAGTTGGTTCGCGCTGCTGATCGCGTCGACGGGGTAGGGCAGCCAGCGATCGGCTGGTGGGCCGGCGCGCTGCGGTCGGCAGCGAAGGCACTGCGCGGATCGGACCACGCTGAGCGTCTGGAGTTGATCGCGGACGGCCTCACTCCGGCGTGGAGTAGCGCGCCATGAGCACTCATTACTGTGTGCGCATCGGCACCCGGATGCTCAACAGCGAGCCGCTGACGCAGGAACAGGCGTCGGCGCTGGCGCTGGCCACTGGCGGAATCGTGTTCAAGGCGGCGTTCCTGTGAATGCCGTCATTGAATCCGAACTGGTGTTGCACGAGCCGGAGCACCTGTTCGCTCCGGTCGTGTGGTCGCCGGCTGGGCGGCTGCTCGACGATTACGCGCTGGTGACCGAGCGCATCCGCCAGACGGCTGCGGTCATGGCATCTGATCTCGCGTCGGTGCTGCACTACTTCCGCGAGGGCAACACAAACCCCGACCGGCGCCACGGCGACGAGTACGTGCGATCGATGTTCGACCTTGGCGGCGCGATGGCGGCAGCCAACGCTGACTTCTGGAAGCGCGCGCTCGACCTCACGGACATCTATTCGTGCTTGCCGCAGCCGCGCCGGGAGCAGTGGCACAAGCAGTTTCGGGAACTGAAGTGCCCGGAATTCACGGATGCTAACCTGCGGGCGACGCTGGAGCAGTTTGCGGCCGACCGTATGCTGTTCTTGGCCGAACGCGTCGACGGCATCTTCCGGGTGCTTTCTGGCAACCACGTCACGAACCAGCCGCAGGGATTCGGCTCACGGATGATCATCGCCTACTGCTACAACTCGTGGGGATCCACATCAAGCGACCGAGTCGGCAGCATCCACGACCTGCGTTGCGTGGTTGCCAAGTTCACCGGTGCCGAGGATCCGCACTGGTCGAGCACGGACGCGATCATGCGCAAGGTCCGCACGCAGACGGGCAAGTGGTGGCCGATCGACGGCGGCGCGTTGCGGCTTCGGGTCTACAAGGTCGGGACAGCGCATATCGAAGTGCACCCGGAAATGGCCTGGCGCTTGAATGCGGTGCTGGCGCACCTGCACCCGCTGGTGATCCCGGCGAACGCGCGGCAACGCCCGGCCAAGAAGTCGCGCGAATGGGCCGCGATCCAGCGCCCACTGCCGGCGGCTGTGCTGTCCGTCCTCGCGAATGCGGACGGGGTGCGCCACGACCGCGGCGGCAACGCGATTCAGCTACGCACCTATGACGCCGACAAGCATGTGCTTGGCGAGGCTGGGCGCGTCCTTGAACTGCTCGGCGGCGTCGACCAAGGACGCGGGCTGTTCCACTTCGACTACAACGCGCACGACGTCATCGCCGAGATCATCACCAGCGGCTGCGTGCCGGACCAGAAAACGCACCAGTTCTACCCGACACCCGAACTGGTGGCACGCGCAGCGATCGAGATCGCCGAGATTCGCCCGGGGGACGCATGCCTTGAGCCGAGCGCCGGCTCAGGAGCGCTGGCCGAGCTGATGCCGCCGGATACCCAGTGCGTCGAGCTATCGCGGTTGCATGCGAAGGTGCTGGAGGCCAAGGGCTTCGCGGTCGAGTGCCGTGACTTCCTCGAATTCGCCCAGCAAGATGCGCGCCGGTGGGACAAGATCGTGACAAATCCACCGTTTTCGCAGGGCAGGGCGGCGGCGCATGTCCAGGCTGCGGCATCGCTGTTGAAGCCGGGCGGTCGGTTGGTGGCGATCCTGCCGGCATCGATGCGCGGAACGGCAGTCGTCGATGGCATGCCCGGATGCTGGTCCGAAGTGTTCGCCAACGAATTCGCGGGAACGTCGGTTGCCGTGGCGATCTACTCGACGGAGCAGCCAAGCTGACCGCGAGCTACAGGCGCAGCGCAACGAACTGGCGCGGCAGGTGGATCGGGACACGCGGGCGGGGATGTGACCTGTGCTAACTGTGCTATTTCGACCGGGAAATAGCGCAATCGGTCGGCTTGAGTGCTGGCCAAGTTGTTGATTTGTAGCGTCTGGATAGTCGCCCATGCGCTTTAGGAGGGGGACGCTCTATCCAACTGAGCTACGGGGGCAATGAACCCAACAGTATAGCGGTTGGATATCCGGCCGGTCGGCACAGCCGACCGGCGTTCAGCCGGGCGCGCGCCAGTGGCGCGCAAGCGCCCGTCGGCTGCGGTCTGCGGGCTCTTGTAGAGCCGAGCTTGCTCGGCTTGGCGCGCGGAAGAGCAAGGAGCAGCGGAGCAAGCTCCGCTCTACAAGAGCTGGCGCCTTGCCGATTCGCCATCCGCCGTTGCGATACCGGCTGCTCAACCCGGTTTCCGCCCGCGGCGGAAATGCCACACCATGCGTGATCTGCGTCGACCCCTGGTCCTGTCCGCGGCGGTCGCCGCGAGCCTGCTGCCGCAGATGGTATCGGCACGTTCCGAAGCGCCGAAGGCATATGTCGATGATGTTGCGTTATCGCGCATCTACATCGGCGTGCATTACCGGTTCTCGGTGGATGCCGGCGCGGCCATAGGAACGAAGATTGGCGAACTCGCTGAGCGGCGCTATTTCCTGCCGTTGGACAAAGGCGTCTGCAGAGTCAGCGACCCGAGGCCGCGCCTTCGGCTGCGCTCGGTGTCGACGTTTCGCTGCGATTGCGCGGCAACCATACGGTGAAGCTGGATCCGTCGCCGGGCGTGCTGCGAACGTCGATGCGGCCGCCATGCTTGTCGACGACGATGTCCCAGGCGGTGGTCAGGCCCAGCCCGGTGCCGCTGCCCACCGGCTGGGTGGTGAAGAACGGTTCGAACACACGCGGCAGTTGCTCCGCGGCGATGCCGCATCCGGAATCGCTGACTTCGACCCAGACGCCATCCTCGTCGAATCCGCTGCGCAACAGGATGCGGCCGTTACCCTTGATCGCCTGTGTCGCGTTGATCAGCAGGTTCATGAATACCTGATTGATCTGCTGCGGCGCGCAGCGCACCAAAGGCAGCGGCGTCAGTTCGCGTACCACCTCCAATCTGTCCTTGAGCAGGCTGGCGGTCACGTTGAGCGTGCTTTCCAGCCCCGCCAGCAGGTCCGCATCGACCTTTTCATCGGTGTCCGCCCTGGCGAAGTCCTGTAGCGCGTTGACGATCGTGCTGACCCGTTGCAGTCCCTGCCTGGTTTCCGCCAACAACGCGGCCAGATCGGTTCGCAGGTAAGCCAGATCCGCATCCGCGCTGATCGCCTGGAAGCGTTGCGCAGTCTCCGGTTGCGCAGCCACCAGCTCGCCGCAAGCATCGATGACACCGAGCAATTGCGATGCATAGCTTTCCAGCGATCCGAGATTCGACGTCACGAATCCGATCGGATTGTTGATCTCGTGCGCGACGCCGGCTGCGAGCTGTCCCACGGCCGCCATCTTTTCCGCCTGCAACAGGTCGCGCGTGCGGTCGCGAACCTGCTCCTCGAGGTGCGCATTGGCGTCCGCCAATGCCCGGTGCAGCTTGCGCATCGATGCCAGCAATACCGCATTGCCCTTGGCATCGGCCGACTCATGATGCAGGGCACTTTCTGCAGGATCCTTGCCGGCGCGCCGCCGGTCGATCTGCCGCGCCATGCCCTGATCTTCATCGAGCATGTGAAAGGTCAGCCAGGACGACAGGAACCCATGCAGTGCCTCGGCTGATTCGTGGGTCGCCGACCGTCGCAGCCAGAGCGCTCCGAGTTGCCCGACAAATTCGCGGTGCTGCTGTCGATGGTGCTCGATGTAGTGAGGATCGAGCTGCGCCGCAGCCATCAAACCTTCTTCATCGGCAAAGTGTCGCTGCGCGTAGTCGGTCAGCGCCTGGTATTCGTCTTCGATGCGCGCGGGGTCGATCTGACCCTTGATCAGCACGTCGCCCAGTCGGTTGATGATCGCAACCAGTCGCCGATGCTGGTCGTCGACCAACGTTATGCCGGTTTCGAACAATGGACTCCAGTTGAAGACATCCATGACTCAAACAGCCGCGCTCGGTGTGGACCGACGTCGAAACCCGAGCCAGGACCTGAAGAGAAACTGCCGCCGCATGCTGCCTCAACCCCGGAGAGCGCCCACCAAGGCCGCCAGATTAGCGCGCCGGTTCGCGGGCGTGTTGACCCTCATCAACGAAGGCAGGCTGCATTGCAGGCGCAAGGCGTCGACAACGCTATGCTCAGGACACGGTCACGATTGGAGACAGCGACGATGAGCGACGCAAACGAGAAGGTGGCGGCCTTGCTGAAAGCCGTGACCGGCAAAACCGGTGGCGGTCGAGGCGGCGCTGGAAAGGCCGTCCCGGGCGGAGGCGCTCGCGGGTTCGGCGTGATGGCGCTGATCGTGCTCGGCTTCGTGGTCTGGGGCGTCAGCAGTGCCTATTACACGGTGCAGCCGGAAGAGCGTGCGGTGGTCAAGCGCTTCGGCAAGGTCGTTTCGATCAACGATCCCGGGCTGCATTTCAAACTGCCGTTCGGCGTCGATGCAGTGCAGAAGGTCGCAACCGAGCGGGTGATGAAGCAGGAGTTCGGTTTCCGCACCGCGGGCTCGGATGATGGCGAGCGTTCCTATTACTCGAGTCAGGATTTCCCCGACGAGTCGCTGATGCTGTCCGGCGACCTCAACATCATCGACGTCGAATGGGTGGTCCAGTACCGCATCTCCGATCCGGAGAAATACCTGTACAACCAGCGCGACCCCGATCGCACGCTGCGCGACATCTCCGAATCGGTGATGCGTCGGGTGGTCGGCAATCGCCTCGGCAGTGAGGTGCTGACCACCGCGCGCGTCGCCATTGCCACGCGAGCGCGCGACGAGATCCAGAAAGCGATGGCCGCCTACGACAACGGCATTCACGTGGTCACCGTGGAACTGCAGGACGTGGTGCCGCCGGCGGCCGTGCAGCCAGCCTTCAACGAGGTCAACGAGGCGCGCCAGGAGCGCGAACGCATGATCAACGAGGCCACCAAGCAGGCCAATCAGGAAATCCCGAAAGCCAAGGGTGAAGCCAACCGGGCCCTGTCGGAAGCCCAGGGTTACGCCACCGAACGCGTCAACCAGGCCAGGGGCGAGACCGCGCGCTTCAACGCCATCCTGGTCGAATACAAGAGCGCACCAGAAGTCACGCGCACGCGTATGTACCTGGAGGCGCTCAACGCGGTGCTGCCGAAGGTCGGATCGGTGCTGGTGGTCCAGGACGGTCAGGTCGGACCGTTGCCCCTGATGAACGTAGGCGCCACGCGCAAGGAGAACACGCAATGAGTCGCATCGTCGCTATCCTGTTCCTCGCGGTGCTGCTGGTGCTGCTGGCGCGACCGGCAATGTTCGTCGTCGACCAGGCCGAGCAGGCCATCCTCGTGCAATTCGGTCAACCCGTGGGCGAGGTCATCGCCGAACCGGGGCTGCATTTCAAGAAGCCGTTCATCCAGGACGTGCGTCGCTTCGACAAGCGCATCATGCCGTGGGATGGCGACGTGTCGCAGGTGCCCACCTTGGGTCGCGAATTCATCCTGGTCGATGCCACCGCGCGCTGGCGCATCGCCGATCCGCTCAAGTTCATGCAATCGGTGCGCGATGAAGCCGGTGCCCGCACGCGCCTCGACGACATTATCGACTCGGTGGTGCGCGACATCATCTCCGGCACCGACCTGGAAGAAATCGTGCGCTCGGCCGACTGGGACGTCGACGTCAAGACACTCACCGAGGAGGGCGTCGCGATCGGCGAGGTCGACCTCGACAAGCCGAAGAAGGGTCGCGAACGGCTGGAACAGGAGATCCTGGCCGCCGCCGCGAAGCAGACACCTGAGCTCGGCATCGAACTGGTCGACGTGCGCCTGAAGCGCATCAATTACATCGACAGCGTGCGCGCGCAGGTCGAGAACCGCATGGTCTCCGAGCGCCAGAGCATCGCCGAGCGCTTCCGTTCCGAGGGCCAGGGCCGCAGCCAGGAGATCCTCGGCGAAATGCAGCGCGAGCTGCGCACCATCCGCTCCGAAGCCGAGCGCCAGGCGGCGGAGATTCGCGGCAAGGCGGATGCGGAAGCAACCAGGATCTACGGCGAATCCTTCGGTGCCGATCCCGAGTTCTACGCGTTCCTCAGCACGCTGGAGAGCTATCACTCGATGGGCGCCAACACCACGCTGATGCTGGGAGCGGATTCGGAGTTCTTCAGGTATCTGGAGTCGACTCGCAAGCGCAGCCAGTCGGTGCAGTAGCGGCGCTGGGAGCGGGCTACCTCCCCAGCTTGAGGTCGACGCTTCGCGGGACTCGTTCGCTCTTGACGACCATGCCGTAAGGCATTGATTTGCATGTGGGAGCGGATTTACTCCGCGAGAGCTTTCGCGGGATGAACCCGCTCCCACAAGTTCGATGCGCGAATCAGCGCACCGCCAACGGCGATCGGGACTCTCGCCGAAAAGGACGCAAGCTTGTATGGCCCGGTGCACGCGCCCTGCCGCTTGCACCGAGGCTGCCTGCACGGATCGACGACGGACGCTGCACGCGACGGCGACGAAATCGCGACGCGAAATTGATACGAATTGCATCGAGCGTTGATGCTCGACATTCCATGCTGGTCCAGCGCTGCCAATTGGCAGCTGAACAGTGGCGCACGCCGCTGTCCTCATGGCCCCAGCAGGAGAATCGCCCATGTCACGCAGTCTCAGGATCGTCGCCGCGCTCGCGCTGGCGACAGTCGGCGACGCCGCATTTGCCAACGCCCGCGTCACCGTCGGGCATTTCGCGCCATTCTCGCCCTCGCTGCAGGGCACCTCGGTCTCGATCCGCGTCAACGGTCAAGTCGCGCTGCAGAACGTGGTTTTCGGCCAGTTCACCGAGTACCTGACGCTCGGACCGGCCGGTAGCTATCGCGTCGAGGTGCTTCCCACCGGTAGTACCACGGTGGCGATCAGCGCCACGCTGGACCTGGCCAACAACACCGACTACACCGTGCTGGCGGTCGGCGACGGCAGCAACCAGGCGCTGTCGTTGTTGCCGCTGGTCGACGACAACAGCGCGCCGGCGGCCGGTCAGGTCAAGGTGCGCGTGGTGCATGCGGCGCCATTCGCCAACACGCTGGCGGCGACCGAGGTTTCGGTGCGCGACAACAATGGCGCGATTGTCGGTGGTCTGGCTCGCGTCCCCTTCCGCGGAGCCAGCGGTTACCTTGCGTTGCCCGCCGCGAGCTACGATCTCAAGGTCGCGACTCCGGATGGCAACACCACACTGATCGATCCGAAGCCGGCGGCGCTGCCGGCGGGTGGCATCCTGACGCTGGTCGCCACCGGCGGCGCCAACGGCTATGCGACCGGCATTACCGCGATTGCCGCGGGTGCAGCGCCGAGCAATCCATTGCCCACTTTTGCGATCGGGCCGGTCAAGGTGCGCGTCGCCCACTTTGCGCCGTTCGCACCCACCGTCGAGGGCACCGCCGTCCGCGTCACGGTCAACGGCGCCGAAGTGCTCAACGATTTTCGGTTCCGCCAGTTCACGCCGGAACTCGACCTGACCCAGGGCGCCTACCAGATTCAGGTGTTTCCGCAGGGGTCCAGCACGCCGGCCATCAGCGGCACCGTGGAACTCGACGGCAATCGCAGCTACACCCTTGCCGCGGTCGGCAACGGCTCCCTGCAGCCGTTGGCGTTGCAGCGATTCGAGGATCGGCGGGCACCACCGGCGAGCGGTCGATACTCGCTGCGCATCGCCCACACTGCACCTTTCGCGGGGACTCCGACAGCAACATCGGTATCTGTACGCAGCGACGGTGGCGACGTCATCGCCGGGCTTTCCAGCGTGCCCTACGGCGCCAGCAGCGATTACCTGGAGCTTGCCTCTGGCACGCTCGACGTGAAGGTGGCCAGTCCTGACGGCAACGTCAACCTGATCGATCTGGCACCGCTGAACCTGCCTGCCGGAGCCGTCGCAACCGCGTATGCCGTCGGCGACGGCATCAATCAGCCGCTCGGCATCGTGGCCGTGCCGCTCGGCGACGTGCCGCTGGAGGCTGCGGTCGACCAGAGTGTCGATGGCATCTGGTACAACCCGGCGCTCAATGGCCAGGGCTGGAGCTTCCACGCATTACCGGCGCAGAACCGCCTGGTCGGAACCTGGTACACCTACAGTGTCGACGCCAGCGGACGTCATCTGTGGTACACGCTCGATTCCTGCCGTTCGGCGCCGGGCGCCAGCAACTGCAACCTGCCCGGAGCCTTCGACAATCGCGACGTCGTATTGTCGATCTACGAGAGCCAGGGCGGGCTGTTCAATCAGCCGGCACCAGTGGTCACCCGCGATGTCGGTTTCATGACCCTGCGCTTCCTCAGTTGCAGCGAGGCCGAGATGCGCTACCAGATTGGCAGCTTCACCTCGGCCACCGTGGTGCTGAACAATCTGGTGCCGAAGGCGGGTTGCACGCTGGGCGATTGATGCCTGTCGTCTTTTCAGCGCGGCGCTCTTGCGTCGCGACTGCAATCGCCAGAGCTTGCGGAACTCCGCCGTCACCGAACATGCCGTAAGGCTCTGATTTCCATGTGGGAGCGGATTTATTCCGCGACAGATTTCGCGGGATGAACCCGCTCCCACAGGTTCGATGCGCGAACGAGTGCACGGACTCTCACCAAACATAACGCAAGTATCTGAAAGAAGAGCTTTCCGCAAAGGACGCAAAGGACGCAAAGGACGCAAAGCAAAGCAAATCCAGCAGAACATCAACACCTGGGTTCTTGGCTCTCTTTGCGTCCTTTGCGTCCTTTGCGGACAAAAAAGGCAGTCCGCGCTGACAGTTTGATGCGCGAAGGTGCGCACCGAAGCGGTGCGGCAGGGACTCCCAGAGCTTCGATGACCGACAAACGCGTCGGCAAGGGCGACAAGCGGGGCGTGTCGCGCAGGTTCGCGAAATGCAGGCTAGACTTTCCGGTCTTTACACCTTCGAGATCGCCATGGCCCGCCACGACCCCAGTCAGGATCGACTGATTCCGTCGAATGCCGACAACCGCTATGAAGTGACTGCGGCCGATCTGCCGCTGGCGTGTCCGATGCCTGGCATGCACCTTTGGAACTCACATCCGCGGGTGTACCTTGCGGTCGCAGAGGAGGGCACCTCGAGGTGCCCTTACTGCGGTGCCGAGTACACGCTGAAGGGCGGCGCAGGGCACGCCCACTGATGTCGGCGGTCGGTACGACTACTCGGACTGGCGCTTTGGCGGCGGTCGCGCACTGATGGCTGGCCGACGGCACCACGACACCAGGCGTTTGTCGGGCTGGACCGTGGTTCAGTTGATTCCGTCGCTGGGCCCGGGCGGCGCCGAGCGTTCGACGATGGAGATTGCGCGCGCCCTGGTGGCGGCCGGGCATCGTTCGGTGGTGATTTCGGGCGGCGGGCGCTGGGTCACTCGGCTCAAGGCCGAGGGTAGCGAACACTACGAACTGCCGATCGGCCGCAAGTCGCTGGGTGTGGTCGGTACTGTGCTCAGGCTCAGAAAGCGTCTCCAGAAGCTGCGTCCGGATATCGTCCACGTGCGTTCGCGACTGCCGGCGTGGCTGGCGCGTTTCGCGATGATCGGGATGCGCCCGCGCCCGGCCGTGGTGAGTACCGTCCACGGTCTGAACTCGGTCTCGAACTACAGCCGGGTGCTGACGCGCGCCGAGCGTGTCATTGTCGTCTCTGCGACGGCAAGCGATTTTGTACTGAAGGCCTATCCGGACACCGCTGTCGATCGTCTGCGCGTGATTCCGCGCGGCGCCGATCCGGCCGAGTTCCCGCCCGATCACAAGGCGTCGCGCGAATGGCGCGAGCAGTTTTTCTCCGAGTATCCGGCGCTCGCCGGTGGGCGCCTGCTGACGTTGCCCGGGCGTGGCACCCGGCTCAAGGGTCATGCCGAAGCCATCGAACTGATCGCGCGATTGCGCGCCGAACGCATCGATGCCCGACTGTTGCTGGTCGGCGTCAGCGAGAGTCGACGCGACGAGTACGTCGCCGAGCTGCGCCAGGTGGCGCGCGAGATGGGCGTGTTCAAGCAGGTGGCGTTTGCGCCGTCGCGCGGCGATGTTCGCGACATCTATGCGGTCAGCGATCTGATCCTGCAATTGTCGACGCGCCCGGAGAGTTTTGGACGCGTGGTCGCCGAAGCGCTGTGTCTGGGCCGGCCCGTGCTCGGTTACGACCACGGGGGTGTCGGGGAACTGCTGCGCGCCTTGTATCCGGCCGGCTGCGTGCCGCCGCGGGATCTCGCAGCGGCCTGCGAGCGAGCGAAAGAACTGCTGACGAACGCGCCCAGCGTGGATACCGCCAAGGTCCCCAAGGTGTCGGACTTGCAGCGGCGAACGCTCTCGGTTTACGCCGAGCTGATCAACGGAACGCCCGCCGACCCCGACCTGGTGCCGTCCGGGCGCAGCGCGGCCCGCGGGTCATGATCGGCTCGCTCCCCGCATCGGCGCGGGGCGTTCTGCTGCTGATGTTCGCTGTCGCGCTGTTGCTGCCATTCTCGCGTTCGGCCGAGTTGCCGATATTGGTGGGTGCGGTCATCGGTCTGCTGGCGCTGGCGCGTCGCCGTTGCGCCTTGCTGGCGGCCCGCGAGGGGCGGGTCCTGCTGTTGGCCCTGGCGTTCTACGCGCTGGCGGCCCTGATCTCCGCTTTCGACGCGCTGGAGCCGGGCAAGTCCTGGTCGACGGCAGTTGCCGCATTCCGCTTTCTGGCTTTCGCCGCCGGCATGTTGGCTTTGCTCGAGGCAGCGCTGGCGAGCGGCGTCGAGCGTGTCCGCCTGTCGAACGCACTGGCCTGGGTGGGCGCGCTCCCGGTGGCGCTGTGGGCGATCGATGCGTTGGTGCAGTCCGCCACTGGATACTCGCTCGGCGGGACACTCGACGCAGATCGCCTCAGTGGCATCTTCGGCGCCGACGACCTCAAGCTCGGACCGCTGCTGCCTGCATTGGCGCCGCTGCTGTTGTGGCCGCTGCTCGATGGGTCGCGCGCTCTGCTGGCACTGGTCTGGCTGGCGCTGTTGCTGGTGGTCCTGCTGGCCGGGTCGCGCGCCGGCTGGATCAGCTACGGCCTGGTCAGCGCTTTGCTGGCCTGGCGCCTGGCGCGGCGCTCCTGGCCAGCGTTGTTGGCCTGGCTGGTGCTGGCGACGGTTGCTGCGGCTGCATTCGCCACGCTGGCCTACCACGGGTCGGAAACCTTCCGGGCGCGGGTCGAGCGCACCTTGGCGGCGGGCAGTGGCCAGATCGATCTGGCGCTGGCCGGGCGCGTGCCGATATTCGCGACGGCCGCAAGGATGGCGCTGGCGCATCCGGTCAATGGCGTTGGTGTGCGCAGTTTCCGTCATGCCTACCCGGACTACGCCGAAGCCGACGATCCATGGGTGGATCCGGTGCTCGGCACCGGCGCCGCGCACGCGCACCAGATCGTTCTGGAGATACTGACCGAGACCGGCATCGTCGGACTGGCGTTGTGGCTGGCCGCGGCGGTGCTGTTGTGGCGCACCGCGAGGCGCAGCGGCGAACAGGCGGCGGTACAGGCGCCGTGGGTCGCGTTGGCGGTGCTGGTGTTCCCGCTGAACACGCATCTTGCGTTCTACTCAAGCTTTCTCGCCATCGTGCTCGCCTGGTTGGTCACGCTGGCCTGCCTGCAGGCGCGGCTCTATGCGCCGCGCGCTGCGGGCGACGGGTTGCGGTCGTGAACACGCCGGCGGCGTCCGCCGCGCGCGCGCGTGAGCCACTGTCTGTGGTGGTGACCACCCTCGACAACGCGGCGACACTGGACAAGTGCCTGGCGAGCGCCGCTTTTGCAGACGAGATCGTGCTGGTCGACTCGGGCAGCAGCGACGACACGCTGAAGATCGCCGCCGCGCGCGGTTGCCGCATCCTGCACAAGCCGTTCGCCGGTTATGGGCCGCAGAAGGCCTGGGCGATCGCGCAGGCCAGCCATCGCTACGTGCTGTTGCTGGATGCCGACGAATGGGTGCCCGACGACTGCCGGAAGGAGATCGAGGCGCTGCTGCTGCGGATCGCCGCCGGCGAGTCGCTGGCCGGATACCGGATTCCGCGTCGGGAGTTGCTGTTCTGGGAGTACCAGCATCCGGGCGCGCGGCTCAACCGGTACTTGAGGCTGGTCGATCGCACGCGCTTTCGGATGAGCGCGTCGACGGTCCACGCCGCACCTGAAGTCGATGGGCCGGTCGGCACAATCGCCGCTGCCTTCTGCCACGACGGCGAACCGGACATCCACACCAAGGTTGCCAAGATCAATGCCTATTCGAGCGGCCTCGTGGCCGACAAGCTGGAGCGCGGCGTGCGTTTCGTGCGCCTGCGCATGCTGCTCTATCCGCCGTGGTTCTTCCTGCGCCAGTATCTGGGCAAACGCCAGTTCCTGAACGGCTGGGCCGGATTCATCCAGAGCGCGATCGGAGCCTTCTACGTGTTCCTGAAGTACGCCAAGGTCCATGAAATCCGACGCCGATCTGGCCGCTGAGCGATTGCGCCCGGGCTGGCGTTTGCTGTTCGCGGCGGCACGCGCGCTGGCGCGCCTGCCGTATCGCTGGCAGATGGCGATCGCCCGCGCCGCTTCGTGGCCGCTGGCGGCGCTGGCCGGCAGGCGCCGCGAGGTCGTCGCCACCAACATCGCGCTGTGTTTCCCCGAACTGGACGCCAGTGCCCAATCGCGCCTGGTGGCGCGCAACCTGCGCTCGACCGCGATCAGTCTGTTCGAGACCAGTCTGGCCTGGTTCGCGCCGCAAGCGGTCACCCGGGGCATCGTCGAAGTCGACGGCGTCGAACACCTGCAACAGGCGCTCGGCGGCGGCAAGGGTGCGCTCTGCCTGTTCAGCCATTTCACCATGATCGAACTCGGCGGACGACTGCTCAGCGAGGCGCTCGGCCAGCCCATGCACCAGATGGTGCGCCGCCATAACGATCCCGCCGTCGAGGCAGTCATCGATCACGGTCGGCGCGCATTCTGCGAGCGCACGCTGGAGAAAAAGGATCTCGGAGACTTGTTGCGTTCGCTGCGCGAGGGCCGCGCGGTCGGCTACGCGCCGGACCAGAACTTCAACCTGCACATGGCTTTCGTGCCGTTCTTCGGCCAGCCGGCGGCGACGCTGACGATGACCAGCCGGATTGCGCGTCTGTCGCGCGCACCGGTACTGTGTGTGTGGGTCACGCGCCAGCCCTCCGGCTACGGCTACCGGTTGCGCATCGATCCGCCGCTGGCGCAGTTTCCGAGCGCCGATCCGGTCGCCGACACCGCACGCATCATCGCGCTGCTGGAGGCCGAGGTGCGCAAGACCCCTGAGCAGTATCTGTGGGCGCATCGGCGCTTCAAGACGCGGCCGGATGGGAGTCCAGCGGTGTATGCGGAGGAGTTGTTGAAGGACAGGCACAGAGGCTGATCGGCGCCGTTGTAGGAGCGACGTGTACGTCGCGACCGCCGATACGTAGGATTCCGGTCGCGACGTACACGTCGCTCCTACTTTTCGAGAACCCATGCTGATCGATACCACCATCCCCGTCCGCTGGCGTGATCTCGATGCCTACAACCACGTCAACAACTCGCTGTTCCTCAGTTTTCTCGAGGAGGCGCGCATCCAGTGGTTCGAGGGCCTGCCGGGACCTTGGCGCAGCGCCGACCATGAGCCGTTGCTGGCCGCGGCCACGATCAATTTCCGGCGCCCGATCCTGTATCCGGAAAGCGTGCGCGTGTGCCTGAGCGTTGAGCGCGTCGGCCGCAGCAGTCTGACCGTGGGCCATCGCATGACCTCTGCCGGTGACGATGAGGTGCTGTACTCTGACGGCAATACCGTGCTGGTCTGGGTCAGTCCTGCCGACGGGCGCCCGGTGCCCCTGCCAGAGGTCGTGCGTCGGGTGGTCGCGGCGACCGACTAGAATCGGCGGTCGAACCTGACCCGGAAGTCTCGATGGCCCCGTCCGACCCGAACGACCAGAACGATCTGTCGCTGCTGGGATCCGCCGCCTCCTTCGTTGCCGTGATGGAACAAGTGTCGCGCGCGGCGCCGCTGGATCGGCCGGTGCTGGTGATCGGCGAGCGCGGCACCGGCAAGGAACTGGTCGCGGCGCGACTGCATTTCCTGTCGCGGCGCTGGGATCGGCCGTTCGTCAAGATGAACTGCGCAACGCTGGCGGAAACGCTGCTGGAAACCGAACTGTTCGGCCACGAGGCCGGCTCGTTCACCGGCGCCACCAAGCGCCACTTCGGTCGTTTCGAGATTGCCCACGAGGGCAGCCTGTTTCTCGACGAATTGGCCAATGCCTCGCAGCGCGTGCAGGAAAAGGTGTTGCGCGTCATCGAGTACGGCGAGTTCGAGCGCGTCGGCGGACGCGAGACGATCCGCACCAACGTGCGCCTGATCGCGGCCACCAACCTCGATCTGCCGAGCGAAGCCCGCGCCGGTCGCTTCCGCGAGGATCTGCTCGATCGCCTGGCCTTCGACGTGATCACCTTGCCGCCGCTGCGCGCGCGCCGCGACGACATCCTGCCGCTGGCCGAACACTTCGCCACGCGCATGAGCCAGGAACTCAAGCGCGACCTGTTTCCCGGCTTCAGCCAGCGCGCGCAGGCGCAGTTGCTGGAGTATCCGTGGCCGGGCAACGTGCGCGAGCTGAAGAATGTCATCGAACGCGCGGTCTACCGCATGGACGATATCGACGAGGAGATCGACTCGATCCCGTTCGATCCGTTCCAGTCGCCGTGGCGGCCGACGGGAAGGCGAGTGCCGGAGTCGGCGGAAGCGAGTGCCGCGCCAGCACCGTCGATGCCCGTCGCCCAGAACCCGGAGTGTGCGCCGCAATTGCCCGCCGATTTCCGCGCCGAGATCGAGCGCATCGAAGTCGAGTGGCTGCAGGCGGCGATGCAGCAGGCGCGCTTCAACCAGCGCAAAGCCGCCGAGTTGCTGTGCTTGAGCTACCACCAGCTGCGTGGGTACCTGCGCAAGTACAAACTGGTGGGAGCTGGGGATGACGACGGCGAAAATGGCGGCGCATGAGATGCCCCGGCAGGCCACCACGACTGGCGAAGCCGCGGCGATGGCACTTGCGCCCTCGATCATGGTCGTCAGCGATGGCGCCGCCGGCAACGAACTGCAAGCGCTGGCGCTGGCCGGCGCGTTGAGCAGCGAGCCGCCGCAGATCTGGCGCGGGCGCGCGTGCTGGCCGTGGTCGTCACTGGCGCCGCAATGGTCGCCGCTGCTGGCGCCGGCGCAATTCGATCCGCCGTTGCAGCCGTCGTCGTGGCCCGATCTGGCGATCGGCGCCGGACGTGTCGGAGCGGCGGCGCTGCTCGCCGTGCGCCATGCGAGCGGCGGTCGCACGCGCGCGCTGCAGATCCTCGATCCGCGCATCGATCCGGCGCGCTTCGACCTGGTCATCGCACCCGTGCACGATCGCCTGAATGCCGCGAATGTGATCTCGATCGAGGGCTCGCTGCATGCCATCGACGACGCCTGGCTGGCGCGCGAGCGGCTGGCGCATGCAAAGCTCAAGCGGCTGTCGAGCCCGCGCACGGTGGTGTTGATCGGCGGACATCGGCGCGGCGTGACCCTCGACCGACGCAGTTTCGTGCGCCTGGCCGAGACGCTGGAGAACTGGCGTCTGCGCGAAGCGGGCAGCCTGATGGTGATCGGATCGCGGCGCACGCCAGGTTCCTGGGTGCGTTGGTCGCGACGCATGTACGCCAGCGCAGACGTGCTCTGGTTCGGCGCCGCCGATGGCGACAATCCTTATCGCGGCGCGCTGGCTTGGGGCGACCGCTTCATCGTTACCGCCGATTCCGTCAACATGCAGTGCGAGGCGCTGGCCACGGGCCGCCCGGTTTACAGCCTGTGCGAGGGCGTTCCCGGCGGCAAGATCGGTCGCTTCCACCGCGCCCAGGTCGAGGCAGGGCGCCTGCGGCCGCTACGACCCGAGCCGGCGGTCTGGAGCTATGCGCCGCTGCGGGAACTGGCGCGCATCGCGCCCTTGATTCGAAAGCGGTTGGGATTGGGAGCCGGCTAGCCCCAGGCATGGTCGCCTTGCGCCGCCAGTTCGGGCTCGAAGGCAGGCTCGCCGCCATCGGAACTCAATACACCTGTCCTTCCAGTTCGCGATAGCGCGCCAGCGCCGCGCGGGCCTGTTCGCGGCAGATATCGCGCCTGACCTCGATGCCGCGGCGATTGAGTTCGCCTACCCAGTCGGCTGGCAGTGGGCCTTCATCGAATCCGGTCAGCGACTCGACATCCTCGGAACGCGCACCGATCAGCAAGCGATCGATGCCGGCCCAGATGGTCGCGCCGAAGCATTGGCAGCAGGGCTGCGAGCTGGTCGCCAGGGTAATCTTCTTGCCGATCGCATTCAGGCGGTATTGCTGCAGGCGCTGCTGCGCGGTCATGTAAGCCATGGTCTCGGCGTGCGCCAGCGAGCAGCTTTGCTGGATAACGCGGTTGACACCGATGCTGATCAATCGACCGTCGTCAGTGAATACGGCAGCACCGAACGGACCCCCGCTGCGTTCCTCGACGTTCATCCGCGACAACTCGACCGCCAGCATGACCTGCTCTTCCGGCGACTCGTAGCGGCGCTGCATGTCGATCACCTGCTGGGTCCAGGCAGGCAGCGTCAGGTGGATCTGGACGGGGAGGATCATTGTGGGAGGTTGGTTGTTGGTTGTTGGTATTAGAACATCGCGCGCAATACTCGGCGCTCCGGCTGTTGCTGCCAACAACCAGGAACCAGCAGCCCGTAACCAACAACCCTCTACTTCTGTCTTGCGTACGAATCGCGCAAGGTCACTGTGCGATTGAACACCGCATGCCCGGCGCAATGGTCGACACGGTCGGCCACGAAGAAGCCAAGGCGTTCGAACTGGAAATGCTCGCCACCCTGGGCTTGGGTGAGGTTGGCTTCCAGCCATGCATGCACGATCCGCTTGGAATCCGGGTTGATGTGGTCGCGATAGGTCTTGCCGTCGCTGTCGTCGTCCGGATCCGCGACGTTGAACAACCGGTCGTAGAGGCGCACTTCGGCGGCCAGCGCGTGTCGCGAGCTGACCCAGTGGATGGTGCCCTTGATCTTGCGGTCGGCGCCCGGCATTCCTGCGCGCGTGGTCGGATCGAGCGTGCACTTGAGTTCGATGATCTGGCCGTCGGCGTCCTTCACACATTCCTCGCAGCGCACGATGCCGACCCCGCGCAGGCGCACTTCGCCGCCCGGGACCAGGCGATGGAAGCCCTTGGCCGGCACTTCCATGAAGTCCTCGCGCTCGATCATGAGTTCGCGCGAGAACGGCACCATGCGCGTACCGAAGGACTCGTCCTTCGGGTGGTTGGGGAAGGTCAGGTGTTCCTCGTGATCTTCTGGCAGATTGATCAGCGTGACCTTGAGCGGATCGAGCACCGCCAGGCGTCGCGGCGCGCTGGCGTCGAGTTCCTCGCGCACGCAGGCTTCGAGCACGCTGAACTCGATCGTCGCCACCTGCTTGCTGATGCCCATGCGTTCCCAGAACGCGCGGATCGCGGCCGCCGGAAAACCACGTCGGCGCACGCCGGAGAGTGTCGGCATGCGCGGATCGTCCCAGCCGTCGACCAGGCCATCCTGCACCAGCGAGATCAGCTTGCGCTTGCTCATCACCGTGTAATCGAGATTGCCGCGCGCGAATTCGGTCTGGCGCGGGCGCGAAACCGGCATGCTGAGGCCCTTGGCGCGCAAGGGCGCGGTCAGGCTGGGATCTTCGGTCAGCTCCAACTGGTCGAGGCACCAATCGTACAGGGGCCGATGGTCCTCGAACTCCAGGGTGCACAACGAATGCGTGATGCCCTCGACGGCATCGGAGATGCAGTGCGCGTAGTCGTACATCGGGTAGATGCACCAGGCATCGCCGGTGTTCTGGTGGGCGATGTTGCGGATGCGGTAGAGCGCCGGGTCGCGCAGATTCATGTTCGGCGAAGCCATGTCGATCTTCGCGCGCAGCGTGCGCGTGCCGTCGGCGAACTCGCCAGCGCGCATGCGTCGGAACAGGTCCAGGTTTTCGTCGACGCTGCGCTCCCGGAATGGACTGTTGCGGCCCGGCGAGGTCAGCGTGCCGCGGTATTCGCGCACCTCGTCGGCCGTCAGGTCGCAGACATAGGCAAGGCCCTTGCGGATCAGCTTTTCGCCGCACAGGTAAAACACCTCGAAATAGTCCGACGCGTGCAGCAGCGCGTTCCATTCGAAACCGAGCCAGTGCACGTCGGCCTTGATCGCCTCGACGTATTCCAGATCCTCCTTGACCGGATTGGTGTCGTCGAAGCGCAGGTTGCAACTGCCGCCGTTTTCCAGTGCCATGCCGAAGTTGAGGCAGATGCTCTTGGCGTGGCCGAGGTGCAGATAACCATTCGGTTCCGGCGGGAAGCGCGTCGCCACGCGCCCGCCATGGCGGCCCGCGGCGCGGTCCTCGCGAATCAGGGTGCGAATGAAGTGGTTCGCCAGCGGAGTTTCGGGGGTCATGGCAGGGGGCGCGAAAGCAAAGCCCGCGATTCTAGCAAGAGGGGCAGGAGGCAGGGCGGGGCAAAAGGAAGTGAAGAGCGGGGCACGGGGGAAGCGAAGAGCGGAGCACGGGGGGAAGCGAAGAGCGGGGCACGGGGAAGCGTGGAGCGAGACACGGGGGAAGCGAAGAGCGGGGCACGGGGGAAGCGTGGAGCGGGGCACGGAGGAAAGCGTGGAGCGGGTCACGGGAAGATCAGCTGCGATGCCAGACCCCTGCTCTTGTGGGTCCAGACTTGTCTGGACGCTCCTGATGGTCACTGGTGAAGTTCGATGTCAGGCCCCTGCTTTTGTGGGTCCAGACTTGTCTGGACGCTCTTGATGGTCA
>CALEZI010000001.1 GCA_937928755.1 uncultured Rhodanobacteraceae bacterium | reverse complement strand
AGCTGACCGGCTAAAGCCGGTGGATTAAACCTTGTGATGGACATTTACTCCGCGAGCGCTATCGCGGGATGAACCCGCTCCCACAGGTTCGATGCGCGTACAAGCGCACCGACGGGGGCGACCAGTTCTCCACCGAACAGCCGTAAGGCATTGATTTTCAAGTGGGAGCGGATTCACTCCGCGAGAGCTATCGCGGGATGAACCCGCTCCCACAGGTTCGATGGCGCGTACAAGCGCACCGACGGGGGCGACCAGTACGTCACCGAACAGCCGTAAGGCATTGATTTTCATGTGGGAGCGGATTTGCTCCGCGAGCGCTATCGCGGGATGAACCCGCTCCCACAGGTTCGATGCGCGTACAAGCGCACCGACGGGGGCGACCAGTACTCCACCGAACAGCCGTAAGGCATTGATTTTCATGTGGGAGCGGATTTACTCCGCGAGCGCTATCGCGGGATGAACCCGCTCCCACAGGTTCGATGCGCGTACAAGCGCACCGACGGGGGCGACCAGTACTCCACCGAACAGCCGTAAGGCATTGATTTTCATGTGGGAGCGGATTTACTCCGCGAGCGCTATCGCGGGATGAACCCGCTCCCACAGGTTCGATGCGCGTACGATGCGCGCCGAAGCGGTGCGCCGGGACTTCCTCGGGTAAAGCCCGGCGTCAGCGCGCTGCGCCTGTGCCCGCGAGTTGATCGCGGCGGCTGCGCATCCGCTTCACGATGTCGCTGTCCGCGCCATAGCGTTCGGCGTAGGTGAGCAGCAGGCGATCGAAGACGGCCACGGCATCGGCATTGCGTCCGCCCGCCACCAAGGCTTCGGCACGCGCTTCGTCCGCCATTTCGCGGGTATCCATGCCGAGCGCGCCGTGTTCGGCGATGGTGCGGTCAAGTTCGGCGCTGGCGGCGATGGCTTCAGCACCGCGTTCGAGTTGCACCAGACTGCCGATGCGTTCGGCGGCGATCGCCAGGCACTCGGCCTCGGCCGGGCCGATCGAACGACAGCGTTGGTGGCCTTCGTCCAGTGCCGCCAGGGCCGCCGCATGCAGCTCCCAGAAATTGCGCGTCCAGCCGATCATGCGCCAGGCGCGGGCTTCCATCGGGTGGTCCAGGCGACGGTACATCGCCGCCGCCTGGCGCAGGTCGACCTCACCCTGCGGGTCGTTGAAATCGCGCAGCTTGATGGTGCCCACGGCGACCAGCGCGTGGGCATGGACCGGATGGTCCCCGGGGAAATTGGCGCGCGCCACTTCGAGCATCCGTGTCGCGGCGGCGCGCTCGCGCTTGGGGTCGAGCAGGACATTGGCGTTGGCGCGCTGCGAATCGAGAAAGTCCACCAGCACGGCTGCATCCGCGCCCTGCAGTTGTTCGGCGCGCGCCACCGCCTCGTCCAGATAGGGTTTTGCGGCCGCATCGTTGCGCTGTTGGCGCAGCAAGGTGGCCAGGTTGTAGGGCGCCTGCGCACGGCGCGGATCGTCGGCCGCCAGATGCTGCTCGTGCAACGCGTAGGCGCGTCGAACCAGCGGCTCTGCCGCGTCGGTTTCATTCAGTTCCAGCAGCACGCTGGCTTGCGCGAACAGCGCATCGCCATAGGCCTGCGGTTCGCTGTCGACACGCGGCGCGAGGATCGCCACGGCGCGTTCGATCAGCTCGCGCGCCTCACGGGCACGCCCGGTACGCGCACTCAGTTGCCCGAGATTGAGCAACACCGCGGCCAGCCGCGGGTCATCGGCCGGCAGCTCGGATTCCGCCAGTTGCAGCGCTCGTTGCAGCCGCGCCCGGCCCTCGTCGAAGCGGCCCAGGTTGACCAGCATCTGGCCAAAACTGTCGTTCAGATCCACCGCCAGTTGCGGCCGTCCGGCGAACTCGGCGTCGATGCGCTGCAGCGCGTCTTCAAAAGCCTGTTCCAGCGTGATCTGGCCGCGCGCATCGCGGCGATACGGGTCGATCTGGCGAAACACCGACATCACGAAATCGCTGGCGCCTTGCGCACGCTCGGCCTGGGCGCGGGTGCGCAGCGCCTGCGCATCGGCGCGATCGGCATTCGCCTGCGCGGTGCGTGCCGCGGCGCGCGCGACACCGGCCTGCCACAGCGCCAGTCCGGCGCCCAGTGTCAGTGCCAGCGCGACGGCAAGCGACAACGCCAATGTCGTCCTGTGGCGACGCGCGTAGCGGCTGAACAGGTAGCGGCGCGTCGGCGCGCGCGCCGATACCGGTCGCGACTCCAGAAAGTTGCGGATGTCTTCGGCCAACGCCGCCACCGAAGGGTAGCGAGCCTCCGGTGCGGCACGGATCGCCCTGGACACGATGGCGTCCAGATCGCCGGCCAGCTGCGCCGGCGCGTAAGGCAGCAACTGCGCCTGGTCGCGCGCACTGCGGCTGGGCTGCTGGGTCTCTTCGTTCTCGACGCGCGTCAGCAGTACCGCGACATGCGCGTCGCGGCGGGTCTCCGGCAGGGTGCCAGCGAGCAAGCGATAGAGCAGCAGCCCGAGCGAATACACATCGGTGGCGGTGGAAATTTCGCCGCCGCGCAGTTGCTCCGGCGCGGCATAGGCTGGCGTCATCGCGCTGGATGTCAGCTCCGCCGCACTGCCGTCGAGCAATCTGGCAATGCCGAAGTCGAGCAGATGCGGGGCGCCCGACGCGTCGACCAGTACATTCGCCGGCTTCAGGTCGCGGTGCACCACCAGGTGCCGGTGCGCATGCTCGACCGCGCTGCAGACATCCAGAAACAGGCGCAGACGAGCGTCCAGCCCGGGCTGCACGCGGTCGCACCACGCCGTGAGCGTGTCGCCTTCGATGTACTCCAGCGCCAGCCACGGCGCGCCGCCAGCGTCGACACCGGCATCGATGAAGCGCGCGATGTTGGGGTGCGACAAGCGCGCCAGGATGCGCCGTTCGACGGTCAGCCGCGCATTGAACTCGGCAGACACGCCGCGCACGCGCTTGATCGCCACGCGCTGTTCGACCGTGCCGTCGCTGCGCTCGCCGAGCCAGACCTCGCCCATGCCACCACTGCCGAGGCAGCGACCGAGGCGCCACGGCCCGATCTCCGCGGGGATCGGCGCAGCCTCCGGCGCCACGCCTTGCGCCAGCACCTGCGCGACCCGGGCAAACTGCAGCAGTCGCTGCACTTCGGGCAGCGCCTGGAAGTCGCCGGGCAGGCTATCCAGCCCGAGCGTATCGCCCGACGCGATACGCGCTGCTAGCGCTTCCAACCGCGCCTGCAGCGTATCCGCACTGTCCTTGAGAGTGCTCAATGCGGTGCTCCGGCCAGCCGCCGATCAGTGCGCAGTATGCGGTACGGCTTGCTCGCCACTCAGCCTGGCAACGCCAATCCCGGACTGCGGTCACGCGATTGACGTCCCTATACTTGAGCCATCCATCGACCGAACGCCGATCGTGCAACCGTGACTGAGGATTCGGAGCACACCACCGCCGTGCTGCTCGGTCGCATCCGCGCCGGCGATGCGCGCGCCCGCGGTGACCTGGTGGCCCGAGTCGAACCCCTGTTGTGGCGCTTCGCGCGCGGTCGCGTGCCACAGCTGATGCGCCACGAGCAGGACACTGCCGACCTGGTCCAGTCGACCTGGCTCAAAGTGCTGGACAAGCTGACCCTGATCGTCGTGGCCGATCCCGGCGACTTCTTCGCCTACCTGCGGGCCGTATTCATCAACGCCCTGCGCGAATCACTGCGACGCCACCAGCGTTCACCGATCGACGCCAATGCCGATGCAGCAGACGCGGTCGATCTGTCGCTGCCCGCGTGCAGCGTCGAACCGCTGGATTGGCTCGCCTATGAGCAATCGCTGCAGCGGCTGGAAGCGCCGTACCGTAACCTGCTGCTGATGCGCTTCGAGTTCGGCATGAGTTTCGCTGAAATCGGCACCGAACTTGGCGAGAGCGCGGATGGCGTGCGCATGAAGCTCAATCGCGCCGTGGCACGGATCGCGGCGCAGGGCACGGGCTGAATCCCGCAGGCAACCGCAAGTTTGCCGCTGGCGACATCCGCTCGCGCCGCGAACGGAATCCAGCTTTCCCGGCTCAGGCTTGGCCGGGCCGCACAAACGACATCGCACCGCCCAGCAGGGCATGGGCGTCGTCGGCCGGCGCAAGGCTGACCATGGCGTTCCAGTCCTGACCGATCTGCCAACCCTGCTCCGGCAGGCGCGCGACGATGGCGAGCCGCAACGGCTCCCCCAACGCCTCGCTGAGGCCACCGGCGAAAATGAACTGCTCGAGTCCCAGGGAGAAATGCAGCATGGCCACGGCCCGCGCCAGGGGCTCGGCAAAATCGTGCAGGTTTGCCGCGCCATCGCGATTCAGCCGTTGCCAGGCACGACCGGAGGCCAGCGCGCCCAGATGACCGCGACCGCCGCAGTCGCACAACGGTGCGTCGGCTGAGGCATCGAAAACCATGTGCGTCAGCTCGCCGCCTTGCCCGTGCGGACCGACCTGCGGCTTGCCGCCGATGAAGACCTTGAGCCCGACACCACTGCCCAGCGTGAACAACGCAAAATCCGGCATCCGGGCAGCGAATCGAAAACCCGCGGCCGAGACATCGTTGTAAACCCGCACCTGCATGCCGGGCAGGCGCGAACCCATCGCCGAGACCAGATCGATCGGACACAGGGCCTGACCGCCAACGCCCCACAGGGTGGGCAAGGCAACTACGCGCCCTCGGTCATCGATCGGACCCGGGAACGCGGCAGCAACCGCGTCGGCGCCGAAGCGCGCTTGCGCGTCGCGGGCGAAATCGGTGATGAAATCCAGCACGTCGGCGAGACGCGCCGCGGCATCGATGTCCGGCAACAGCAAGTGGCTTGGCGTCGCCCGCCGTTTCTGATCGAGCAAACGGGCCCCGTCGGCATCGACGGCGACCACCGCCGCGCGCAAGTTGGTGCCACCGATATCGAAGCTGGCGACGACATGCCGATCATTGCTCATTGTGGTTCCCGATGATTCCCGAATCGCTCGACGACCCCGCGAGCCCTCTGGCCGGGCCCCCGCCTTCCGCAGGCGCCATCGCCATCGACAGGGATGAGCGCCTGGTTGCCAAGCGCTTCCCATCGCCGATGGCGGACCACCTGCCGCAAGTCTATGCGCAGACGCGCCCAAAGCCGCCAACCCGACATTTCAACGGGGTTATCGCCGTGACGCTTGATCCGCAGCGCGCCAATGCTACGATCTGCGTCCACATCCAGTGCCCTTCTGCCGCCAGCGGCCGCGGCGAGGAGCGTGCTGTGCCCGCGCCCCCCACAGGAAGAACAAAGCATGTCCATGAGCACCGAGCAACAGCGCCTGATGCAAGTGCGAGACGGCCAGGAATGGCACCGCTGGGGACCCTATCTGAGCGAGCGGTCATGGGGCACGGTGCGCGAGGACTACAGTCCGCAAGGGGCCGCCTGGAACTACCTGACCCATGACATGGCGCGCAGCAAGGCCTATCGCTGGGGCGACGACGGGCTCGCCGGGGTGTGCGATCGCTTCCAGGTCCTGTGCTTTTCGCTGGCCTTGTGGAACGGCAACGATCCGATTCTGAAAGAACGCCCGTTCGGCCTGATTCCGAGCGAAGGCAATCATGGCGAAGACCTCAAGGAATACTACTTCTACGTCGACAGCACGCCGACGCACAGCTACATGAAGTATGTCTACAAATATCCGCACGCCGAATACCCCTACCAGCGACTGGTCGAGGAAAACGCGCGACGCAACGGCAGCGGCCCGGAATTCGAATTGCTGGACACCGGGATCTTCGACGAAGATCGTTATTTTGACGTGGTTGTCGAATACGCCAAGGAAGGCCCGGAGGATCTGTGCATTCGCATCGAGATATTCAATCGTGGACCTGAAGACGCGGAAATACACGTCTTGCCGCACCTGTGGTTCCGCAATATCTGGGCCTGGGGCGAGGAACGTCGACGAGAACCGGTGATCAAAGCGGGTCCAGCCGGCACAGGTTATCTGTCGTTGTTGGCCGACGACAGCGCTGCCGACGGCCTCGACAATCTGCCGTTTGCCTACAGCGTGGGTCAACGTCGACTCTATGCCGAGGCCGATGGCAAGCCGTTGTTTACCGACAACGAAAGCAACAACGCCAGACTTTACAAGTCCGATGACGGTCGCAAGTACGTCAAGGACGCGTTCCACCGCCACGTCATCCACGGCGAAGCCTCGGTCAATCCGGAACTGACCGGCACCAAGGCCTGCGTGCACCATGTGCGCAGCGTGCCTGCCGGCGGTTCGACGGTGATTCGTCTGCGGCTCACGCCGGACACCCTGGACGCACCGCTGGCGCAGGTCGATGCGATCGTCGCCAAACGCCTCGCCGAAGCCGACGAGTTTTACGCCGCGATTCATCCGAAGGGTGCCTCGGAGGACGAGCGCCGCATCCAGCGCCAGGCATTTGCCGGCATGATGTGGTCGAAGCAGAATTACATTTTCGATGTCGACAAATGGCTCAAGGGCGATAATCCGAAAATGCCGCCGCCGGCGTCGCGCGAGAACATCCGCAACAAACACTGGCGCCATCTGAATTCGATGCGCGTGCTGTCGATGCCGGACAAATGGGAGTATCCGTGGTTTGCTGCCTGGGACCTGGCGTTCCACACCGTGGCGATCGCACTGATCGATGCCGATTTTGCCAAGGAGCAGTTGTGGTTCATGCTGTTCGAGCAGTTCCAGCATCCCAATGGGCAGATCCCGGCCTATGAGTGGGAATTCTCCGATCTCAATCCGCCGGTGCATCCGTGGGCCGTGTGGCGCGTCTACAACATGGACCGCATTCGCTCCGGCACGGCCGATCGCGAGTTCCTGGAGCGCTGCTTCCACAAGTTGCTGATCAATTTTGCGTGGTGGATCAACAAGGTCGACAGCAGCGGCAACAATATCTTCGAGGGTGGCTTCCTCGGTCTCGACAACATCACCTTGTTCGACCGCTCCGACAAGTTGCCCGGTGGCGCGATTCTGGAGCAATCGGATGCCACCGGATGGATGGGGCTGTTCTGCCTGAACATGATGCGCATCGCGCTGGAACTGTCCAAAGAGAACAAGACCTACGAATCGCTGGCGACCAAGTTCTTCCAGCATTACATCTACGTCGGCGCCGCGATGAAACGCATGGGCGGCCGCAACTACAACCTGTGGGATGACGAGGACGGCTTCTTCTACGACGTGCTGCGTTATCCGGACGGTCATTTCGAGAAACTGCGCGTGCGCTCGATGGTCGGCCTGATTCCGCTGTACGCGGTCGAACGCCTGGAAACCAGCTGGATGTCGCAGTTTCCGGAATTCAT
Organism: uncultured Rhodanobacteraceae bacterium; assembly: GCA_937928755.1. Taxonomy (GTDB): domain Bacteria; phylum Pseudomonadota; class Gammaproteobacteria; order Xanthomonadales; family SZUA-5; genus JADKFD01. The sequence goes on along the minus strand of CALEZI010000001.1, from coordinate 41,441 downwards.
GCGCAACCTGAACTGGTTCCTGGATAACCGTCAGGATCTGGTCCAGCAGTGCGTGAGCCGCATCCCCGGAGAGAATGGCGACACTCTGGCGCTGACCATCGTCGATCGCGATCAACTGGTGCGCATGCTGCAATTGCTGGTCGACCCGAACGAGTTCCTTTCGGATTTCGGCCTGCGCAGCCTTTCGAAGGCGCACCTCGAAGCGCCTTTCGTGCTCGGCGGCAATCGCGTGACCTACGAGCCCGGCGAGGCCGATTGCAAGATCAAGGGCGGCAATTCCAACTGGCGCGGTCCGATCTGGTATCCCACCGCGTTCCTGATGATCGAATCGCTGCGCAAGCTGGCCAAGGCGCATGGCGACGACGTGACCGTGGTCGATCGCGCCGGTCGCAGTTGGACCATCGGCGAGATCGCCAGGACCCACGCCGAACGCCTGATCGCCGTGTTTGCCCGCGATGCGAACGGCCGTCGGCCGGAGTACGGCGATATCGAAAAGTTCCAGAACGATCCGCATTGGCGCGACTACCTCACCTTCCACGAGTATTTCCATGGCGACACCGGCGTCGGCCTCGGGGCATCGCATCAGACCGGCTGGACCGGGCTGGTGGCCTCGTTGATCGACGAGTGGCGCACGCACTGAATTCAGCCTTTCGGCAAGGAGATCAAGATGAGTTATCAACCCCTGAAGGGTCAGAAGGCGCTGGTGACTGGCGCCAGTTCCGGCATCGGCGCCGGCGTTGCGCTGGCGCTCGCCAACGCCGGCGCCGATGTGGTCGTCAATTACGCTTCGAGTGCCGCGGGAGCGGCGAAGGTGGTCGACGAGATCAAGGCGGCCGGTGGTCATGCCATCGCGATCAAGGCCGACGTGTCGGACGAGTCGCAAGTGGAGGCGATGTTCGACGAGATGTTGCGCGAGTTCGGCCGCATCGACATCCTGGTCAACAATGCCGGGTTGCAGCAGGACGCGGCGTTTGTCGACATGACCCTGGAACAGTGGAACAAGGTCATGAACATCAACCTCACCGGAATGTTCCTGTGTTCGCGCCTGGCGGCCAGGAACATGGTGAAGAACGGCCCGCTGGAAGGCGTTTCGGTCGCCGCCGGCAAGATCATTTGCATGTCGTCGGTGCATGAAGTGATTCCGTGGGCGGGTCACGTCAACTACGCGGCATCCAAAGGCGGCGTGAAGCTCTTCATGCAGAGCCTGTCGCAGGAACTTGCGCCGCTGAAGGTACGCGTCAACTCGATCGGTCCGGGCGCCATCCAGACACCGATCAACCGGGCGGCCTGGGATACCCCCGAAGCGCTCAACGCCCTGCTCAAGCTGATTCCGTATGGCCGCATCGGCAAGCCGTCGGATATCGGCAAGGTAGCGGTGTGGCTGGCCTCCGACGATTCCGACTACGTCAACGGGCAGACCATCTTTGCCTGCGGCGGCATGACCCTGTACCCGGAGTTCGCCGACGGCGGCTGAGCGCACCGGGAGACCTCCAGCCACGATCGTAGGCCGAGTGTGCCGCGCAGCGGCTCACCGGCGCCTTCACTCGCATCCGCGACAGAAGCGCCGGTGAGCGGGATGAAGCCGCGCACACGCGGCCTACGTCCAGCGGTCTTGTTTCATGGCCAGTGCGCATTTCCGGAAACGGAAATCGGACAACTCTCCAGAGACGCTCAGCCGCCGTGGAATCTGGCCAGGAGATCTGGCCCGAAACTCGGCCAGGACATGTCGATGCCGAACCATTTGCCGGAATACCTGGCCGAAGTTGCAGGGACCGCCCTGATGATGCTGATCGGCGTTGGCGCGATCGCGCTGATGTGGGCCGAGGTGTCGCCGATGCCGGGATTGATCGAGTCGCCGGATCTGCGTCGACTGCTGACCGGCATCATGTTTGCCGGCGGCGCGACCCTGGTGGTGGTTTCGCCACTGGGTCAGCGCAGCGGCGGGCACTTGAACCCTGCAGTGACACTGGCGTTCTGGTTGAAGGGCAATATCGCAACCCGTGACGCCGTCTGTTATGTGCTGGCGCAGATCGCCGGCGCGCTGCTCGGCGTCGGTGTTGCCGCGCTGCTGGCCACCGAGGCGGTTGCAGGCGTGCAGTTCGGGATCACCTTGCCCGGCGCTGGCTATTCCGCCACGCACGCCTTCGTGGCCGAGATAACAATCACCGCAGCCCTGGTCGGGCTGATCCTGTTCTGCGTCAACAATCCGCGCTTCGCGCGCTATACCCCGGTGCTGGCGGGCACCCTGGTCGCCACGCTGGTATTCATCGAGGCGCCGGTATCCGGGACCAGTCTGAATCCGGCACGCAGCGTCGCGCCTGCCTTGCTGGCATCGATCTACACCCATCAGTGGTTGTACATCGTCGCGCCGCTGATCGGCGCCGCCGTCGCGGTCTGGCTGCATGGGCGCTTTGCCGGTGAGCGGCCATCGAGCGGGTGCGCCAAGCTCTATCACACTGAACGCTACCAGTGCATTTTCTCCAACTGCGGCTACAGTCGCTTCGTCGCCGGTTCTGTGGTGCTGCGTGAGGGTGAGCTGGCGGACCGCGCCTACGTCATCGAAAGCGGCGAGCTTGAAGTGCGCAAACGCGGCGATGACGGCGTCGAACACACGCTGGCAAGACTCGGCCCCGGCGCCTGGGTTGGTGAAATGGCCTTGTTGCTGGAGTTGCCGCGCTCGGCGACGGTGGTGGCCAGCCGCGACTCGGAACTGCGTCTGGTGACCGCCGACAATTTCGCCCACGTGATCGCCGAGCATCCGGAGCAGACCCTCAAGCTGCTGCGCCAGTTGTCCGAACGCCTGCACGAGGCCGGTCGCAAGCTGGTGGTCTGAGCCTGTAACTACGCGCACTCCATGGCATAGTGCTCGCGCGGCCATTGCGGATTTCGCCCATGCTTAGCCTGTTCCAGCGCCTGTCGGCGGCGCCGACCAATCCCAAGCCGACGCATGCGCCGAAGCGCTTCGACGTGGCGGATCTCTATCGCGGGCCGGCGGATGCGGTGGCGGCCACGACGACCACGGCGCTGCCGCTCGACGAGAAGCTGCGCCAAGCTTACTTCTGGATCGTGAACACCGCGATCATCTCGCCGCACTACGACATCGAGTACCTCGACGGCCCGCCGTTGCAGTATCTGCTCGGCGATCGCAAGGCGCGCCTGACCTTGCCGTCGGCGCAGAGCTATTCGAGCTTCGTGCTGTTGCCGCTGCTGACCTTCGCCACCCAACGCAAATGCCTGTTCATCGGCGGGCCGGGGCGCGGCAAGACCGCCAGCGCGGTGTTGATGGGCGTGCTTGCCGGATATCCGGTGCGCGAAGTGCGGCGTGGCATGCAGCGCGGACAACCACAGATGACCGTGGCCGACCTGCTCGGCCAGCCGCTGCCGTCGGACCTGATCAACGCCGACAGCGTGGCCAAGGTGCGCGTGGCGTGGCGCTCGTGGCTGTCGATGCGGGTCAAGATCATCGACGAGTACAACCGCATCCCGACGCGCACGCAAAGCGCGTTGCTGACGCTGATGGGCGACAACTACGCGGAACAGTTCGATCAGATCTACGAATGCCCACCGGCGGCCTGGTATCTCACCGCCAACGACGATCAGGGTGGCGGCACTTATCAGGTCATCGAGGCGCTGCGCGATCGCATCGATGTGATCGTGCAGGCACTCGCATTCAATCCGCGTTTCCTCGGTGAGTTGTTGACGCGTATCGAAGAGGACGCACGCCCGGAAGAATTCGTGCCGCGCGAGATCATCTTCTCCGAGGACGAAATGAAGCGCATGGCGCGGGAAGTCCGCGGCGTGCCGCTGCCGCCGCCGGTGCGCCGGCGCCTGGAGTTCTTCGCCAGCCAGTTCGAGTACATGGACGTCGCCGGCGACCAGTTCGAATACAAGAGCAAGGACACGGCGCGGCTGGCGGCAACCGACTGGAACTGGCTGACCGCGCAGGACGACGGACGCGACCGGCTCAAGGACCTCGGCTGCCATACGAAGAACGGTTTGTCGGTGCGCAACCTGATGACACTGATGAGCTACGCCAAGGCGATGGCTTATTTCCGCGGTGCCGACGAGGTGCATCTCGACGATCTGCGCCAGGTGCTGCCGTTCGTGCTCAACGACAAACTCAAGCCGGACCTGGAGTCGCCGTTTTTCCAGGCCGCCAGCAGCACCGGCTTCCGCAGCGACCGCATCGGCTGGCTGCGCCATCTGTTCGATGCCAGTTGCAAGGAGTACGACCGCCTCGACCTCGATCGCAAGGATCCAGTCGCGGACCTCGCCAGCGAGCTGCGCGCCGGACTCGACGGCGTCGAGGAACCCGAGGTGCGCAAGCGCCTCGCCAGAATCGAACGCCAGATCACCGACATCGGCAAGGGCGGCAAGATCTACGGGCCGCTGCACGACGATTTGCTGCTGCTGAAATCGCTGCATCAGCGCTATACCAACTATTTGCATTGGCTGGTGCAGGGGTGATGGAACGAGGGCACGAGGGCATGAGGGCACGAGGGCACGAAAAGGGCAGGAGCGAAACGGCGGTCGCTCTCACGTGCCCTCGTGCCCTCATGCCCTCGTGCCCTCCAGATCCGCTCCCCCGCACATACAAGGGCCCGTCGCCATGCCCCTGACTCCCGCCCTCGCCGATGTCCTGCGCGGCGGACGCGCCGAGTACAACCGACGCTTCGCCGTCGCCCAGCAGCGTTATCCGGGCGTCGATGCGGCGGCTTTCAGCGAACTCCTGAGCGGCCCGCTGGATGCCATCGTCGGCAAGCTTGCGGTCGTCGACAGCGCCGCGGTGCCGGCGCTGGTCGACACCCTGTACGACCTCGGGTTGAGCTTGCTCGGCCAGCGCTGGATTGGTCCGGGCGCGCGTGCGACCGGAATCGTCGATGGCTGGAAACTACTCGCCGACAACGCGCCCGCTCTGTTCGCGCGGCAACCGGGTGCGCTGGCTGCGGCCGTCGCCAATGCGCTGGTGCATTGGTCGACGCATGGCGGCGGCAGCGACTGGCTGGCGACGCTGGGCAATGTCGCTCGTCGCGCCCGCAGCACCGACGAATTGCTGCATGCCGGGCAGGTCGCAGCCTGGCGTCATGGGCTGGCGCACTACCGCGAGAGCGCGCTGGAGCGCGCACGCTCGCTCGATCGCGAATTGCTGGCGCTCGCACTGGGCATGAATCTGGCGGACTGGCAGGATCAGATGCTGCTGAGCATGACCATCGATCGCTGGTACCGGCCGGACCTGCCCCCCGCCAAGGCGCCGCGGGTTGCCGCGCAAGTCGGCGCATTTGTTGGATTCGGTGGCCGCTTCGCCGAGCCGCCGGTCGTCGGCACGCTCAATGGCGAACTACTGCTGCATTCGGGTGGCCAGCGCTATTCCGTGCATGCCGATGCTTACGGCGCCAACGTCCAGCCGCACAGCGACGGCAAGTTGGCGGCGGCGTGGGTATTGCCGGAAGGCTGGCGCGTCGACGTCGGTGTTCTGATCAGCCCGCGCAAGCGCTTCGATTTCACCGCGCACGGCGCCATCGCCAGTTGCGCCTGCAGCGACAACCTGCTGGTGGTGACGCACGCGTGGTCGCACAGCGCGACCGTGCTGGCGCTGCCGTGAAACATGACGCCTGAGCCGACTCTCGCCGAGCGCTGGTCGGCGGCATTCCCCGCCGCGCTTGCGGCATGGAGCGCCTACACCCGGCTGAAGCCGCCGCTGCTGCTGGAAACCAGCGCGGCGGCGAAAAACGAGGGCCTTGTCGGCAGTTTTGCGATGATCCGGCTGGTCGATCAGACCGTGGTCATCGACCTCGAACAGGTGCGGCAACTGGGCATCGAGGATTACGCAGTCGAGGTACTTGCCCACGAGATCGGTCATCACGTCTACGCGCCGGCATCGATCAGCGATCACACGCGCTCGCTGGCGCGCATGCTGCCGGCGCTGCCGACGGTCGCCCAGCACGCGCCAATGATCGCCAACCTGTACACCGATCTACTGATCAACGACCGCCTGATGCGCAGCGCCGGGCTGCGCATGCCGGCGCTGATGCAGGCCGTGGTGAAGGGCAACCAGCGCGGCCAGCCGAGCAAGCTGTGGACACTGTATCTGCGCATCTACGAGTTGCTCTGGGGCATGGAGCGTGGCGATCTTTGCGGGCGTTCGCTGGTCGACGCCGAGGGCGCCGCTGCCGCGGACGCGGTGGCGCGCACCACCACACAGACTCCCGACTCCGGGCTGATCAGCGACGCGGCAATCGAGGTCGATGCGCGTCTGGCGGCACGCCTGGTGCGCCATTACGCGCGCCACTGGCTCGAAGGAGGCGCGCGCTTTGCGGTGCTGGTGCTGCCCTACCTGCTTGAAGATGCCAAGGCCGGCGAGCGCCTGCAGGCGCTGATGGACACCAAGGATGCCGGCCAGGGCGGACAGCCTGAAGGCATGACCGCAATGGAAGCCGAAGAGCGCCAGGCGCCGCAGCATCCGGCACTGGAAGACACCGCCGAAGCGCCGCAGGCACCCAGTGCAGCAGCCGAACCGGGTGGGCAGTCTGGCGGCGCTGGCCAGGCGCGCGACCCTTATCAGTATGGCGAGTTGCTGCGCCTCGCTGGCCTCAAGCTGGACCAGCAACAGGCGGCGATGCGCTATTACGCCGAGCGCGCGCGACCTTATCTGGTGCCGTTCCCGAGCCTGCCAGCGCTGCAAAGCGAGGATCCGCTGCCGGAGGGACTCGACCCCTGGGAAGCGGGAGATGCGCTCGAAGCCATCGACTGGCGCGAAAGCCTGGTGCTGTGTCCAGTGCCGATTCCCGGTTTGACCACGGTGCAGCGGCGCTTCGGCACGCAACCCGGCACAGAGAGCGCGCGCCGGCCGCTGGATCTTGACCTCTATGTCGACAGTTCCGGCTCGATGCCCGATCCGCGTTCACGTCTGTCCTGGCCGGCGCTGGCCGGCGCGGTGATCTGCCTGTCGGCACTACGCGCCGGCGCGGCGGTACAGGTCACGCTGTGGGCCAGCCGCAAGGAGGTCACCACGACCAAGGGCTTCGTGCGCTCGGCCGACGACTGCCTGCGCGTGCTCACCGGTTATTACGGCGGCGGCACCCAGTTTCCGCTGCCGACATTGCGCGAGACCCACGCGGCGCGGGTGAAGCTGAAGCGGCCGACGCACATCCTGGTGGTCTCCGACGACGGCGCGTCGACCATGTTCGATACGCCGGACGAGCGCGGCACCAGCGGCTTCGAGGTCTGCGCCACCGCGCTCAAGCAGGCCGCGGGCGGCGGCACGCTGGCACTCAACATCCCCGGCGAATGGCAGCGTGCTCCGTCGGGTTCGCGCTACCTGCGGAGCGCCTACGTCTGGCTCGATCGCGCGCAGAAGGAGCAAGGCTGGCTGGTGAGTCCAGTCGCCACGCTGGCCGACTTGCTCGGCTTCGCCCGCGAGTTCAGCCGGCGCCACTATGGCGACCAGCCCGCGTTGTAGGGGCGACATGTTCGTCGCGACCGCAATCCCTGTCGCCTTTGCGGGCGCGCGCTTGCGTGATGCTCCACGCGATCGCGCCAAGGTCGTGAAGCCGCCGGTCGTAGAATTGGCGTTGGCTCCGGCATAGACGCTTCGCCACTGCCATCGTCCCACACCGCGAACGCCCCGACCGTGCCACTGGGGCCGGCGTTGTTGACATGGTGGTGTTCCAGTCGGTGACAACCGCAGGACGCCTGCACGACTCGCGCGCCGCCCGATGCGGACAACGCTGTCCCCAAGCATGCGCCGGTGATGTCATCAACAGCGCCGCGAGGCAAGCCAGAATGCGTCGACGGGTGCTGGAATGATCAGGCTGATCATCTTCTCGGGCCTGCGTTCCGAGGCCGGCCTTGGCCTGTGCTTTGCTCTGGTGGGGCCAGACTTGTCTGGACGCTTCCCGCAATCAAGGCGATGACTCCAGACATTGGCGTCACACCAGCGCGCGAGTCGTTTGATCACAAATGGCGACGCTTTGAGCGTTTGCTGACGCTTGCCACCCGCATCTCGGCCGACCTCGCCTCTGGCCTTGGTAACCGGCAAACGGCAGCATCGTCGCTTCCCTCCTCGCAGGAGCACTTCGATGTTGACCCCCAATCCGATACTGGCCCCGGTCGTGGCGCTGGTCGCCTGGACGCTGGTGATGTGGTTGTGGATGTACGCCACGCGCATTCCGGCGATCGTCAAGGCGCGCATGCGCCTCGATCCGAACGCGCCGCGTGGCGAGCAGATGAGCACCTTGCCGCCGTCGGTGCGCTGGAAGGCGGACAACTACAACCACCTGATGGAAATCCCGACCGTCTTCTACGCGGTGGTATTGGTTCTTGCCATCGCAGGCGACAGCAGCCCGATGAGCATCGGACTGGCCTGGGCCTTCGTCGGACTGCGCGTGGCGCACAGCCTGTGGCAGTCATTGTTCAACGTCATCCAGGTGCGCTTCGCGCTGTTCGTGCTGTCGACGCTGCCGTTGTTCGGGCTGACCTGGCGGGCTGCGATGGCGGTGTTTTGAACGCCATGATTCCAGTGTGGGAGCGGATTCAACCCGCGAGGGCGTTCGCGGGATAAACCCGCTCCCACAAGTTCGGCGCGTCAATACACCCGGCAGAACACCGATTTCAGGTAGCGCGATTCGGGAACATGCGCCAGCCATGGGTGGTCGGCGCCGGCTCCGTGCACTTCGAGAATCTGCACGGTCCGGTTGGCGTAGAAGGCAGCGCGGCGGATCATGTCGAGGAACTGTTCCTCGCTGACCAGGCCGGTGCACGAGCAGGTCAGCAGGATGCCGCCCGGCTTGACCACGCCCAGCGCCAGTTTGTTCATGTCGAGGTACTTCTTCAGCGCCGGGATCACCTGTTCGCGGTCGCGCGTCATCTTCGCCGGATCGAGGATCACGGTGTCGAAGCGCTCGCCGTTGATCGCTGCATCTCGCAACCACGGAAACAGGTCTGCGTGCACGAAGCGCACCGCCTGCTTGTTCAGGCGCGCGTTGTGTTTTGCCAGTTCGAGGACTTCTTCGTCGAGGTCGACGCCGATCACCTCGGTGGCGCCTGCAGCCTTGGCGTAGATCGCGAAACCGCCGGAGTTGCAGCACAGATCGAGCACGCGCTTGCCGACGGAGTACTCGCCCAAACGCTTGCGATTGTCGCGCTGATCGGCAAAAAAACCGGTCTTGTGTTTCTGCCCGGGCGCGACCTTGAAGCTGAGGCCGTGCTCGGTGATGGTGGTCGGTGGTGGCGGCGCCGGTACCGAACAGTCGAAGCTTTCCTGCTTGGCGACGTGTTCCTCGGCGAACCAGTAGAACTGATGGTCGGTATAGATCTCGGCGAGTGCGCGACGGATGACGTCGCGCTGTTTCCACATGCCGGCCGAAAAGTACTCGATGACCAAGGTATCGGCGAAGCGATCGACGATCAATCCACTGAGATCGTCGCCTTCGGAGTGGATCACGCGATAGGCATCGGTGACGTCGTCCAGCTTGAGCACGTCGCGGCGCAGTTCCAGCGCTCGGGCGATGCGCCGGCGGAAGAACTCCGGGTCGATGGTCTCGTCGAAACGCTCGGTCAGTACCCTGAGCGCGATCCGCGAGTGGCCATTGTAGAAGCCGCGTCCGACCCATTCGCCAGTGCGATCCTCGATGTCGACGACGCTGCCCGGTCGCGGCTTGGGGTCGGGCTTTTCCACCATCTTCTGGAAGATCCAGGGATGGTTCGAGCGGCGTTCGGTCTTCAACCGGACGAGCGGCAATACGCTGGCGGATTTCTCGTTCATCGCCGGATCATAGCGGGTTGCGATGGCACGCAGTCTCGCGGCACGTTCGTGACCGGTCCTGGCGGTACAGCCCCAAAAGCAGAAGGGGCGACCCGCAGGCCGCCCCTTCCTTGTTACCTCAGACCCGAACTGGATCAGCTGTTGCGGCGAACCGCCACGAAGCCGGCCAGCGCAAGCATCAGCCCCAACAGCAGCATTGCGTTGCGGCCAATGGTCGGAATTTCCTCGACCAGCGGACCGACCTGCACGGTCACGGCGCCGCTGTTGTTGGCGAGGACCGGATCAGTGGTGGCGGAAGTCGTCGATGCATTGACGGTGTTCCCCGCCTCATTGTTGCTGAACGCGGACACCGACAGTGTGCGCACTCCGCCCACCGGCGTGGAGCCAGCCCACGTGCAGGTGATCGTGCCCGAGTTGCCGACCTGCGGCGTGGTGCACGTGGCACCGGCGCTCGCCGAGTGGCTCGAGTAACGGAAGTCCGGAGACAACACGATCGAGATCTGCACATTCTGCGCATCGCTGGGGCCACCGTTGGTGCTGGTGGCGTCGAAGGTCACCGGCACGTTGACCGGCGTCTGCGCCACCGACGAGGTCAACGTCAGAGCCAGGTTGGCCGAGGTGGCCACTGCGGTCGTGGCGGTGGCGCTGTTGTTGCCAGCGACTGGATCCGGCGTCGGCGAGCTGACGCTGGCGGTGGCGCTGAGCGTGCTTCCGTTCGCTGCCGAAGCGGCGACGGTGACCACGTAAGTCACCGTACGCGTGGCACCGGACGCGGTCGCACCGGCGAAGGTGCAGGTGGTTGCGACGCAGGTGCCGCCGGCGCTCGCGGTGGCCGAAACCAGCGTGGTGTTCGCCGGGACCGGCATGGCAACGACCACGTCGGCTGCCGGAGCCGGGCCGTTGTTGGTGGCCGTGGCAACATAAGTCAAGGTGGTTCCAGCGGTGACCGGATCCGGCGTGTCGGTCAGGGCGATCGACATGTCGGCCTGCTTCGGACACACAGTGCAGGTGCCGGCCGGAGCGGGCTGAATGATCAGTTCCCAATCGGTCACGGTACCCGGGTCGGGGGTCGCCGAATCGGATGCCGTCAGCGTCCAGTTGCCGTTGCCGGACTGACCATTGACCGCCGAAAGGGCCGAAACGGGTGCTGCCAGGGTCACCGGCCACGGCGTGTTCGCCGGACCGCAGATGGACTCCGGATCACCCGCGCCGTCCTGGAAGGTGACGGCAACGTTTTCGTTGTTGCAGCCGAAGGCGGTCGCTGGCACACCCGGACGGTCGAGCAGCGTGATGGTGGTGCCACCCGGGCTGGTCAGCGTGAACGTGAGATCGCCGATCCAGGTATGGGTCGCCGCGATGCGCACTTGCAACGAGGTGATCGGGCCGGTCATGCCGGTCACCGTGGCGACGCTCGTGGCACCCGCCGGCACGCCGTCCGGAATGGTCAGCGGCAGGCCGGCATAGGTGATCGCCGGAGAGCCAACGTTGCGCGTGATCGGGAAGCTGAAGTTGCCTTCCGTGCTGGTCACCGCCAGCGACAGGTTGATCGCCGAATAACAAGCCACAGCATCACCGAGTTCGACGGTGAAATTGGCCGTGCCCGTGGCGCCGTCTGCGATCGTTCCGTAATTGCCGATGCCGGAAACGATGGTGACGCCGGCGGTGCCGGAGGTCAACGTACCGACGACATTGGTGAAGGCGCCACCGGCAGCTGCCAGCGGCACGCTGAAGTTCACCAGTTCGCCCGGCTCGATGATCGAATTGTTGTTGGCGGGCACCGACGGGCAGGAATCGACGCCGGTGACGGTGCCGATGTTCAGCACCGGGGTGCCGCCCACGGCCAGGTCGCACGCAGCCTGATTGGAGCACTGCAGACCGAGCCCGGCGATGACGGCCGGAACGACAGCGTCGCGCCAGTTGGCATCAACGCCCGGGCCATCATCGAAATCCTCGAAGAACTGCAGACGCAGGATGCCGTCGGCACCCACGGTGATGTCGGGCAGCGGAATCGAAGAGAAGCTGATCACACCGCCGCTGCTGTATTCCGAGTCGCCCGGCGCATCGTCGCCGATGCCCACGGTCAGGAAGATACCTTCAGGATCGGTCGATCCGGTCGAATCGGAGAACAGGATCACCGGCTCGGACAACCAGCTTGCGCCCACGGTGGCGAGGCCGACGTCCCAGCTCAGGCCGGTCAGGGCGTTGCCGGCGCCAATATTCAGGTCGATCACGATGTTGTCCGCATCGTCCAGCGCGTCGACGCTGGTGATTCCGGCCATGCTCAGTCCGGAAACGGTACCCTTTGGCGTGACGACGGCGTTGGACAGGGAGCGCAACTCGCCGCCACTCACCGAACGCATAAGGACCTTCGGGTCACCCTTGGCCGCATGGGCCGGACTCAATCCCATCAGTGCCAGGCCCAGGCATGCCGCCAGACCATATCGAAGTCTCATTGTCATCGTCCTCTCTTCTAAATTAACGTCGTGACGCCCCTTTCTGACGGCGGGGCGCTCGCAACCAGCTTCAACGCAGGCCTCGCAAGCCTAGTGCAGATGCGCCCGACGCACAAGGCTTTCAGCATGACCCGTGTGGCGACAGCATGTGCTTTTGAGGGTCATGCAGGCCTTCGACGCGCGGCCTGGCGAGCATTCAGGGCATCGCATCGGATCTCAGAACGGCAACGTCAGCCGCCCATCCACGGCGAGCAACTGGGCCTTGAACAGACCCTGGATACGCGCCAGCGCGTCGCCATCGACGGCTTCGAAGCGCAGCATCAGCTCTGACGAAAAGTTCGAACTGCGCACCAGACCCCAGCCGTCCGACCAGTCGGCGCGCACCCCGTCGATGGTGGTGATGCGGGCACCATCGAAGCGTGCGCGATCGCGGAATTTCTCGATGAAACGGAAGTGCTCCCCTTCAGCCATCTGGACCTTGATCTCTGGCGTACTCACGCCCTGCGGCAGTTCGTCGAAGATCTCGTCTGCGTCGCGTCCGTCGGCGGCGATGATCTCGAGCAGCCGACAACCGGCATACAGGCCGTCGTCGAAGCCGTACCAGCGCTCCTGGAAGAAGAAATGGCCGCTCATCTCGCCAGCAAGCTCCGCCTGGGTCTCGCGCATCTTGCGCTTGATCAACGCGTTGCCGGACTTCCACATCACCGGGCTGCCGCCGTGACCGAGAATGACGCCGGCAAGATGACTGGTGCACTTCACGTCGTAGATGACGGTAGCGCCGGGGGCGCGCGACAACACGTCGCGCGCGAACAGCATCAGCAATCGATCCGGATAGACGATCCGCCCGGTGCGCGTGACCACACCGAGACGATCGCCGTCGCCATCGAAAGCCAGTCCCATGTCTGCTTTCAACTGCTTGACCGAAACCGCCAGATCTTCAAGGTTGCGCGGGTCGCTCGGGTCCGGACCGTGATTCGGGAAGTTGCCGTCCACGTCGCAGTAGAGCGGCACGACTTCGCAGCCGATCGCTTCGAAAAGACGCGGCGCGACAGTCCCGGCGATGCCGTTGCCGCAATCCAGCACGACCTTGAGCGGCGCTTCCAGTTGGATGTCGCCGGATATGCGCTCCAGGTAGTTCTCGACCAGGTCCATCTGCGTCAGCGCGCCGCGACCACGCTCCAGGCGGTCCTCGACGATGCGCCCGTAGAGCGCCTGAATGTCCTGCTCGGCCAGCGCTTCGCCCGCCACCATGATCTTGAAGCCGTTGTATTCGGGCGCATTGTGCCCGCCGGTGACCATGACCGCGGAACCCGCGTTGAGGTCGTGGGTGGCGAAGTACAACAATGGCGTCGGCACCGCGCCGATGTCGATGACGTCGCAGCCTGCGGCCAGCAGCCCCTTGATCAGCGCCTCCAGCAGCAATGCCCCGCTATGGCGCCCGTCGCGCCCGACGAGCACCGTCTGTAGCCCACGCGCGCGCACCTCCGAACCGACCGCATGGCCGATCAGTTGCGCCACCTCGCTCGACAGCGTCTTGCCGACCACTCCGCGGATGTCATAGGCACGGAAGATGCTGCGGTCGACCAAAGCACCGCGCGCCGGAGCGGTGGCTGGGCCCGCGGCCGCCGCGACCACCGGCGGACTGGAAGCCGTCGGCGTGGTCGGCACGGCCACTGCCGGCGGCGAGGCGCTGACCGGTACCGCCTGAGCCCGCAATTGTTCGCCGACGCTTGCCTCCGGCACCGGCTGCGGCCGCAGTTTGCCCAACCCCTGCTCCAGCAGTCCCGGCCACAGGCGCGTCAACGCAACCACCAGGCTGGCCGCCAGACTGAAGAGCGCAAGCAGCAGATTGGTCAGCAGACTTTCCGAACCGGCGATGATGTTCGGCATCGGCACACGAAAACCGATGCGCAACATGGCTCCAGGCACGGCAGCGCGCTCCATGCCGCCGACCTGGCTGCCTTCGAGCACCTCGCCGACGCCGCTCTCACCCTGCAGCAGCGCAAGATCGATGCCGCCAGTGGACAGCACCTGAAAGGCATCGCGCAAAGGCTCGTAAGGTAATTTGACCAATACGAAACCGGCAATCGTGCCACTCAGGGTGACCGGATTGACCAGCACCAGCTCGCGCTGGCCGCCCGGCCCACCATGCACCTGGGCCGGCGCGGGTGCACCGAGGCGCGCCGCGCTGAGCAGCATTTCGGCATTGGCATAGCCAAAACCGGCCATGTCGTCGCCGATGGCATCAAGCACATCGCCGCCGATGAATCGGGCATCGGCGACCTCGGGCATGCGTTCGCGAATGGCGGCCAGGGCGCGTACCGGATCGCCGGCTTCGCCGCTGGCGAAATAGCGCGCGACCTCGGGGTGCAACAACGCTTCTCCCAGCGTGCGCTGGCGCTCGGAAACAAAGCCGCCGATGCTCTGGCGTGCCTGGGCACCGACGCGCTCGGCGACCTCATGCAACGAATCGGTGCGCCAGATCTGCCAGCTCTGGTAGGCGAACAACAACGTACCGAACAGCATGATCACGAAACCGAGCGGCGCCAGCCACGCCGGCGCCTGCTGCGGCGCGCTCCGCGCTGGCGCGGCGGCATCCGCAGGTTTGGCTCTGGTCAGTAGATTGCGTAGGGCTTGCACGCTCGCATTCTCATCCGGATTGCATCAATTTGCGAACTGCGCGCAGGTACCGGCCGCGACAGCATGCGTCAGTCTGAATCTGGGGCTAACTGCGGCCACTGTGCCCGAAACCACCGGCTCCGCGCTCACTGGCTTCAAAACTGTCCACAATCCGAAGGTGTGCATGCAAGACCGGCACCAGGATCAGTTGTGCGATGCGGTCGCCGGGCGCAATGGTAAAGGCTGAATCCGATCGGTTCCAGCAGGACACCATGAGCGGTCCCTGGTAGTCGGCATCGATCAATCCGACCAGATTGCCGAGCACGATGCCGTGGCGTGCGCCCAGTCCGGAGCGCGGCAGCACCAGCGCTGCCACGGTCGGATCGGCGATGTGGATCGCCATGCCGGTGGAAACCAGCGAACTGCACCCGGGCTCCAGCAGCAAAGGGGCATCGATGCAGGCTCGCAAGTCGAGTCCCGCCGATCCCGGCGTGGCGTAGTCGGGCAACGACCAGATCGAACCCAGGCGCGCATCGAGAATCCTGACTTCGAGATCCAGCGGATGGCGCAGGTTCATGCGTCCTCCGCTGCCAGCCGCGAAGCAAACAATTCGACCAGCCGCTGCGCCAGTTGCCGCTTGCTGCCGCTGCCGAGATCAACCACCGATTGCGCCGAGATCACGGTCAGCGCGTTGTCCTCGCGATCGAATGCGGCATCCGGACCGACCCGGTTGGCGACGATCAGGTCGAGCCCCTTGGCAGCCAGCTTCGCTTGCGCGTAGGACAACACTTCGCGGGTTTCGGCCGCGAATCCGACCAGCAATCGCGGCCGCGCCCCGGCGCCGAGTTCGGCGATGATGTCCGGGTTGCGCACCAACTGCAGTGTCATCGCCTCGCCGCTCTTCTTGATCTTGTGCGCCTGAGCCGCGACCGGCCGATAGTCGGCCACCGCCGCCGCGCCGACGTAGATGTCGGCGCCCGCAGCGGCGGCGAACACCGCGTCGCGCATTTCCAGGGCACTGCGCACATCGATGCGCTGACAGCCCGGCGGGGTGGGCAAATGCACCGGCCCGGAGACCAGCGTCACCTCGGCGCCCGCCTGGCGTGCCGCGGCAGCAATCGCGAACCCCATCTTTCCGGAACTCCGGTTACCGATGAACCGCACCGGATCGAGATCTTCGAATGTCGGTCCAGCGCTGACCACGACCCTGCGGCCGCTCAGTTGAGCGCCGCCTGGCGCCAACAGCGCATCCAGCAACTCAGCCGCCTCCAGCATGCGCCCGGCGCCGAAATCGCCACAAGCCTGGGCGCCGTGCCCGGGCCCGAGCACGCGCACAGCGCGTTGTTGCAGTGCAGCCATGTTGTCCTGAACCGCCGGATGCGCCCACATCTGCTCGTTCATTGCCGGCGCCAGCGCCAGCGGAGCGTTACTCGCCAGGCACACGGTGGTCAGCAGATCGTCGGCAATGCCGGCGCGCAATCGCGCAATCAGGTCGGCGGTTGCCGGCGCGACCAGGATCTGCGTCGCCCAGCGCGCCAACTCGATGTGCCCCATCGCGGCTTCGGCGGATTCATCCCAGAGACTGGTGCGCACCGGGCGGCCCGAGAGCGCCTGAAAAGTTGCGGTGCCGACGAAGTGCAGGGCCGATGCGGTCATCACGACCTGCACCTCGGCGCCGCGCTCGCGCGCACTGCGCACCAGCTCGGCGCACTTGTAGGCGGCGATGCCGGCGCCGATACCGAGCAACAGGCGCATCGAGGACAGATCAGACATCTGTCGGAAATTTCCTACCGGAACATGCGACTGGAGACTACCGGAAAATGGGAAAAACACGGCTGTCCGGCAATTCGGTTCGGCTGCAATGTTGCACCACCCAGCAGCAACCCCGACAACCGACGACGATGAGCGCGCATCAACCGATTCACTGCTGGCCCGACGCCGAGCGGCCCCGCGAACGCCTGCTGGAGTACGGTGCAGCCCGCCTGACCGACGCCGAACTGCTGGCGCTGTTGCTGTCTACCGGGACACGCGGACGCAGTGCGGTGGATGTCGCTCGCGATCTGCTGACGGCCTGTGGCGATCTGCGCGGCGCGCTGGCCCTCGGGCTGCGCGATCTACCGAACGGACTCGGGATCGGCCCCGCCAAGTGGGCCACACTGCAGGCCGCCGCGGAACTCGGGCGCCGCGCGCTGGCCAGCCCGCTGCGTCGTGGATCTGCAATCGCCGCCCCGGCCGATGTGCAACAGGCCTTCCGGGCCCGCCTGCGCGATGCCGAAAGCGAGGTTTTTGCGGCGCTGTTCCTCGACGCCCGGCACCAGGTGATCGGCGTCGAGGACCTGTTCCACGGCAGCCTGACCGGCGCCGCGGTCTACGTCGGCGAGGTAGTCAAGCGCGCCTTGAAACTGGGTGCCGCGGCCCTGGTGGTGGCGCACAACCACCCCTCGGGCGTGGCCGAACCGAGCGCCGCCGATCGCGAACTCACCGAGCGTCTGCGCCAGGCGCTGGCGCTGGTGGAGATCCGGCTGCTCGACCACGTGGTCGTCGGCGATGCCGCGAGCGTGTCGTTTGCGGAGCGTGGTTGGCTGTGAGCAGAGCGCGGCGCGGTAGCCACACCGGCGCCCTTTGTCACAAGCACAACCCGAGCGCATGCGGCCTCTCGTATACTGAATGCGCCGATGCCCGAGAATGCCACGTCAAGCAGCATGCCCGTCGATATCGCCTCCGCGTTGTTCGATCTGGATCGGCAGTTCCCGGCCGACGCCAGCGAGCGACGTGTGCGCGATGTTGCGCAGGCTGCCGCGGCGTTGCGCGAACGCCGCCAGGACCTGTTCGCGGTCATGCAGGATGTCGGCCAGGCCTATCTCAACGCCTTTGGCGGCGAATACGAAGCACTGCTCAAGCGCGTGCAGGACGCGCTGGCGCTCAGTTTCGTGCGCATGGCGACGCGCCATGGCAGTTGGGGCAACGATCTGCACGAGTACCACAACGAACAGCACGCGCTGGAATTGCTCAACGGCCGACTGGCGCGGGTGCGCCTGCAGTTGGGCTGGCGCGCGCTGGACATGCGCGAATGGCTGCTGCTGGCGCTGTTTGCCACCTGCCACGATCTGCGCCAACGCGAAGCTGCCGACTTCTGGCACGACATCGGCGCCAACGAACGCGCCAGCATCGCGGAGTCGTTTCGTGTGCTCGACCAGGTCGGCTTCTCGCGCCGCGAGGATCGCGAGTTTTATGTCTGCCTCGGGCTGATGATCGCCGGGTCGACCTTCGATGCCCGACCGTCGGCACCGAATCCGTTCAACACCGCAGAAGTGGCCTCCTCGGGCGGATCGCTGGCACCGAAGCTGGTTGCGGAGCTTTCCGCCGGCTTGCCGCGGGACCAGCTGGATGCCGCCACCGCCCGGCGCACGCGACTGATGTTGATCGCCGCCGACCTCGATACCGCCAACGTCGGCGAGCCGTTCACGTCGTTCGCCGGCAGTGCGGTACGCCTGGTCCAGGAACGCGAGAAGCGCTCCGGTCGCGCTGTCGATGCCACCGAATCGGCCCAGCCGGTGTTCGATTTCCTGACTCACGGGCAAGAGCGCTACTTTTTCGAGCTGCATCGATTCGTGTCGCCGCTCGGCCTGGAAGTTTTCGGCAGCAGCAAGCGCAGCAACGAGCCCAAGGTCCAGTGGCAGAGCCGGCGCATGCGCGAACTGTTTCCCGGCGGCCCGGCGCCGGGGCAGACCGGCCAGCAGGTGATCACGGCATTCCTGCGCCTGGCCGATGAGATCGGCTGAACCGACGGCGGGCGGCCTGCTGTTCATCCCGGTTTCCGGTGGCTCCGGCTCTGGCGAATTGCAGCGCGCGCGCCTGCTCGCACGGAGTGCACGTGCGCGCTGGCCGGACCTGCCGATCGCGATTGCCGCAGAGCAGCGCGCGCTGACGGTCGCCGTCGACAGCGACATCCATGCCGTGCCGTTGCCGCGCTCGCCGACGCGTTGCACTCCCGAGGTGATTGCCGCCATCGAGCGCCTACGTCCGGCACTGACGATCTTCGACAGCACCGCGCGTCCGGCGCAGATGCGCGCTGCGCGCGGCATCGGCGCGCGCGTGGTCTACATCAGCTCGCGCCCCTCGGCGCGTGCGCGCGGCTTCCGCTGGGGCAGCTTCGGCGCCATCGACGAGCACTGGTCGGTCGAATTCGATCCGGACGGCGAACTGCCCGGACGCTGGCAACGATGGTTGCTGCGGCGGCACGGCGCGCAACGCTGGCGGCCCTTGTCGACCTTGAGCGAAGCGGTCGACGCCAGTGCGCTGCCGACGGTCGCTCGCGAGTTCATGGCGGGCGGTCCCTTCGTGCTGTTCTGTCCGGGAGGCGGTGGCGGCGATATCGAAGGCAGGCCTGCCGCGAGTGCCTACGGCGCGGCCGCCGAGCGCTGTGGCTTGCGTGCGATCGCGGTGCTCGCCGACCAACCCACGGGTCCGGTCGAGGTACATGGCGCAACGCTGCGTCTGCCGGCGCAGTGCAACGCGGCGTTGATGGCGTTGCTGCAATCGTCGGAGCTGGCCGTGGTCGGCGCCGGCAGTCTGTTGCTGCAGGCCCTGGCGCTGGGCAAGCCGTGTCTGGCGCTGCCGCTGGCCCGCGATCAACCCGCTCGGCTGGCGCAACTGGTGCAGCGCGGCGCCGTGACCACCTGCGCTGCGAGCGTCGCGGCGCTGGCGCAGGCCACGCGCGGGCTGTGCGCCGATCCGGACCGGCTGGCGGCGCTGCGGTCGCGCACCCAATCCCTGGCGCTGCGCAACGGGTTGGCAGAAGGCCTGGATGCGATCTTCGCGCTGCTGGAGCGCCGCGCTGCGACCAGGCCGGCGGCGTCGTAGGACCAAGCCGCACGGCAACATCGATGGCATCCGCCCAAAGCAGCCATCGGCAGAATGCAGCACGCATCACATCGGCTCGCGTAGAGTTCCGTCAGGATTTCAACGGGCGGGCAACGGACTGTGAGCGACCCCTTTACCGAGCACTTGCGTGTCTATCTGGTCGGCGGCGCCGTGCGCGACCGCCTGCTCGGGCGCGACTGCAGTGATCGCGACTTCGTGGTCGTGGGCAGCAGTCCGGCGGACATGCTGAGCGCCGGTTTTCGTCCGGTGGGCGCCGACTTCCCGGTATTCCTGCATCCTCTGACGCAGCAGGAATACGCGCTCGCGCGCACCGAGCGCAAGAGCGGTCACGGTTACGCCGGCTTCACCTTTCATACCGGCGCCGAGGTGACGCTCGAGGACGATCTCGGCCGGCGCGACTTCACGATCAATGCGATGGCGCAGGACAGCGAGGGAAGGGTGATCGATCCCTTCGATGGGCGCGGCGATCTTGAGCGCCGACTGCTGCGCCATGTCTCGCCCGCCTTCGCCGAGGATCCGTTGCGCATATTGCGCGCGGCGCGCTTCATGGCGCGTTTTGCGCCACTCGGCTTTCGCGTCGCAGCGGAAACCCTGGAACTGATGCGGGCGATGGTCGCCAACGGCGAAATCGATCATCTGGTGCCGGAGCGAGTCTGGCAGGAACTCAGGCGGGCGCTGGTCGAGGCGCAACCGAGCGCGTTCCTGACCACGCTGCGTGCTTGCGGTGCGCTGGCGCGCCTGCTGCCGGAGGTCGATTGCCTCTACGGTGTGCCGCAGCGCGCCGAGTTCCATCCAGAGGTCGACACCGGCATCCACATGGAACTGGTGCTCGACCAATGCCCACGCGTAGCGCCCGGAGACGATCAAGTCGCCTGGGCGGCGCTGGTGCACGACCTCGGCAAGGGTCTGACGCCCGCCGCGGAGCTGCCGCGCCACGTCGCCCACGAGCAGCGTGGCGTGGCGCCGGTGCGCGCGCTGAGCGCGCGCCTGCGAGTGCCGACCGAACATCGCGACCTGGGCTTGCTGGTGTGCGAACACCACCTGGTCATGCATCGCTTCCACGAACTCAAACCGAGCACGGTGATGCGCCTGCTGGAACGTCTGGACGGCCTGCGCCGGCCCGAGCGCGTGCGGCGGTTCGCGCTGGCCTGCGAAGCAGACCATCGCGGTCGCCTTGGACTGTCTGATCGACCCTACCCTCAAGGAAATCGCCTGCTGGACGCTCTCGCGGCGGCGCGCTCGGTGGGTGCGCAGAAGCTGCTGGACAGCGGATTGAGCGGCATCGCGCTCGGCGAGGCGCTGCAGCGCGAGCGCGTGGCGGCAATTGCGGCGATTTAGCGCAAGCTTACGAAATTCGTTGCGCATTGCCCCTGGAAGGCGCCGCGCCTGCGGCGCCGTTCTGTTTCCCCGGCGACGCGATGAGGCCTCAGCGTGGCAAGCCTTCCAGCGCGCGCAGTGCGTCGGCAAACGCGCTGGCCTCGTCGGAGTTCCAACTGCCGCCGATCGTGTGCACGTCCGACACCTGGTCGCTGGCTCGCGCGCCACCGGACAAGGCGACATGCGCGGCACGCGAATCGAGCCCGGCCGCGAGCAGTTCAAGCACACCGTCGTTCAGCGTAAGCTGCCGGTCGCGCGCGTAGTCCTTGATGCGCACCGCCAGTTTTTCGTCGATGCCTCTTACCAGATAGTCGGGCATTTCGCTGAGATCGGATTTCGAGCCAGGGTGCAATGCTGGCGCGGCGGAGCGACTGTGTCTACCAATCTGCGCCAATCCTGTGGCGGGTTGCGCAGAACGCCTGCTGTCGCCTGCGACTTGCCCGAGCTTTGCTCCAGTGCCCTGCAGTAGTCTCTGCAAATAATCCTAGAAACCGCCCACCCTGCAGCGTCCAACTGAGGTTTCCTGGATGATCGACGACACTCTGCGCGCCGACGACTGGCGCCGCCACCTGCCGGCGGGGGTGCGCCCGTACACCGAGCCGGCGCCGCTGGCGGCGCTGTTTCTCGGCATGTCGTCGGGATTCCCCTACGCGATGATCGGGGCCACGCTGACCACGCGGCTGGCGCAGGATGGCATCGACAAGAAGACCGTGACCGCGTTTTCGCTGGCCTTCCTCGTCTACAACCTGAAATTCCTCTGGGCGTGGCTGGTCGATGGCGTGCGCCTGCCGCTGCTCGGGCGCCTCGGCCAGCGCGTTTCCTGGCTGTTGTTCACTGGAAGCCTGGTGATCGCCGCAGTGATCAACCTGGCGCTGGTCGACCCACAAGCCGATCTGATCGCCACCGCGCAGGCCGCGATCCTGGTCGGCATCGCCGGCGCCACGTTCGACATCGTCATCGATGCCTACCGCATCGAACTGCTGCAGCCGCGCCAGCTCGGCGTCGGCGCCGGCATGTCGCAGTACGGCTGGCGCCTGGGCTCGGTCTGCGCCGGGGCGCTGGCGCTGTGGATCGCGGCGCGCAGCGGCTGGACGCTGGCCTACTCTGCGTGCGCGGCATTCGCATTGCCGGCGATGTTGACGGCGCTTCTGATGGGCGAGCCGGCGCGCCACCGCGAACCGGTTCGGCGCACCGGACTGGCGCAGTTGTGGCAGTCGATCAGCGCGCCGCTGATCGAATTCTTCGCGCGCCAGGGCGCCTGGCTGGTATTGCTGTTCGTGCTGCTGCACAAGATCGGCGATACGCTCGCCAACCTCACCTTCCGATTGCTGTTCAACGACCTCGGCTACAGCAACGACGAGATCCTGTTCTACGACGTCGCGATGGGCTTCTGGGCCTACCTGATCGGCATTTTCATCGGCGGCATCCTTTACGCGCGCCTCGGGATGCGCCGTTCGGTGATGATCAGTCTGCTGCTGATGGCGGTGTCCAACCTGAGTTTCGCCGCGCTCGCCGCCAGCGGTCATTCGAACGCCTTCATGGCGGCCGCGATCGGTTTCGAGAATCTCGCCAGCGGCATCGGCGGCGTCACCGTGGTCGCTTATTTCTCGGCGCTGTGCGATCTGCGTTTCACGGCGACGCAGTACGCGCTGATCTCGGCGGGCGCCAGCGTGGTCGGGCGCTTGCTGACCGGCACCTCGGCCGGCGCGCTGATCGAGGCGCTGGGCTATGTCCAGTTCTACCTTTTGACGACGCTGCTGGCGCTTCCCGGCATCCTGCTGTTCTGGCTGCTGATGCGCCGCGGGGATGTCGACACTAGCGCTGGCACCCCGGACACCAGAACACCCGGCGGCTGAGGTTGGCTTCCTCGATGATCCCGCCGCAGCGATAGCAAGCCTGCCCGGCGCGCTCGAAGACCGCGTGCCGGCGCCGCCCATAGGACAGGCCCGCAGCCTTCAGCGCCGCGGCGCGAGTCGGATCGTTGGTGATGCCGGCAAGCCTGTAGGCGCGCCGGGTGATCGTCAGGATCGACGCGGCCAGCGCCGAGCGCTGGCCGCTGTCCAGCGTGCCCGGCCGGCGCGTCGGCAGCAACTGCGCTTCGAACAGGATTTCGCTGCGCAGGTAGTTGCCGATGCCAGCGACGAAAGCCTGATCGAGCAGCAGGTCGGCGAGGCGCCGTCGCGCCAGCCGCGGGTCGGCGAGCCGCGCTTCCAGGTGCCTGGGCGCCAGCGCGGGGTTTAGCGCATCGGGACCCAACTTGTGCAGGAACGGATGCGTGGCGATGCCGACCTCGTCCAGCACATCGATGTCCGACGCGCTGTACAGCAGGATCTCGTGCGTGGCCCCGCGTACAGCGAGGCGCAGCGAGCGCGAGGTGTTCGCCGCCTTGCCCGCCTTGACCACGTACCAGCGCCCGTACAGCTGGTTGTGCGAGTAGATCGACAGGCCGTTGGCGAAGTGCGTCAGCAACGCCTTGCCGCGCGTCTCGATGGCGCTGACTTGCGAGGCGACCAGCTCTTCCTCGAAGGGCTTGAGCCGTGCGAAGGCGAACTCGACCGATCTCAGCGGCTGGCCGACGATGGCCTTTTCCAGCTTGTCCGCTGCGCGGCGAATCTCGGGACCTTCGGGCATCGCTGGGGATCGCATGGCGGGGCGCGTAGTAAGGCGCGCCGGCAGTCGTCGGCCGGTGAAAGCGGACGCCTGTCCTCAGCTCAGGGTTTGCGCCGCCACCACCCCAGACCCAGCACCAGCAGCATCGTGAAGAACCCGCCCAGCGCGGCATAAACGTGCGGCCAGATCGGGCCGCGCGCGGCGGGGGCGTTGGCGAAAGCGAGTGCAGCAACCGACGCGGTGGCGACCACGGCCACGATCATGACCGCGCCGTCGAAGCGCTTCTGCGCCGGCGCGCGCGCTGCCCGGCTGGCGGCAAAATGGTAAATGCCGATCAGCACCGCCAGCAGCGGTGCCAACAGCAGGATGGCGACCAGGGTGGGCATCAGCAAGATTCGGCGGCGATCAACTCGGCGAGCGCGGAACGGATGCCTGCGAGCGCAGCCTCGGCCTGCTCGGCGGGCGCCGCCAGCGCACCCACCGGTGTATCGGCCGAATACAGCGTGGTCTGCCTGACGGCCAGCGCCCGCGACTGGCGCAACGCGACCATTGCCGCGGCGCTGGCTGCGGCATCGACATAACCGATACCGGTCAACAACAATGCGCCGTCGGCCGCGAAGAACTTGAAGTTGAGTCGGCCGTCGGGTTCCTTGAACTGCACGAAGCGCGGCAGTTTCACCTTCTTCGACAGCTTGCCGCCGCTCGCGACCGGTGTCGCCAGCCGCGCCAGCGAACGCAGGCCCACCGCGTCGCGCAGGCGATCGAGCAACTCACGCGCTTTCGGACGCAGGCGCTCGGCGCCCTCGCGCAAGATCTGTTCGATGTCCTGCGGCCGAGTGGCCAGCGTCTGGTAACGTTCGCGCGGCGCCGCCAGTTCGGCGTCGATACGCGCGTGCACGATGCGCTTGGCCTCGCCCCAGGCGATGCCATCGGCATAGGCCTGGCGCAGCGCAGCGCTTTCGTCGTCGCTGGCGAAAGCGCGATACAGCTGGAACAGCGACGAGTCGTCCGGGTTCTTCGGCTCGCCCGGCAACTGCGAGTTGGTAACCACCGAGTAGATCTGCTCGCGCAACTGCTTGCTGCTGCCCCACAGTGCGATGACGTTGTCGTAACTCTTGCTCATCTTGCGGCCATCGAGGCCCGGCAGCACCGCCGTGTGCTCGTCGACCGCCGCCTCAGGCAGCGTGAAATAGTCGCCGCCGTGCAAATGGTTGAATCGTTGCGCGAGGTCGCGCGCGATCTCGATGTGCTGCACCTGGTCGCGCCCAACGGGCACGCGGTGCGCATTGAACAGCAGAATGTCGGCCGCCATCAGCACCGGATACAGATACAGGCCCATGCCGACGCCGTGGTCGGCGTCGTTGCCGAGCGCCACATTGGCATCGACCGCAGCCTTGTAGGCGTGCGCGCGGTTGAGCAGCCCCTTGGCGGTGACGCAACTGAGCAACCAGGTGAGTTCGGTCACTTCTGGCAAGTCGGACTGGCGATAGAAGTGGACCTGCGCCGGGTCCAGTCCAAGCGCCAGCCAGGTGAGCGCGATTTCGAGCGTCGATCGATGCACGCGTTCGGCATCGGCAGTACCCGACAGCGCGTGGTAATCGGCGAGGAAATAGTACGACTCGATGCCAGGTTCGCGGCTGGCGGCAATCGCCGGACGGATGGCACCGACATAGTTGCCGAGGTGCGGCGTGCCGGTGGGCTTGATGCCGGTAAGGACGCGGATAGCCATGCGGCTCAGGAAAAGGGGAAAAGGAAAAAGGAAAAGGGTAACGAATGGGCCGGGCAGTCGCCGCAACCCGCGCGTCGCTGTCCCTTTTCCATTTTCCCTTTTCCTTTTTCCTGCCGTTTAACGTTGGTGGGTCGTGAAGGGATCGAACCTTCGACCAAGAGATTAAAAGTCTCCTGCTCTACCTCTGAGCTAACGACCCACGGCACGGCGGGTCGCGCAGTTTAGGCAAGGGTGACGCGAGGGGCAAGCACCAGAGTGTGGAAGCGGCAAGCTGCGAGAGACACGGGACACGGGACACGGGACACGGGGCACGGGGCACGGGGCACGGGAAAGGCCGGCACACCGATGCTTTGGTGGGTCCAGACTTGTCTGGACGCTCTCCATCCTCAAGTGCGACTGCGTCCAGACGGGTCCGCCCCCTCACAGAATGCGCAAACTGCGGAGCTTTCGCGTAACCCGTACCGCATTCCCCGATACGCACGCCAGCGCTACGGTCAACGCGTTACTCTTCCATGCGTTGGCAGTTGAATGCCCGGCGGGAGTGGCCCATGCGTTCATGCTTTGTCCTTTTTCTGATGCTGTTCGCGCAAGTGGCCATCGCGGCACCGCCTACTCCCGGCCTCTATTACGATCGCACCCGCGAGGGCCACGGCCTCGACCTGCAAGTGGTTGGCGATCGCGTGGTCGGCACGTTGTTCACCTTTGCCGCCGACGGTCAGCCTTATTGGTACCTGATCGACGGATCCTGGGCTGGCGACGGCGGCTCGCTGGAACTGATCGAAATACATTACCGGCCGGGCACCATTCCGCCGATGACGCTGGCTGCGCGCTTTCCCGGTGCGCGCATGCAGCGCAGCGCGGATGCGGCGTCCTGCGGCAACGGCAGTGCGCGCCCCGGTGCCGATACGCTCTACGATTTCAGCTTCCGCATCGATGGCGAGGATCTGCGCTGGTGCCTGGAAGCCATCCTCCCGGCGAGCGACTTGCCGCAATCGGCGTTGTCCGGCAGCTGGTATGCGGGTGACGGCGACGATGGTTGGGGTCTGATCAGCTATCTGTTCGGCGCTGCCGATTCCGTGCTTTCCTTCCATACGCTGTATGTGTACGACAGCGACGGGCGACCGCGCTGGGCGTATGCCGCCACGCCGGTCGCCGACACCGATCTCGAACCGGAATTTCAGTTCGCCCGCGGTTATTGCCGCAGTTGCCCGACGCAAACGCTGCAGCCGACAAGCGCCGGAAACGCACGCGTGGTTCTGGTGACGCCGCGCAACGATGTCGACTTCAACCGCATCCGCCTCGATCTCGCCTACCCGTTCGGCGTTGGTGGCCCGTTCCAGCGCAGCGACCGGCCGCTGCGCATCCTGACCGCATCGAGTCGACCGGCTGCGGTGGCGGCCGTGCGCGAGGGATTGCTGGTCGGCACGCCGCTGGCCGACGGCTCGACGCGTTTCCTCGGCGTGCCCTTCGTGGCGCCACCGCTCGGCGAACTGCGCTGGCGGGCGCCGCAACCGGCGACCGCGCGAACGCAGCCGCTGGTGGCATCCAGCGCGGGCCCGAGTTGCCCGCAGAACGCCGTTGGCGACGGCATCTACAACACCAGCCTCGGCGTGCGCGGCGAGGATTGCCTGCAACTCAACGTGTGGACGCCCGAGCTGCGCGCGGGCGCCGGGCGCCCGGTGATGCTGTGGATACATGGCGGCGGGCTGGTTCAGGGCTCGGCGGTCGAACGCCGCGGCGACGGCGAACTGCAGTACGACGGCGCACGCCTCGCCGATGATGGCGTTGTCCTGGTGAGCATCAACTACCGTCTCGGACCGCTGGGGTTTCTGGCGATGCGCGAGTTCTCGGGCGAACACGCGGACCAGCCCAGCGCCGGGAATTACGGACTGCTCGACCAGATCGCCGCATTGCGCTGGGTCCGCGACAACATCGAGGCTTTCGGCGGTGATCCCGCGCGAGTCACCGTCTTCGGCGAATCGGCGGGCGGTCTGTCGACCTGCGCGTTGCTGGCCAGCCCACTGGCGCGCGGCCTGTTTCACCGGGCAATCATGCAGAGCGGTGGCTGCCGGCGCAGCTTGCCGGAACTCGACAGCGCAACGATCGGACAGACCAGCGCCTTCGCCCAGGGCGACCGCGTGATCGGTGCCGCCGGGTGCGCAGCGCAGGTCGACCGCAAAGGCTGCATGCGCGGGCTCGGCTGGGAAGCGCTGATTGCCGCTGCCGCGCCCACCGTCGGTTTTGGCCGCAGCGGCGAACAGTTCGGTCATGTGCGCGACGGCTACAGCCTGATCGAGGGCCCCGGTCTTGCCATGCAGGGGGGCCGCAGCGCGCCGCTGCCGTTGCTGGCGGGCATCAACGCCGATGAACTGACGGCACTGTTGCCGATCAGCGCGCGCCCGCCGACGGTTGCCGCCTACGAGGAACTGATCCGGCAGACCTTCCCGACGATCAGCGCTCAAGTGTTGCAGCAGTATCCGGCTAGTGCCTACCCGGCGCCTTGGTATGCCTACGCGGACCTGCTCGACGACTTGCAGTTCGCGTGCCCGACGATGGCCTTCACGCGCAACCACGCCGCTGCGGGCAACCCGACCTGGCGTTACGTCTACACCCATGTGATCGCCGGGCCATCGGCACCCTATGGCGCGTTTCACGGCGCCGACATCGCCTTCGTGTTCGGACCGCTGGCCGGCGCCACCGCCAGCGAAGCCGATCTCGCGGCGCAGATGCAAAGACAGTGGACACAATTTGCTGCGACCGGCGACCCCAACGGCAACGGCCTGCCCGCCTGGCCTCGGCGCACGACTGGCGACGATGTCGCCATCGAGCTCGACGACATCGCGCGTGGATTGATTCAGGACTATCGCAAGCCCTACTGCGATTTCTGGTCGCGCTATCTGGTGTTCTGATTGCCGACGGCGCCTCGGTGTCGGGAGCGGACTCTGCGAACCACTGGAAGAAGATCATCGGTCTGCAAAGAGGCAAAGGAGAGCACGGCCAGTACGTGACTCGGCCGGGGAAATCTGGCCTCTGCACAACTACCACTTCCTGCTCTCTTTGCGTTCTTTGCGTCCTTTGCGGACAAAAAACCGGCTCCGGGGTCGCCGACTGTTAGCAACACCAAGGTGCGAACCGAAACGATGCGCCGGGGACTCCCGAAGCTTCGATGCGCGAATCACCAGCCAACCAGCGCGAGCAAGGCTGCCACTGCAAAACCCAACTCTCGCTCAGCGGAAATTCTTGCCGAGCTTGATGATGTTGCGCCCGTCGACGTGCTCGTAGGCGAACTCGTCCATCATCGAGCGCACCAGATGGATGCCGAGGCCGCCGATCTCGCGATCCTGCAAGCCGCCTTCCAGGTCCGGAGCGGCGACTTCGGTCGGATCGAACTCCGGGCCGGCGTGACTGATCACCGCGCGCAGCACGCTCTTGGCGACGATCAGGTCGACCTGCATCGGATCATTGAGACTGACCTTGCCGTGCATGATGGCGTTGGTCAGCAGTTCGTCGAGCGCCACCTGCATGGCGCGCATGGCGGCCTCCGGGACATCGCCGGCCATGGCCGCGCGCTCAAGCGCGTCGTTGACCGCACCGATTTCGGCGCGCCCGCCCTTGATGCGGAAATTCCAGACCTGCGGTTGCGCTTCGGGCGTCGCATCGCGTCGGCTGAACAGGCGCTTGAGCCATTGCCACATCGGTTGCCTCGTCGGTCGTAGAAGCGCCTCGCCATCGTGGCGGAAGCCCGGAAAGGACGCAAGAGTGTCAGCGTCCGCGATTGAGTCTTTTCAGGTCGTAATCGACGATCAAGGGTGCATGGTCGGAGAACCACGAATCCTTGTGGACACGCACCGCGGCAGGCGCATGGGCCAGATCCGGCGACGCGATCTGATAATCGATGCGCCAGCCGACATCATTGGCGCGTGCCTGACCGCGGTTGCTCCACCAAGTGTACTCGGCAACCTCGGGCTTCAGTTGGCGATGGCTGTCGACCCAGCGTTCGGCGACCAGCAGGTGCTCCATCCACGCGCGCTCCTGCGGCAGGAAACCCGAGTTCTTCTGGTTGCTGCGCCAGTTCTTCAGGTCGATCGGTCGGTGCGCGATGTTGTAGTCGCCGCAGACAATGTAGCGCCGGCCATCGCGCGCCAACTCGGCGAACTTCTGCTGAAGCCAGTCGAGCACCTGGAACTTGAACGCCTGGCGCTGCTCGCCCGACGAGCCGGACGGCAGGTACAGCGACACCACCGACAGATTGCCGAAATCCGCTTGCAGCCAGCGCCCCTCGGTGTCGAATTCGGGCTTGCCGATGCCGACCTGGAAACGATCCGGTCGTTGCGGCAGATACAGCGCAACGCCGCTGTAGCCTTTGGCCTGGGCGTCGACGAAAAAACCGGTGTATCCCGCGATCGAGAAGTCCTCGGCCAACCGCTCCTTTTCCTGCAGGCGCGTCTCCTGCAGCGCAATGACATCGGCATCCTGTTCGGCGAGCCAGGGCAACACGCCTTTGCGGGTCGCCGAGCGCAGGCCATTCAGATTCAGGGTGATGATGCGCATGCGGTTCCGGGCTCAGTCGCCTACTTCAAGGCCGTGAGGCTATGGGAGTTGCGCCAGGGACGCCAGATGAGCGGGCGTCGGGACTCCGGAAGGACTCCCGGGTGCCGGCTCTGGTGGGTCCAGACTTGCCTGGACTCTGGTGGGTCCAGACTGGCTCTGGTGGGTCCAGACTTGTCTGGACGCTTCCCGATGCGGAGCCGGAGCCAAGAGCGTCCAGACAAGTCTGGACCCACATAAGCCTCGATATGAGCGAGCCTTTCCCCTTTCCCCTTTCCCCTTTCCCCTTTCCCCTTTCCCGATTCCCGATTCCCGCCCCCAATTGCAACATTTGGCAAATCCGCGCTGCTGACTTCTCCCCACTGCGACCAATCCCCGCATCGGCGCATCCTTGTCCACTGTGAGCACATCCTCCTTCGCCATCGACGTCCCGGAACTGCTGATCGCCCGGCTGAAGCGCCGCGATCTGGAGGCGTTCGAGCAGGTTTACCGACTATTCGATCGCCCGGTCTATACCCTGGCGCTGCGCTTGCTGGGCAACGAGACCGAAGCCTACGACCTGCTGCAGGACAGCTTTCTCAAGGTGTTCGAGCAGATCGGGCAGTACCGCAGCGACGCGCCGTTCTGGGGATGGCTGCGCCGCATCGTCGTCAACGCGGCATTGATGCGCCTGCGCGGGCGGCGGCCGATGGATGAACTCGACAGTTTGTTGCTCGACCACGCGGCCGATGACGGCGTCGACCCACTCGCAGCGGTGTCGGCGCAGGACTTGAAACGTGCGCTCGGGCGTCTGCCGGCGCTGTCGCGCGCGGTGTTGTGGCTGTACCACGTCGAAGGCTACACGCACGAGGAAATCGCCCAGTCCTTCGACCGCAGCGTGAGTTTCTCGAAGTCGCAGGTGGCGCGCGCCGGAGCCCGGCTGCGCAGTTTGCTGGATCAGGAGGATGCAACATGGAACCCAAGGGCGATGCCCTGTTGAGGCAACGGCTCGCCGCACTGCCGCTGGAATCGCCGCCAGCGACAACCTGGTCGGCGCTCCGTGAAAAGCTGCAACAACAACCGGCACCCGTACGCGCGGCACCCAGGGCGACGCCATGGTGGCTGGCGCTGGCCGCGGTGCTGGCGGCAGCAGCGATCGTGCCCGGCCTGCAGCAGTCGACTGCGCCTGGCCGAGCGGACCCGAACGTTGCGGCGCCGGAATTGATCTCGCTGATGCAGCGCTCGCGTCTGCTGGAGAGCGAAATCCGCGAACTGCGTGCCGGCGCGCCGGCACTCGCCGAGACCCAGTTCGAATGGGAGAGCGCGATCGAAAACGACCTCGCGCTGGTCGATGTGGGACTCGCCGCACGCGGCGGTCGCTCGGAAACCTTGTGGCGCGAGCGCGTGCGCCTGCTCGAAGAGCTGCGAACCGCAGCACAGATGGACAGCGGACCGTTGATGCTGCAGGCGCGTCTGGACTGACGGCAAACACTGCGCGTCGGCGGCGATGGATCGGCGCCGAGGCAATCGCCAGGGACAGGCTGGGACTTTCGACAACTTCAGGAATTCACACGATGAACAGCAACATCAAGAGCCTGTGCCTGGCACTGGCGATCGCCCTGGGATGCACCGGAGTCGGCGCAGAGGAGATTACGCCGGCGCAGCGCGAGCAATTGCGCCAGGAACTGCGCGAGGCGCAGAAACAGTTGGCCGACGTCGGCCGTCGTGTTGCCGAACTGTCGGCAGAAATCGGCGGCGATCCCGCGCAAGTGCAGATGTTCCGTTACCTCGGCAACCCCGACCGCGCTGTCATCGGCGTCATCCTCGGCGAAGGCGCAGGTCCCGGCGTGCGCGTCGAAGGCGTCACGCCAGGTGGCCCGGCCGAAAAAGCCGGGCTCAAGGCCGGCGACACCATCACGGCTGCACGCGGCGCCGCCATTGCCGGCAATCGCCCGGCCCTGGCGCTGCGCGAGGCGCTGAAGGATCTGAAGGACGGCGACAAGGTGAGCTTGAGCTATCTGCGCGACGGCAAGACCTTTTCGACCGAAGTGGTGGCGACTCGCCAGGGCAGCTTCGAACTGCTCGCCGGGCCCAATGCGCGCAGCTTCGTGTTTCAATCGGACAACGGCGAGACCATTCATTTCCCGCCGGGAATGGATCCTGCAATCGAGGCCATCGTCGAACGCGAAATCGGCGATGGCAGCGACATGCGCATCAACATGATGGCGATGTCGGCCATGGGCGGTTTGCGCCTGACCTCGCTGAACCCGGAGCTCGGTCGCTATTTCGGTGCCAGCGAAGGCGCGCTGGTCCTGGAGGTCGACTCCGAGCGCTACCGCGGCCTGCAGGCAGGCGACATCATCCTCGAAGTCGACGCCAGGGCGGTCAAGGATCCGCGCGAGGCCATGCGCGAACTCTCGCGACAGGATCCGACGAGGCAGGTCGAACTCAAGATCCAACGCGACCGCGTCGCGCAACTG
Organism: uncultured Rhodanobacteraceae bacterium; assembly: GCA_937928755.1. Classification (GTDB taxonomy): domain Bacteria; phylum Pseudomonadota; class Gammaproteobacteria; order Xanthomonadales; family SZUA-5; genus JADKFD01. The sequence continues at coordinate 8,999 of CALEZI010000001.1, read as the reverse complement.
GTCAAGATCAGCGTGCCGGAAAAGTCGCGAGCCTTCCTGGCGCCGCCGACGCCACCCGCCCCACCCGCCCCACCGTCACCACCGGGAGCGCCGAGAGCACCGACACCACCCGCGCCACCAGCGCCGCCGGCCGAAGCGCAACCGTCATGGACGCCGAGCGCGGCACCGGTGCCGGCACCGCGCCCGACGATTGCCCCGGTCACCGCCCCACGCGTGATTCGTCCGCTCGTGGTCTGAACCGGTTGCGTTCGCCAATCAATCCAGCTCCGGCGGCACGCCCGCCGGCAGCACATTGACGTCAGGGTCCACCCGAACTTCCTCGTACGCACGCCCCTCGGGCGGTCGATCGGTGACGTTCCAGCGGCCTTCTGCGTCCTTCCACTTGTACAGGACAGGATTGTGCGCCGCGGATTCCCGGGAAACCGAAAGTCGTTCGCGCACCGCCGGCGGCAGGGATTGCGGGGCGTAGTACCACCATGCCCAGGCTCCGGCCAACAAGGCCAGCATCGCCGGCAGCAGCAGCGGCATGATCCTGACGCGCCCACGCTGACCGCGGCGACCCATCGCCAGGACTACTTCGGCGGTGCCGGAACCGACTCGCAGCGCCCGAGAGCCGCGCGGGTCGCTTCCAGTTGCGGCGCACGTTCCTCGGCCGTCATCGGCCGCAGCTTGCCGTCCTCCGAGATCTCGAGGTCGGACGCGTCGCTCTCCAGCAGTTCCAGGTTCTTGCGCAGTTGCTCGCAACGCTTCACCTGTTCGGGGTCGGCGACCGGCGCCACCGGACCCACCGCTGGCGTGCTCGGCCCCTTGCGCAACTGGATCTCCTGCGCTGCCTCGGCATCTGCGGGATTGGTCGAGTAATGCACGGTGCCATTTTCGTCGACCCATTTGTACATCTTGGCATCCTTGGCGGACGCATCGGACGACGCAAGGACGGCGCCGCACAGGGCCAGGGAAATCATCAGGAACGCAGTGTTCAGACGCATGTGACGCACTCCGAAGGGCAGAACGAACCGGAAAACCGCCTTACACAGAATCCACATCACCGCCATTGTAACGGCGTTCCCGGACGCGCACAGTTATACAATGCCCGCTCTCGGCGGTCGCTAACCGCCATCACGAAGTTGATCGATGAGCGATCCCGAACCTGAAGTCCGTCGGCGCCCGCCCGGCATCTACCTGTTGCCGAACCTGCTGACCACGGGCGCCCTGTTCTCCGGCTTCTACGCCATCGTGGCGGCGATCAATGGCCAGTTTGTCGCCGCGGTCACCGCCGTGTTCGTGGCCGGACTGTTCGACGGCCTCGACGGTCGCGTCGCGCGCATGACCAATACCCAGAGCGAGTTCGGCGTCCAGTACGACAGCCTCTCCGACCTGATCAGCTTCGGCCTTGCGCCGGCCCTGGTGGTCTACATGTGGGCGCTCGCCGGCCTGCGCGAATACGGCAACTTCACCGGCAAGCTCGGCTGGTTGATCGCGTTCACCTACACCGCCTGCGCGGCGCTGCGGCTGGCGCGCTTCAATACCCAGGTGGGTCACAGCGACAAGCGTTTCTTCACCGGGCTCGCCAGTCCAGCCGCCGCCGGTTGCCTGATGGCCTTCGTCTGGGCGATGGAGAACTTTTCGCTGATCGGCGGCAACATTCGCTGGCTGGCGCTGGCGCTGACGCTGGCGCTGGGACTGTTGATGGTCAGCCGCATCCCCTACTACAGCTTCAAGGTGTGGCCGGAGCGCGTACCGTTCTTCTGGATCCTGGTCGTAGTGCTGGCGATCGTCCCGGTCGCCGCGCATCCGCCTTCAGTGCTGATGGTGATCAGCCTGGTCTATGTCGCCAGCGGCCCAGCCGTGTGGGTCTGGCGCCGAGTGCGCCGCCGCGCTGGCCCGACGCCGCCCGCGGGCAGCAGCGCGTGAGCACCCCGGTCGCCCTGCGTCCGGCCGCGACTGGCCTGGCCCGCATCGGTCCGGAAGAAATCGGCATCCTGGCCGATTTCAGCCACGCCTTCGCGGCGTCGCTGGACGTCGGCGAAACGCTGCGTCGCGCGGTGGTGCAGATCGCCGAGCACATGAACGCCGAAGCAGCCGCGGTGTTCCTGCTCGACCCGGTCGAGGGCGACATCGTTTGCCGCGCCTGCGCCGGCCCGGTCGATGTGGTCGGATTGCGCGTGCAGCAGGGGCGCGGCATCGTCGGCCGCGCTATCGCCGAGAACCGCGTGCAGATGGTGCGCGATACCAGTTGCGACCCGGATTACATCGGCGACCAGCGCGGTTTCCACACGCGCTCGATCCTGTGCGCGCCGCTGGACACGGCCGAAGGCGCCATCGGCGCGTTGCAGGTGCTGAACAAGCGCGATGGTGCGCTGTTCGACAACCACGATGCCAACGTGTTGCGCCTGCTCGCGGTACCCACGGCGCTGGCACTGAACAACTCGCGCCTGACCCGCGAACTGGTCGAACAGAATCGCATCAAGCGCGAGTTCCAACTGGCGCGCCAGATGCAGAAGACGCTGTTGCCGGCGCGTCGGCGCGACTATCCGGTGACCGCGCTGAACTTGCCGGCGCGCGAGATTTCCGGCGATTTCTACGACTATTTCGAACTGCCCGACGGTCGCATCGCCTTCTGTGTCGGCGATGTCGCCGGCAAGGGCATGGACGCGGCGCTGCTGATGGTGCGCGCGTCCAGTTGCCTGCGTTGGGTCGGCAAGGATGGAACACCGCCCGGCGATTGGCTGGCCAAGGTCAACCGCGAGCTGTGCGAGACGGTCACCCGCGGCATGTTCGTATGCGCAGTGGCCGGCTACTACGACCCGCGCACCAGCATGCTCGAGATCGCCAACGCCGGTTTCCCGCCGCTGCTGCTGCGCCGCGCCGACGAGAGCATGCGCGAGTTGCAGGCCGACGGCCCACCGCTGGGCATCCTCGACCAGATCAGTTACGCCAGCCAGCGCCTGGCGCTTGCCGGCGGCTCGTTGTATGCATTCTCCGACGGCGTCACCGACGTGCGTGACGGCGAACGGCGACCGATCGGCGTCGAGGGCGTGCGCGCGCTGATCGACCGTGTCTCCGGCCTCAGCCCGCGCGCCCGTGTGCGCGCCATCGTCGGTCACTTGCGCAAGATGTCGCTGGCTGACGACACCACGCTGATGCTGATCGCCGACGACGCCGCGCCCTCGCGCTACCTCGGTGGACTGGCCGGCAGCAGCGACCCGGAGAACCTGCGGCTGGTGCGGCGCAAGGTTGCGGAACTGGTCCTCGAACTCGGCTTCGACGAGGATCAGCGCCAGCGCATTGTGCTCGCGGTCGACGAAGCAGTCGCCAACGTCATCCGCCACGCCTACGGCGGTTGCTGCGACGGTCGCGTCGAACTCTCCGCGTGGCTGGATACCGACGCCGTGCGCTTCGAGTTGCGCGACTATGCGCAGCCGGTGGATCCCAACCGCATCCGCCCGCGCGATTTGTCCGAGTGCCGCCCCGGCGGACTCGGCGTCAACCTGATCGATACGGTCATGGACCGTTGGCAGTTCCGCCACCCCGAAGAGGGCGCCGGCAACCTGCTGACCATGATCAAACGCTTACCTTGAACCATCACCCCAGGAGTTTCCCGTGAGCGATGTGAACGACTGCGCGACCGAAGAGGTGCAAGGCATCCGTCTGGTGCGAGTGCGCGGCGAAGTCGACCTGTCCTGGTCGCAGCAACTGCGCAAGAGCATTCTTGCCGCGCTGAACGGCGGTCGACCGGTTGCCGTCGACCTGTCGCAAGTGACCTACATCGATTCATCCGGCATCGCCGCGCTGGTCGAGGGCTTCCAGAACGCGCGCGGCAAGAGCCAGCGTTTCAGCCTGGTCGCCGTCAGCAAACCGGTGCACGCGGTGCTGGAACTCGCGCGGCTGGATCGGGTATTTCCGATCTTCGCGACGCTCGAGGATGCGGCGAAGTGACCAGGAGCGGGAAAAAGGAAAAAGGAAAAAGGAAAATGCGACGGCGCGCGCGCGGCGAATCTGTCGCATCGGCGCACTCCGCAGTTTTCCTTGCTCCCTGCCGATTGCGTGCACCCTGCTCATCCGTTTTCCATTTTCCCTTTTCCATTTTCCCGTTCCAATGACCCCCCTCTACAACGGCATCTCCAACTTCGGTCGCGGCACCATGCGCATGGTCGACGAGGTCGGCTATTTCGGCGCGTTGTTGGTCGAGACCTTCTACTTCACCTTCATGGGTTGGCGCGTCGGGCAGCCGCTGCGGGTCAAGGCGGTGTTCGAGCAGATCCGCCAGATCGGCGTCGATGCGGTGCCGATCGTCGCGTTGCTGGCAGTCACCATCGGACTGTCGCTGGCGATCAACGGCATCGCCCAATTGGAGCGCTTCGGTGCGGAGAGCGCGATCGTCGTTGGCCTCGGCATCGGCGTCACCCGCGAGTTCGGACCGTTGATCACCGGCATCGTCATCGCCGGCCGCACCGCGTCGGCACTGGCGGCGCGCCTGGGTTCGATGACAGTGTCACAGGAAGTCGACGCGCTGCGCGTGATCGGCGTCGAACCGGTGCGTTACCTGGCAGCGCCGCCGATGATCGCCGCGCTGATCATGATGCCGTGCCTGACCCTGATCGCCGATTTTTTCGCGATTCTCGGTGGTGCGCTGTTCGCGCTGTCGGCAGTCGACATGAGCCTGTCGGGATTTCTGTACCAGTGCCTGATCGTTCTCGAACCCTGGGACATCAACCAGGGCCTGATCAAGAGCCTGGTGTTCGGCGCCCTGATCGTGCTGATCGGCGTCGCCACCGGATTTTCGGTGACCGGCGGCGCCGAAGGCGTCGGCCGCGCCACCACCCGCGCGGTGGTACTGAGCATCTGCGCCATCCTGGTGGCGGATATGGTGTTTTCGTTCTTCTTGAATCGGTGAGGAGATCGGGAAGAGGGAAAAAGGAAAATGGAAAAAGGAAATGGGAAGAGCGGCTCCGGCGAACTGTGCTTTTTGCTTTTCCATTTTCCTTTTTCCATTCTTCCTTTTCCCGCCCCCTCAGTGCGTAGGTTGGGCTAAGCGCAGCGTGCCCAACAGCTGCGCCAGGAGTTGGGCACGGCTGCGCCTTAGCCCAACCTACGGTTCATGGCCCGTGAGCACTTCGGGTCGGGAAATGGGAACTCGCAATGACGAGGTTCAATGTTCGTGCGCAGCTTCGACCCGAAGCGGGCCGCTCGAAATGACGACTTGTTCCGGGGTTCCTCAGTTTCTTGGTCTTCCTTTTCCCTCTTCCCGCGTCAGGTAAATCCCATGTCCCCAGCACCCTACGGCGTCCTCGGCCCCCTCGAAGTCCCGCTTGCGCTCGGTCTGTTGCGGCTTTCCACCGAGGGCCGGCCGGATACGGAAACGGCGATTGCGGTGATCCATCGCGCGCTCGATGGGGGTGTGCGGGTCCTCGATACGGCGGACTCGTACGCCCTCCATGATCAGGAACTGCACTACGGCGAACGTCTGGCGCGGACAGCGATCGAGCGCTGGAACGGGCCGCGCGAGGATGTGCGGGTGATCACCAAGGCGGGCATGGCGCGGCCTAAAGGTCGTTGGGTGCCCAATGCGCGCCCGGAGAATTTGCGGCGTGCGGTCGACGGCAGCCTCGCCGCGCTCGGCGTCGATCGCCTCTACATGCTGTTGCTGCACATCAATGACCCCGGCTGTCCGTTCGAGGACAGCCTTGGCACGCTGGCCGAGCTGCAGCGTGCGGGCAAGATCGAGCATCTCGGTCTGTGCAATGTCGACGTCGCCGAAATCCGTCAAGCGCAGCGGCACTTCACGGTAGCCGCAATCCAGAACGAGCTCAGCGTGATCAACCGCAAGGCCGCCGCCGAGGGCACGCTGGAACTCGCGCGCCAACTCGGTGTGCCGTTCCTCGCGCACCGGCCGCTGGGCGGACACGCCAAGGTCGATACGCTGGAAAAGAACCGCGCAATGACGCCGATCGCCGCGCGACGCGGTTGCAGCAAGCACGAGGCGGCGCTGGCGACCCTGCTGGACGTCGGTCCGCCGCTGTTGCCGCTGGTCGGCGCGACGCGCATCGAGAGCATCGAGTCCAGCCTGCGCGCGCTGCAGGTGCATCTGGACGACACCGACCGCGCCGGTCTGGTCGGCAAGATCACGCTGGCAGCGAGCCCGGAAGGCGCCGCGCTCGCCGCGCCACAACCGGTTCCGGCCAATCTGCGTGCACTCGAAGCGGGCGCCGGCCCGGGCAGCGAGCCTGAGGTGGTGATCGTGATGGGCGTGCAGGGTGCCGGCAAATCGACGCTGGTGCAGCGCTACGTCGACGCCGGCTACGAACGCCTGAACCGCGACCTCACCGGCGGCAGCCTGGAAGATCTGGTTCCGCTGCTGGACGACCACCTGCGCGCCGGCCGCACACGGGTGGTGCTCGACAACACCTACCCGACGCGTGTATCGCGCTGGCTGGTGATCCGCTGCGCGCATGCGCACAGCGTGCCGGTGCGCTGCCAGCATCTGGCGACGCCGGTGCGCGAGGCGCTGGTCAACATCGTGCTGCGGCTGCTCGAACGCTACGACCGCCTGCTCGGGCCCGACGACATCAAGGAACTGGCCAAATCCGACCCCAACCTGCCGCCGCCGATGGCGCTGGCGCGTTATGCCGCGAGTTTCGAACCGCCGATGGCCGACGAAGGCTTCAGCGCAATCGACGAGACCGCGTTCGTGCGCCACCCGGTGGGACCGCTCGCTGGCACCGTCAAGGCATTGTTGCTGGATGTCGACGGTACGCTGCGGCGCACGCTCAGCGGCGAGATCTATCCCACCGACCCGGCCGACATCGAGATCCTGCCCGGCCGCCGCGAGCGCCTGCAGCGCTGGGTGGAAGACGGCTGGCAGTTGTTCCTGGTGTCCAACCAAAGCGGCATTGCGTCAGGCAATGTCAGCGAAACCCAGGTCCGCGCGTGCATGGATCGCACCATCGAACTGCTCGGCGTGCCGGTGACCGATGTCGCCTGGTGCCCGCACCCGGCGTTCCCGGCCGGTTGCTTCTGTCGCAAGCCGATGCCCGGTTTGGGAATCGCGCTGGCGCGCAAACATGGGCTTGCCACCGACCAGTGGCTGATGGTCGGCGACATGGACAGCGACCGCCAGTTCGCCCAGGCGATCGGCGCCAGGTATCACGATGCGACGGAGTTTTTTGCGTAGAGCGGAACCCGCCCACCGAACCGTGCGGCCGTGCGCCAATGTTCGCAAGCGGATTCCGCCGTCGGTGACGCGATCATCGCCGGTGGAATCCGCGTTTATACTCCGGTGCGAAATTCACCTTGCCGCACGCGGGTTCCACCCGACTTACTCAATTGACGTTTGCAGTCTCACGTTTGACTGCCTCGTCCACCACGCTCAACATCGTTGCGACGCCAATCCCCAGCGCCGCCTCGTCGAGTGCGAACTTCGGTGAGTGGTTGGACGGCGCCGTCGCCGCATCGACGCTCTTGGCTGTCGAACCGACGAAGTAGTAGAAACCCGGCACCTCGTCGGCGAAGTAGGCGAAGTCTTCGGCGACGGTGGACATCGGCATCTCGATCAGCTGTTCGACGCCGCTGGCTCGGCGCAGCGCCGGGCGCAGACGCTCAGTCAGCGCCACGTCATTGCGCGTCACCCGCGTGTGCTGTTCGAAGCTGACCTGCGCGCTGGCGTGGTGTGCCTGCGCCGTGTGCTCCGCGATGCGCGTGATGTCGGCCCAGATGGCGTCGCGAATCCCGGTCTCGAAACTGCGCACGGTGCCGATCAGCTCGACCTGGTCGGGGATGATGTTGTAGCGGATGCCGCCCTTGATCGCGCCGACCGAAACCACCGCGGGCAAGTGGGTGATGTCGACGCGACGACTGACGATGCTCTGCAGGCCGTCGACGATGCGCGCCGCAGCGAGCACCGGATCGACACCGCCCCACGGACGCGAACCATGCGTCTGCACGCCCTTGACGACGATCCTGAAACTGTCGGATTCGGCCATGAAGGGACCGGCGCGAACGGCCACGGTGCCGACATTCATGGTCGAAAACACATGCAATCCGACCACCATGTCCGGCCTGCGCGGCGCTGCGAAGATGCCTTCCTTCAGCATCAGCGGGGCGCCGCCTTCCTCGCCCTCGGGAGGACCTTCCTCGGCGGGCTGGAAGATCAGCATCAGCGAGCCCTCGAGCGTATCCCTGCGTGCCGCCAACGCGCTGGCGGCGCCCATCAGGATCGCCGTGTGCGCGTCGTGGCCGCAGGCATGCATGACGCCGACCTTTTCGCCGCGAAACTCGGCCTCGACCTTCGAAGCGAACGGCAGATTCACTTCCTCGCGCACCGGCAGCGCATCCATGTCGGCACGCAATGCAATCAGCGGGCGCTCGCGGGCGCCTCGCAGGTAACCGATCACGCCGGTATGGGCGACGCCCTCGCGCACCTCGAAACCCAGCGATTTCAGGTGCGCGGCGACGATGCCGGCGGTGCGCGTCTCGCGATTGCCAAGCTCCGGATGCTGGTGGAAATCACGCCGCCATTCCTGCACCTGCGCCAACAGCGTTGGCGTCAGCTCCGCTTGCGCATTGGCCGCAGAGGTTGCCAGCCCGAATGCCAGCCACAGCGCCAGCCCCGCAAAACCCGCTTCTCGCCGCATCGTCGCCATCCTCAGATCTGTTCAGCGCGAGTGTGCCAGCATTCGCACTCGCCTGCCTCCGGCCAAGCGCACGCAGTCAGTCCGAACTCCAGGCCAGACACACCGGATGCTGTTTGCTGCCCTCACCAAACATCACGCAAGTATTTGATATATAAACATTTTTCAGGTGGCCCTTTCGACCATCTGAAAGAAGAACTTTTCCGCAAAGGACGCAAAGAACGCAAAGGAAAGCAACGGAAGGCAAAGCCAGCAGAACATCAACACTTTGGTTCTTGGCTCTCTTTGCGTCCTTTGCGTCCTTTGCGGACAAAAATGGCAGTCCGCATGGTCGCCGCCAGTTTGATGCGCGAATAAGCGCACCGACAGGGG